>JAAFHX010000209.1 GCA_013297695.1 Rhodobacterales bacterium | reverse complement strand
CGAGCGCACCAAGCAAGCCGTCTGGCGCAGGATAGGGTCACTCCTCGACCAATTCACCCCGCAGGAATGCGAAAACTACATCCGAAACTCAGGATACGGTTCCGTGTAGAATCATCACGCTCTAGCATGGCCTTTACGGAAGGTCTGGCAGCCCGTAGGGGAGTCGAACCCCTCTTACCAGGTTGAAAACCTGGTGTCCTAACCGATAGACGAACGGGCCGCAGGACGTGTGGCGCGGGGTGTAGGCGAGGGCGGTCGCAAGCGCAAGCAGATTTTGGAGCGGCGCGCAGCTCAGGCGCGCGCGGCATCCTCAAGGCGCATCTGGACCTTGGTGCGGCCGTTCCATGTGTTCAGTTCCAGCCGCCCTGCCAGATGGAACCGCGTTGCGCCGCCCGAGTCGAGCAGCGGGCCAAGCGGGCTGTCAAAGGCACCAAAGGCCACCCCCTCGATTCGCGCGCCGACATCGTCGCCAAAGCTCAGCCGCAGGTGACTTTCGCCGATCCGGCGCGTGGTGATCCGCTGGTCGGCAAAGGCAAAGCGCGGGGCAGGGGCCAAGGCACCGAACGGGCCTGCGGCCTCGATCTGTTCCACCAGCGCCTGCGTGGCGGCCTGCGGGGCCAGCAGCCCGTCCAGCCGCAGGTCGGCCGGGCCACCCGCGCCCGCGCCCTGCCGCGCCAGCAGGTCCGACAGGCGGGCCATCGCGGCCCCGATCCGGTCTTCCTGCACCGTCAGCCCGGCGGCCATCCGGTGCCCGCCGCCCTTGATCAGCAGCCCTTCGGCGGCCAGTTGCGCCACCGCCGCGCCCAGATCGACCCCGCCGACCGACCGGGCCGAGCCCTTGCCGATGCCGCCCTCGACCCCGATCACCACGGCGGGGCGGTTCGCGGCCTCTTTCAGCCGGGCCGCCACGATGCCGACCACGCCGGGGTGCCAGCCCGCGCCCGCCGCCCAGACGAGCGGCGCGTCGAACCCCCGCGCCTCGGCCTGCGCCAGCGCCACGTCGCGCACCCGCGCCTCGACCTCGCGCCGTTCGGTGTTCAGCGCATCCAGCCGGTCGGCCAGCGACCGCGCCTCGGCCGGGTCATCGGTCGCCAGCAGCCGCGCGCCCAGATCGGCCCGCCCCACGCGCCCCCCGGCATTGATCCGAGGCCCCAGCAGGAACCCGAGCGCATAGGCGTTCGGGGCCTGATCCATCCGCGCCACATCGGCCAGCGCCACCAGCCCGGGCCGGTCGCGCCGCGCCATCACGGCCAGTCCCTGCCGCACCAGCGCCCGGTTCACACCGACCAGCGGGGCCACATCGGCCACCGTCGCGAGTGCCACCAGATCGAGCATCCCCATCAGGTCCGGCACCGCGCCCCCGCGCCCCCGCAGCCGCCGGTTCACCTCGACCAGCAGCAGGAACACCACCGAAGCGGCGCAAAGATGGCCCAGGCTGCCATCCTCGTCCTGCCGGTTGGGGTTCACCACGGCCAGCGCCGGGGGCAGGGTCGCCCCGCCCAGGTGATGGTCCAGCACCACCACATCGGCCCCCTGCGCCGCTGCAATTGCCTCGTGCGACAGGGTTCCGCAATCAACCGTCAGGATCAGGTCGTGATCCCGCGCCAGCGCGGCCATGGCAGGGGCGTTCGGGCCATAGCCCTCGTCGATCCGGTCGGGGATATAGAGCGTTGCCGCATGGCCCATCGCCCGCAGCCAGACCAGCAGCAGCGCCGAAGACGCCCCGCCGTCCACGTCATAATCGCCGAAGACGGCGATCCGCTGACGGCGGTCCAGCGCCGCGATCAGCCGGTCGGCGGCAGGCCCCATGTCGCGCAGGGACAGCGGGTCGGGCAGCAGGTCGCGCAACTGCGGTGCCAGGAACCGCTCGGCCTCGCCCGGGGCCACCCCGCGCGCGACCAGCGTGCGGCACAGGGGCAGGGGCAGGCGGGTGGCCTGCGCCATGCCCTCGGCCAGCCGGTCGGCCTCGGGCGAAGGCCCGATCCAGCGGCGGCCGGTGGCCGAGCGTTCGACGCCCAGAAAGGCGGGAAGGGTTTGTGCCGGGATCATGGCCGGACAGGTGCCGCAACGGCGGCGGGCTGGCAAGGGGGCCTTTACAGGTCAAGCGCGCCCTGCCGCCGCGTGTCTTCCTCGCGCACCGCGCGGCGGAAGGTGTCGTTGTGGCGGGCAGGCAGGTTCACGGCGCGGGCGCGCTGCGCGATGGCCGCCTCAATGGTGACGATCTGGATGCGCGGCACGGGGGCAACGTGTCGTTCTTGTCACGTGGACCCGTTTCGGCGTTAGAGCCTTTCATTTTGACCAACTCGGTGTCAGATGTTAGCTGCGCGGAGGCAAAACCATGCTGGATGATCTTCTTGGAGTCGGGCTGTACACGCCGCCTGAGGCTCAGCGGCTGCTGAAGATACCTGCTAGGAAGATCATCCGCTGGCTTAAGGGCCATGGCACGGGCAATCGTCACTATCCACCATTGTGGCGCCCTCAGGTCGACTTGGATGATGGGAACCTGTATCTCGGCTTTCGGGACTTGATGGAATTGCGAACAGCGTACCAGTTTATGGAGGCGGGTGTCAGCGCCCAGCAAGTAAGACGCGCAATAATTGAGGCGCGCAAGTATGTCGACGACGAACGCCCCCTTTCGACATCTCGTTTCAGAACAGACGGAAGAACGATTTTTCTCGAGATCGCTTCTGAAGACAATGACGCTCGACTACTGGATTTGTTCAAGGGTCAATACGCATTCTCCAAGATAATTGATCGTAGTTTGAAGGACGTCGATTTTTCTGAATCATCCCCGATGCGCTGGTGGATAAGGTCTGTTGAAACCGGCATCGTTATCGACCCGGGTCGTTCTTTCGGGCAGCCAATTGATCACGAGAGCGGTGTTCCTACTGCGGTATTGGCAAGCGCAGCGAAAGCTGAGGCGTCCATCCGTGCGGCAGCTCGCGTTTGGCAAGTACCTGAAGCAACGCTGCGGCGTGCCGTCAAGTTCGAAAACTCTCTTGCGAGCGTTCACGCTTGAAGGTTTTCTTCGACAACTGCACTTCTCCTGTTATGACTCGTACGCTGAATGGATACCTTTCAGGGGACACTTCTGTATATCACGCTCGCGAGTTGGGGCTTCATTCAAGAAGCGATGTTGAATGGATCAGGTACTTGCAGGAAAGCGGCGATCAATGGTTGGTCGTGACCGGCGACGGACGAATTCACAAGAACAGGGCTGAGCGTGAAGCATTTCGACGGGCCAGGCTTCGAGGAGTCGTCCTGAACCCAGCCTATCAGAAGACGCCAATGGGCAAGTGCTGTGGAATGGTTGTCGCCAAGTGGGATGACATGATCAGCTTTACAAACCGCATTGAACCGCCTTTCTTGGTCGAGATGTCAATCAACTTTGGGTCGACATTCAAGCTTCTTCCGATGTGATGACTGGTCGGTTTCAGCACCCGGTGCAGCTCGATCAGCCGCACGGCCATCATCGCCAGATAGGCGGTCAGCGCGTTCTTGCCCAGAAAGCCGACCATGGCATCCAGCATCTTCGCGGCGTCCTGATAGGACGACCGCTTGACCTCCTCCACCGCCAGCCCGGAAATGGCGTCGTCCCATTGCCAGGTGTCGGTGAACGCCTCCATCTGCGCGGGGCTGGCGTGGCCCTTGGGGGTCTTGAACAACTGGTTGTAGTCGGCGTTCGAGTTGAACGGGGGGTCAAGGTAGATCAGGTCCACCGAGGCGCTGGCGATCCGGTCGCGCAGCACGGCAAGGTTGTCGCCATAGTAGAGGTGGTTGGTCATCGAAGGCCCCCGTTTACCCGCGCCAAAGTGCCCGCATCAGGGTTAATGACACGTCAAGCGGGCCGGGGGGAAGCGGCTTGTCTGAGCCGGTTGCGGCATTTGATGAGCTGCACCTCGCCTTCGCCGGGACCGATCAGGCGGGCTTCACGTGGAGGCACGCCCGGTCCCTTGACCGGAGGCGCAAGCCGTAGGTCAATGGAGTTTCGGTGTCGGTTGCAATCCGGCCGCGCCTGCCTGGGCGGGCGCGGTAACGCGCCTGCCGGGGGCAGGCAGGCGCGGCCCGATTTGTCGACGGACAAATCCGGCGAAACAGGCCGGGACTTCGAGTCAGAACATGCCCGACTCGGTAGGGGGACGACGGGCAAGGGAGCGACCCCACCCGACCGAATTCACCGCACCGGGCTGCGGTATTCGATCCGCCGCACCGACCCGGTTTTCGACCGCATCAGGATCGTCTCCATCGTGACCCAGCCGGGCTCGCGCCGGATGCCCTTCAGCATCGACCCATGGGTGACCCCGGTGGCCGCAAAGATCACGTCGCCGCGCACCAGGTCTTCGCGGGTATAGACCCGGTCGAAGTTGACGATCCCCGCCTTGCGCGCGCGTTCCTTCTCATCCTCGTTGCGGAACAGCAGCTTGCCGAAGAACTGCCCGCCCATGCATTTCAGCGCCGCTGCCGCCAGCACGCCCTCGGGCGCGCCGCCCGAGCCCATGTACATGTCGATCCCGGTCTTGTCGGGTTCGGCGCAGTGCATGACG
>JAAFHX010000208.1 GCA_013297695.1 Rhodobacterales bacterium | reverse complement strand
CGATGTCGAAATCGTTCGCCCCGTCGGTGGCGACGAACATCCGGCCGCGCGGGTCGAAGGTCAGGTTGTCGGGGTTCACGAACCAGCCGCTGTCCGAGGTTGCGGCATGGAAGCGCGCGCCATGTTCGGGCACCTTGGGGTTGCCCGCCATGACAAAGATGTCCCAGGCATAGCTGTCGGCCGTGTGGTCGGCTTCGGCACCTGCGCCACCCGGCGGGATCAGTTCGACGATATGGCCATAGAAGTTTTCCGGCCGCGTGTTCACCGGGTTCAGCTTGTCTGCCGACATCTTCTTGTTCTTCGTCATGATGGCATAGACGCGGCCCGTCACCGGGTTCGTCTCCATGTCCTCAGGACGGTCCATCGGGGTTGCGCCCAGGGCGTCGGCGGCAAGGCGGGTCTTCAGCAGAACCTCGGCCTGGGTGGCAAAGCCGTTTTCCGCCGTCAGCGGCCCCTGACCCTGCGCCAGCGGCAGCCAGGTCACCGTGCCATCGGCGTCGAAGCGTGCGACCGACAGGGTGCCCGCATCCAGGATGTCCTTGCCAGAGGCCGGGTTCGCCGGGTCGTAGGCGGCGTCCGAGACAAAGCGGTAGACATATTCGAAATAGTCGTCGTCGCCCATGTAGACCACGACGCGGCCATCCTTGTTCAGAACGACCGTCGATGCCTCGTGCGCCATCCGGCCAAGGGCCGTGCGCTTGACCGGGGCGGCGGCCGGATCGTAGGGGTCGATCTCGACCACCCAGTCAAAGCGGTTGGGTTCGTTCACTTCCTGATCCAGCAGGAACCGCGCATCAAAGCGGGCACGCCCGTAATAGTCCGACCCGTCATAGCCGTAGCGTTCCAGAACGGCCGCTTGCGGGTTCTTCGACAGATCGCCGCCGAAGGTGTCGGAAGCGCCTTCCTCGCAGGTCAGCACCGTCCCCCAGGGGGTTACACCGCCGCCGCAGTTGTAGTTGGTGCCGCGGGCAAGCTTTCCGGTGGCGTCATAGGACGTCTTCATCAGGTCGTGCCCGGCCACCGGGCCCGAGATCACCATATCGGTTTCCAGCGTGATCCGGCGGTTCAACGGGCTGTCCTGCACGACGGCCCATGTGCCGTTCTCGCGCTTGATCTCCACGATGGAATGGCCGATCGCCATGTTCGAGGTCTTTACCTGTGCCTCGGTAAAGCGGGCGCTTGCACCATCGTCATCCGGAAAGTCGGGGAACATGACGTTGAACGAGGTGTATTCGTTGTTCACGCACAGAAGGCCGTGGTCCGAGGTCTGCGACCCGCGCGGCAGCGGCATGTAGGCAATGTAGTCGCAATTGTAGCCAAAGCGGTCGGCCTGTTCCTCGGCGGTGATCGCAGTCACATCGACGGCGGCTTGCCCCGCCTTCATCGGGTCGCCCCAGGCCACGACCACATCGGCGCGATAGCCTTCGGCCACATGGTGCGTTTCGTCGAAGATGCGCTGAAGCTCGGTGAACTGCAGGCTCGACTGGGCGTCCTGGGCATGGGCCTGGCCAGAGAAGAGCGAACCGACGAAGCCCTGCGCCGCAACCGCCCCAAGTGTCGCGCCGGTGCCCAGCAGAAAGCCGCGCCGCGACACACGCTCGGCGATGACGCTGCGGATGGTCGTGCCGGTGCTGCGCGCCGGGGGGGTGATCTGGTCCTGTCTGGTCATGGTCTGGGCTCCCGTTCGTTGATCCGGCGGTGACCGTAGCGCGGGCAGATGACAGGGCGGTGATGCTCTTCTGCCCCGCAAAGAGCGTTTTCGCCCCGGGGGCTAGGGTCTGACCCGGTTCACATGCCCCATCTTGCGACCCGGCCGCGCCTCGGCCTTGCCATAGAGGTGCAGCGCGGTGCCGCGTTCGCGGGCCAGCGCGGGCACGCGGGCGATGTCGTCGCCGATCAGGTTTTCCATCGTGACATCGGCATGGCGGCTGCCGTCACCCAGGGGCCAGCCCGCCACGGCGCGGATGTGCTGTTCGAACTGGTCAACCGCGCAGCCGTTCTGCGTCCAGTGGCCCGAGTTGTGCACGCGCGGCGCGATCTCGTTCACGATCAGCCCCTCGGGCGTCACGAACAGTTCCACCCCCAGCACGCCGACATAATCGAGCGCGTTCAGGATGCGCGCCGCGGTCAGCACGGCGTCGCTGCGAAAGCCGGGGGTCAGGCGGGCGGGGACGGTGGTCGTGTGCAGGATGCCGCCGCGATGCACATTCTCGCCGGGGTCATAGGCGGCAACCTCTCCCTTCAGGCCGCGTGCGGCAATCACCGAAACCTCTTGCGTGAAGGGAACAAAGCCCTCCAGCACCCCCGCCGCTCCCTGCAGGGCGTCCAGTGCCGCCGGGGCCTCGGCCAGGATCATGATGCGCGACTGACCCTTGCCGTCATAGCCCAGCCGTGTGGTCTTGAGGATGGCGGGCAGCCCGATGCGGGCCATGGCGGCGTCCAGATCGGCGGCTGTGGTCACGGCCTGAAACGGGGCCACACGCAGGCCAAGGCCGGTCAGGAATTCCTTCTCGGCGATCCGGTCCTGGCTTACCGCAAGGGCGCGGCGGTTGGGGCGGATCGGGCGCAGGGTTTCCAGCAGGTCGAGCGCGGCGGTGGGAATGTTCTCGAATTCATAGGTGACGACATCGACGGCGGCGGCAAAGGCGGCCAGTGCCGCAGTGTCGTCATAGCCGGCGGTGGTCACGGCATGGGCCACATCCCCGGCGGGCGGGTTCGCGGCGGGTTCGTAGATATGGCAGCGAAACCCGAGGCGCGCTGCGGCGACCGCCAGCATCCGGCCCAACTGCCCGCCGCCGAGGATGCCGATGACGGCCCCGGTATGCAGCGCCTCAGTCATCCTGCGGCTCCTCGGGAATCGAGGCCGACAACTCGGCGCGCCAGGAGTCCAGCCGCGCGGCAAGCGCGGGGTCCGACAGGGCAAGGATCGCCGCCGCCATGAGGCCCGCATTGGCAGCCCCCGCCGCTCCGATGGCCATCGTGGCGACCGGATAGCCGCGCGGCATCTGGACGATGGAATAAAGGCTGTCCACCCCCGACAGGGCCCTGGTCTGCACGGGCACGCCGATCACCGGCAGGCGGGTCTTGGACGCCATCATGCCCGGCAGATGCGCCGCCCCGCCCGCGCCCGCGATGATGACCTTCAGCCCGCGTTCGGCCGCCGTTGTCCCATAGTTCCACAGGCGGTCGGGCGTGCGGTGGGCCGACACGATCCGCGCCTCCCAGGCGACGCCAAGCGCGTCCAGCAGCGTAGCGGCCTCTTTCATCGTGGGCCAGTCGGACTGGCTGCCCATGATGATCCCGACCTCTGCGACCATGCCCGCCCCCGACCTGCGCCAATCTGCGGCGCAGGAGCGACTATAGCGGCACGGGGGCAAGGGGCAAGGCGCTGCACCACCCTGCCGCCCCGGTCAGGCGATGATGTCGGGAATCAGCTGGTCTTCGATCCGCACGATCTGGTCCTTCAGCGCCAGCTTCTGCTTTTTCAGCCGCCTCAGGGTCAGTTGATCGGCGCGCCCGCCGGATTCCAGCGCACGCACGGCCTCATCCAGATCGCGATGTTCACGGCGCATGACTTCGAGACGGATGCACAGCATCTCTTCGAAATTGAGTTCGGAGGGCGCATTCATGACGTCAGGACCGGTGGTTGAGTCGTATGGGCTGTAAGCTGGCAGTATAGCGGTTTTCCGACCGCAAGGTAAGAAATCTGGTTCGGTCCGGGCACTTGTGCCGGGAACGGCGCAATCCCATATTCCCGGTGTGGTCGCCCGGATCGGGGGCCGCGCGATCTGTCGCTTGCCATAAGGACATGACCGATGACGAAGACGAGTTTCGGGTCTCATCCCTACCTTCTGGGGTTCGAACAGCTTGAACGGCTGGTCGAACGCACCGCCAAGTCGGCGACCGAGGGCTATCCCCCGTTCAACATCGAGGCTGTTGCCGAAAACGCCTATCGCATCACGCTGGCCGTCGCGGGGTTCCGCGAGCAGGACCTGGCGATCACGGTCGAGGACCGGCAACTGGTGATCCGCGGTCGGCAGGGCGATGATGACGGCACGCGCGTCTTTCTGCACCGGGGGATTGCCGGCCGGGCGTTTCAGCGCAGCTTTGTGCTGGCCGAAGGCGTCGAGGTCGCCGGGGCCGAGATGGAACACGGGCTGCTGCATGTCGACCTGCACCGCGAGGTTCCCGAACCCGTGGTGCAGCGGATCGAGATCGGGCAGGTGGGCCGCAAGGTGCGGTTCGGAAAGGAATGAGGATCAGGTCATGGATGCAAAATATCGAGGTTTCCCCGAAGTAGGCGCGCAGATCGTCTATATCCGGCCGGTGCAGGTGGCCGACCTGCCCGCGCCGATCCGGGCGCAGGCCGAAGGGTTGCAGACGATCTGGGCCGTGCATCGCCCGGATGGCGAACGGGTCGCGCTGGTGCGCGACCGGGGTCTTGCCTTTGCGCTGGCCCGGCAGAACGACATGGCACCGGTCAGCGCCCACTGACCCCGCGCAAGAGGCCCCGGATCGGGGTCCGGGGCTGCGTCGCACCAAGCGTCGGGCGGGAC
>JAAFHX010000207.1 GCA_013297695.1 Rhodobacterales bacterium | reverse complement strand
ATGCGCTGCATGTCCAGCCCGTGCGCGTCCAGTTGCCGGGTCAGTTGCGTGACGGCGGTCTGCAGCCTGTCGGCCTGTTCGCGCAGCCGCGCGGCCTCGGCCAGCGCTGCATCCCGCTCGGCAACAAGCGCGTCGGGACCGGCCGCCGTCAAAGGGATGTCCGGGTCCTGGACCAGCACCGCCGGCGCGGCCCGGTCGATTCCCCGTTCGATCCGTTCCAGCGCCGCAGTGATGCGCCGCTCGAATTCCGCGATCACGCTCATCCGTCGCCCCCTTGTTTCGGCCCGTGTCGGCTCTGCGGCTATGGCCTGCGGACCGCTGGCCCCGACCCGCCGTACCCGCGCCCGAATCGCATATGTGACGGCTTTGTCAACGATCTTAACCGAAAGGCCAAGCCGAATGCGCACCCTTTCGCCCCAAAGGTGCGGCGGCTATGCTTGATCTTGCTGACCGGGCTGGTATCACGCTGCGCGTAGCCTCGGCGGCAAAGCGGCCGTCATCCCGCCCTTTCATCGAAGGATCGCCCCGTTGGACATTGCCACCCTGCGTGCCACCCACCCCGATCACTGGGCCCAGGCCTGTGCCATCCGGCTGCTGACCCTGGATGCCGTGGCGGCGGCGAATTCGGGGCATTCGGGCATGCCGATGGGCATGGCCGATGTGGCGACCGTGCTGTTCGGACGGCATCTGAGCTTTGACGCCACCGCCCCCGACTGGCCGAACCGCGACCGGTTCATCCTGTCGGCCGGGCATGGGTCGATGCTGCTCTATTCCTTGCTCTACCTCACCGGCCATGCCGACATGACGCTGGATCAGGTGAAGAACTTTCGCCAGTGGGGCGCGATCACGGCGGGCCACCCTGAATACGGCCATGCCAAAGGGATCGAGACCACGACCGGGCCCTTGGGTCAGGGGATTGCAAACGCCGTGGGCTTCGCCATGGCCGAAGAGTCGCTGCGTGCCCATTGGGGGGCGAAGGTCGTTGATCATTACACCTGGGTCATCGCGGGCGACGGCTGCCTGATGGAAGGCGTCAGCCAGGAGGCCATCGGCCTTGCCGGCAAGCAGAAACTGAGCCGCCTGATCGTGCTGTGGGACAACAACGGCATCACCATCGACGGAAAGGTCTCCATCGCCGACGTGACCGACCAGATGGCCCGGTTCGCCGCCTCCGGCTGGGATGTGTTCGAGTGCGACGGGCACGACCCCGCCGACATCGACCGCGCCCTGGCGGCGGCAAAGGCCAGCCCCGGCCCGGCGCTGGTTGCGTGCAAGACGCATATCGCGCTTGGTTCGTCGGCGCAGGACACGTCGAAAGGGCATGGCGCGCTGACCGACGCCAGGCTGATCGCCGACACCCGCGCCGCCTATGGCGTGAACTGGGGGCCCTTCGAAATCCCGGCCGAGGTCAAGGCCGCGTGGGAGGCTGTGGGGCTTCGGGGCCGTGGCACGCGCGAGGCCTGGGACGCGCGGTTCGCCGCATTGCCCGAAGGCAAGCGGGCGGAATTCAACCGCATCCTGTCGGGCGCGGCACCTGCCAAACTGGCGCGCATCATCCGCGACCTGAAGAAATCCGCCAGCGAAACCGCCCCCAAGGTCGCCACCCGCCGCGCCAGCGAACTGGTGCTGGAGGCGGTGAACCCGGTGATGACGGAAACCTTCGGCGGGTCGGCCGACCTGACCGGGTCGAACAACACCAGGACGCCTGATCTTGGGGTCTTCGAGCCCGGCAACCGCAAGGGCCGCTACATGTACTACGGCATCCGCGAACACGGGATGGCGGCGGCGATGAACGGGCTGGCCCTGCATGGCGGGATAAGGCCTTACGGCGGCACCTTCATGTGCTTTACCGACTATGCCCGCCCGGCAATGCGGCTGTCGGCGCTGATGGGCATTCCGGTGGTCTATGTGATGACGCATGACAGCATCGGGCTGGGCGAGGATGGCCCGACGCACCAGCCGGTCGAGCATCTGGCAATCAGCCGCGCCACGCCCAACACCTGGGTCTTCCGACCCGCCGATCTGGTGGAAACCGCCGAGGCCTGGGAACTGGCCCTGACCTCGAAATCAACGCCGTCGGTGCTGGCGCTCAGCCGCCAGAACCTGCCCACTGTTCGCAAGACCCATGTGAAGGAAAACATGGTCGCGCGGGGCGGCTATGTGCTGGCCGAGGCCGACGGAAAGCGGCAGGCGATCCTGATGGCCACGGGGTCCGAGGTTGAAATCGCCCTGAAGGCGCGCGACCTGCTGCAAGCCGACGGGATTGGTACCCGCGTGGTTTCAATGCCTTGCTGGGAGTTGTTCGAAGAGCAGGACCAGGCGTGGCGCAAGAAGGTGCTTCCGGCAGGCCCGGTCCGCGTCGCCATCGAGGCCGGTATCCGGTTCGGCTGGGACCGCTGGCTGTTCGGCGAGGGCGGCAAGCGCGAAAAGTCGGGCTTTGTCGGCATGCACGGCTTTGGTGCTTCGGCCCCGGCGGACCGACTGTACAAGGAATTCGGCATCACGGCCGAGGCCACCGCCGCCAAGGTCAGGGCACTGCTGGGCTAGGCTCGAGACTCGATCAAGCCCGCCAAATGACGAGAGCGGCGATGGCGACGGCCGCGGCGAAGCTGATGGCAAGTTTGTCGTGGGGTGGTTGCGCCGCCAGTCCTTGAGCCGGCAGAAGGCGCGCTCGATGAGGTTTCTTTCGCTGCAGGTTTCGGTGTTGCAGGGGATGGGGGCTTTGCACGACCGGGTCGCGGGGATGACAGCCTCGGTTTTGGTTGCGGCAAGACGGTCGCGCAGGGTGTTGGCGTCATGGCCCTTGTCGGCCAGAAGCCGGGCTGGAGCGGGGCAGTTGTCCAGAAGCGCAGGGGCCTCGGAGATATCGGCGTGGTTGCCGGGTCAGAGGGTGAAGGCCACCGCCCGCCCGCAACCGTCTGTCAAAGGATGAATTCTGGTGGTCGGACCGCCACGCGAGCGCCCGATGGCCTGAATTTGTGACCCCTTTTTCCACCATGTGCGAAGCGGTGGGCGCGCACGGCAGTGCTGTCGATGCTCAGGTCGCTCGGCAGTTCCGCCTGCGCGGCGAGGGTGGCGAAGATGCGCCCCCAAAGGCCGCCTTCGCCATTGTCGCTCGGACCAATGGCGCAACAATGGCTCGACTCCACCGATTGAACCGATTGTAGATCGTCGTCGAAGGGCCATGGGCGGGTGGGCAATCCACCCACCGGCAGCCGATCCGCAGCACTTGGATGATCCTGCTGATGACGCGGCGGTCATCCACCCGCCGCGCCCCAGACTGGTTCGTCGGCAGAAGCGGCTCGATTGCCGCCCAGGCCCGGTTCGAAAGCCAAAATCCTGCCGACAGTGTTCGCCCAAGCTGCACTACAGAAGAAGGTGAATCAGATCGGAATCAATCTATCAATGGGTTGATTGGGTTTGGCACCTAATGTGCGCCGCCCTTGCCGCCGGTGATGGCGGCGATCACCGGGCCGAAGACCCGCGTCGCCAGCGGGATCAGCACCATCCCGAGCGCCAGCCCGAAGACACCGTCCAGCGCCGCCTTGACGACCCATTCGATCAGGCCCGCGCCAAGCGTGACGGTCGATCCAAAGGCATGGGCAATCTGCTCGATCAGATGGCCGAGCCAGCCGAAGCCCAGCACCTCGAACCCGTGGATCACGATCGACCCGCCGACCCACAGCATCGCCGCAGTGCCAACCGTTGCAAGCGCGGCCAGAAACGTTGGCATGCCCCGCACCAGCCCGCGCCCGGCGGCCCGGATCGCCGCAAGCCGGCTGCGGGTGGCCATGTGCAGGCCCAGATCATCCATCTTCACGATCACGGCGACCCCGCCATAGACAAAGGCGGTGATGGCGATGCCCACGGCGGCAAGCGTCACCGCTTCGGTCAGAAGGCCGCTGTCGGGAACCGCCGCCAGCGCGATGGTCATGATCTCGGCCGACAGGATGAAGTCGGTCTTGATCGCGCCGCGCACGCGGTCTTCCTCCAGCCGGACCGGATCGCCGGTGGACAGGTCTTCCTCGACCGCAGGATCGGCATGGGGGAACAGCTTGTGAAAGACCTTTTCGGCCCCTTCGAAACACAGGTAGGCCCCGCCGACCATCAAAAGCGGCGTGATCGCGCCGGGCAGGAATTCCGACAGGATCAGCGCCAGCGGCAGCAGGATCACCAGCTTGTTGAACAGCGACCCCCTGGCGATCCGCCAGATGATCGGCAGCTCGCGGTCGGCCTTGAACCCGGTGACGTATTTCGGCGTGACCGCCGCATCGTCGATCACGACGCCCGCTGCCTTGGCCCCGGCCTTCGCCGCTGCCCCCGCAATGTCATCCACCGAAGCCGCCGCGACCTTGGCGATGGCGGCCACGTCGTCCAGAAGTGCAAGCAGCCCGCTCATCCCGTGTCCTTCCCTGTGCTTGCGAAGACTTAGGTGATGGCGGACCCTTGGCAAAGACCGGAACCGCGCAAATCAGGGCGGCAGGCCGACCTTTCCCCGCGAAAGACCCGGAATGCACCGATCCGAAAGGATAGTGCGGCATAGCTTTGGCCACGCGCCAGCCCGTCCGGTCCGGATGCGGCCCCCTTCGGAACCGCCAACGGCAGGAGGACCCATGACAGACCGCCCTGCGCTCGTTCTGGCCATACTGGCCCTGCTTGCCATCGCGGCGGAC
>JAAFHX010000206.1 GCA_013297695.1 Rhodobacterales bacterium | reverse complement strand
CCAGATAGCAGTTTTCCCTGCCTGCCGTTTCCTTTAGCCTGTGCCGACGGCGGGCCCGCCTTTGCCACCGTGTCGCAAGACCGTGGCGGACCGGAACAGACCGTGAGGCAAGCAGGAAGAAAGGTGGGGCGTGTCCAGATTCGACAGATACCTGCTGTCGCAACTGATGGCCCTGTTCGGCTTTTTCTCGCTGGTGCTGGTGGCGGTCTACTGGGTCAACCGGGCCGTCGGCCTGTTCGACCGGCTGGTGGGCAACGGCCAGTCGGCGCTGGTGTTTCTGGAGTTCACCGCGCTGACCCTGCCCAACGTGATCCGGCTTGTCCTGCCGATCTCGGCCTTTGCCGCCGCCGTCTATGCCACCAACCGCCTGACCCAGGACAGCGAGCTTGTGGTGATGCAGGCAACCGGATTTTCCCCCTTTCGCATGGCCCGTCCGGTGCTTGTCTTCGGCCTGATCGTGCTGCTGATGATGGCTGCGCTGATGCATGTCGTGGTGCCTGCCAGCCGGCAGGCGCTTGCCCTGCGCGGGGCCGAGATCGAGGCGAACGTGACTGCCCGTTTCCTGCGCGACGGGACCTTCCTGCATCCCAGTCCGGGCGTGACCCTGTACATCCGCGAGATTGCGCCTTCGGGGGAGTTGCGCGACGTGTTCCTGTCGGACGCCCGATCTCCCGACCGGCGCGTCACCTATTCGTCGCTGCGGGCGGTGGCGGTCAAGTCCGACAGCGGACCGAAGATCGTGATGTATGACGGCATGGCGCAGACCCTGACACGGGCCGACCGTACGCTGTCGGTCACCCGCTTTGTCGATTTCAGCTATGATCTTGGCAGCTTCATCCGCACCTCCGGGCGCGGTCGGCTGGCCATCGAGGAACTGACGACGGCGGAACTGCTGTTCCCGTCGTCCGCGCGGCTGACCGACACGGGGGCGACGCGGGCGATGATGCTGTATGAAGGGCACAGCCGGTTCGCCCGGCCGCTGCTGGCCATCGCCGGGCCGCTGATCGGGTTTTCGACCCTGCTTCTCGGGGCCTTCTCGCGTTTCGGGCTGTGGCGGCAGGTGCTGGCGGCGGTGGTGCTGCTTGTGCTGGTGCAACTGGTGGACAATCTGGCGGCCGGGGTCGCCTTGCGCGACGAACGGGCCTGGGCGCTGGCCTATGTGGCCCCGGTCCTTGGGATTCTGCTGCCCTTCTGGCTGTTGTGGTGGTCGGGTCGCCCGCGGCGACTGGTGCGCCAGCCGATCCCGGCAGGGGGCACGGCATGACCCTTGCCCGCTATGTCACACGGCGGTTCCTGTTGATGTTCGGCATCGTGCTGTCGATCTTCATCGCATTGATGCTTCTGATCGACGTGGTCGAACAGGCCCGCAGGATGGCGGGCACGCCTTTCGGCTTTGGCGCGGCGGCCGAGCTTGCGGCGCTGAACGTGCCCGGCGGGGTCTATCGCATCCTGCCGCTGATCGTGATCCTTTCGGCCATTGCGCTGTTCCTTGCGCTGTCACGGTCCAGCGAACTGGTGGTGATCCGCGCGGCGGGGCGGTCGGCGCTGCGGTTGCTGATGGTGCCGGTCGGCGTTGCGCTGGTTCTGGGGGTGGTGGCGGTCACGGTGTTCAACCCTTTGGTCGCCGCCACGACGAAACGGTACGAGGAACGGTCGGCGGGGTTTTTCCGCAGCAGTGAAAGCGTGCTGTCGGTCAGTCCCGAGGGGCTTTGGCTGCGCCAGGGCGGCGCAGAGGGGCAGACGGTGATCCGGGCCACCCGGACCAGTCTTGACGGATTGCAGTTGTTCGACACGACCTTTGTCACCTTTGCCGCCGGAGGCACGCCGCTGGCGCGGATCGAGGCGGCCGAGGCGGAACTGGCAACGGGGGCGTGGCGGCTGACCGATGTCAAGCGATGGGCCCTGACGGATGCCAACCCGGAACGCAGCGCGCAATCCGATGCGGTGGTCATGCTGCCCACGGATCTGACGCCCGCCGGAATCCGCGACAGTTTCGGCGCGCCGTCGAACATTTCGTTCTGGGATCTGCCGGCCTTCATCGCCAGCCTGGACCGCGCCGGCTTTTCGGCGCGCCAGCACCGGGTCTGGTTCCAGATGGAACTGGCGCAGCCGCTGCTTCTGGCCGGGATGGTCCTGCTGGCGGCAGGCTTCACGCTGCGCCACAGCCGGTTCGGCAATACCGGACTGATGGTTCTGGCCGCCGTGCTGGCGGGGTTCACCGTGTTTTTCCTGCGCAACTTCGCCCAGGTGCTGGGCGACAACGGCCAGATTCCGATCCTTCTGGCGGCATGGAGCCCGCCGGTCGCCACGGTTCTTCTGTCGCTTGGTCTTCTGCTGCATTTCGAGGACGGATGATGCGGTGGCTTGCGGCCCTTGTCCTGATCCTTCTGTCCTTGCTTCCGGCAACGGCCCAGGATGCCACGACCCTTGTCGCCGATACGCTGGAAATCCAGGCCGACAGCCGTCTGATCGCAACCGGGTCAGTCGAGGTGCTGCACAAGGGGTCCCGGCTGAAGGCCAGCCGGATCGTCTATGATTCTACCGCCGAGACGCTGACCATCGACGGCCCGATCACTCTGGTCGATGCCTCTGGCACCGTCCTGGTGGCCGACTCGGCCGAGCTTTCCTCGGACCTGACCGAAGGCCTGCTGCAAAGCGCCCGGGTGGTCCTGGCCAGCCAGTTGCAGATGGCCTCGTCCGAAATCCTTCGGGTGGGCGGGCGCTATACACGGCTTGGCCGGACGGTCGCCTCGTCCTGTCAGGTCTGCGCGAAAAACCCGGTTCCGCTGTGGGAAGTGCGGGCCAGCCGGGTGATCCATGACGAACAGGAACGGCAGATCTACTTCAGCAACGCGCAGTTCCGCGTCGCAGGGGTGCCGGTCTTCTACCTGCCGCGCCTGCGCATGCCGGACCCCACCCTGACCCGCGCCACCGGGCTTCTGCGCCCGTCCCTGCGGGTGACGAGCCAGCTTGGGCCGGGCCTGAAGCTGCCCTATTTCATCGCCCTGGGCGATTCCCGCGACCTGACGATCGAACCCTATTTCTCGACCGAAGAGATGTTCACCCTTGGCGGGCGCTATCGCCAGGCCTTCCGGACCGGTCAGATCGAGATTTCGGGCGCGCTGACCCAGGACCAGATCATTCCCGACACGACCCGCTGGTTCCTGTTTGCCAATGGCGCCTTCACCCTGCCGCGCGATTTCACGCTCAGCTTCGAGGTGCAGTCGGCAAGCGACGATTCCTACCTGCTCGATTACGGGGTGTCCGATACCGACCAACTGGAAAGCACGGTCACCCTGGAACGGGTACGCGAGGATGAATACATCGCCGCACAGGTCACCCATTTCGAATCGATCCGCGTTGACGAGGACAACACGATCCAGCCTTCGACCGTGGCCGACATGAACTGGACACAGCGCTTTGCCCCCGGACTGATCGGCGGCATCGGCGAATTCCGGCTGGAGGGGCACAGCCACGCCCGGTCGGTCACCGGGCAAGGGACCGGTGCCGATGGCCGCGACATTGCGCGCGCGCTGGTTTCCTTCAGTTGGCGGCGCGACTGGGTGCTGCCCGCGGGCATCGTGGGCACCGCTCTGGGCGCGCTGCAGGGGGATGTGACGGGCGTGAATGACGACCCCGATTTCCCCTCGCAGATCGAGCGGAGCCATGCCGTCGCGGGGGCCGAACTGCGCTGGCCGCTGCTGCGCGGCGGTTCCAACGGGGCGACGCAGGTGCTTGAACCGGTCGCCCAGCTTGTCTGGGCCGACGAAGGTGGCACGCCCGTGCCCAACGAAGACAGCGTTCTGGTGGAATTCGACGAGGGCAACCTGTTCGCGCTTGACCGCTTTCCGGGTTCGGATGCGGTGGAACAGGGCCCCCGCGCGGCACTGGGCCTGTCCTGGACCCGTTTCGCGCCGGATGGCGGCATGGTCGGGGCGTCGCTTGGGCGGGTGCTGCGGCTGGACGATCTGGATCAGTTCACCGTTGTCTCGGGTCTTGACGGCACGGCCTCGGACTGGCTGGCCGGCGTGCAGTATTCCAACGGATCGGGGCTTGGCCTGATCGGGCGGTCGCTGTTCAACCCCGACCTGTCGGCCAACCGGTCCGAAGCGCGCATCACCTGGTACGGCGACGGCTTTGGCCTGAGTTCCGGCTATGTCTGGGGCGAGGCGGACCTTGCCACCGACCGGTCCGACCCGATTTCGGAACTGACCATCAACGGGTCGCGCCGGGTTGCGGGAAACTGGACGGGGCGGGCGAACATCCAGCACGACTTTGTCAACAACCGCGCCTCGAACGCGGGGCTTGGCCTTGAATTCCGGAACGAGTGCCTTCTGGTCGATGTTTCCCTCTCGCGTCGGTTCACGTCCTCGACTAGTGTGGACCCGACGACAGAATTCACCTTGGCGGTGGACCTGCTGGGTTTTGGCGGTGCCGCTGCTCCCGGTCCGGCGCGTCGCTGCCGGAACTGAGGTCGGCCGATGCCGCGCAGACCGTTGGACCTGCCGCCGCACAGGACAGCCCTTTCCGGCGCTTCCGGGAAGGACCGACAGGAACGGACCGGACGATGCGACTGAAGACCCTGCTTGCGATGTGCCTGGCCTTTTGTCTGGCAGCGC
Organism: Rhodobacterales bacterium; assembly: GCA_013297695.1. Classification (GTDB taxonomy): domain Bacteria; phylum Pseudomonadota; class Alphaproteobacteria; order Rhodobacterales; family Rhodobacteraceae; genus Aliitabrizicola. Next base: position 71 of record JAAFHX010000206.1, on the reverse strand, counting down.
CCCCTCTGCTGGCCCAGGGCGACCCGTTGCACCGGTTCTTTACGTCAATGACAGCGCGATCACGCAATACG
>JAAFHX010000205.1 GCA_013297695.1 Rhodobacterales bacterium | reverse complement strand
CCCCGAAGACCCCGAACATGACCAGAACGACGATTCCGCGAAACAGGTGGCGCAATGTTTATCCTCCACGAGTGAAGCCGTATCCGGGTGAACCGCAGCAAGTTTCTATGTCGATTTGCACACAAAGGTACGCTGCCTCTGACTATCGCCGTCGGGCCCGAGCGGCGTCAATGCCGGGTGACCGTCCGCTATGGGACGGGCACTTCGATGCGGCCGCACCCCGCAAGAAGCCCGCAAGAAGAACGAGCAGGATTGTTCTTGGGCTGCGGACCTCGGTCGATCCCCCTTTTTACCCGCTCTCTTTCCCGACGATCAACTGCGGTACACCGTCCGAGGTATGGCGATGCGAGCGGCCGGTTTCGTCGATGACAGACCGGACCTGGTTGCGAAGGTTTGAGAAACTCTCGAACCGAACCACATCGACCGGATGGTCGAAGCGGATTTCAATCTGCCGATAGGTGGAGGGGCCTGACAGGCCGACCACGCGGCCGACAAAAGCTTGACCAAGGTAGCGGCCACGCACCCGGTCGCCAAGCGCAAGGTCCGGCGGCGCATTGACCAGCGCCAACCTCGCATGGAGCGTGTTCCAGTCTTTGGCGCCGTGTTGGCGGGCGACCAGCTCCAGCGCCTGGGCATGACTTATGGCGTTGCCTCGGGCCTGAAGGGCTGCGCGCAAAGCCTTTGCCTGTGCTTTGGCCTCGTCGATTGTCATGCCACACCCTCTAGGCGAGGGGCTGTCCTAGTCAGCACGATGCCCCGTCCGACAAACAGGGCAATCAGCAGAACAACCCCGTCCGCCATCGGAAACGCTAGCCAGATGCCCTTGACCCCAAACGCGGCGGAAAGCCCAAGGATCAGCATGGGCATCAGCAACCAAGGCTTCACAAGGGTCAGCGCGGCCGTCCGCGCAGGCTGACCGAGAGCCTGCAAATACATGGCCAGCACAAGAATCGGGCCAGCGAACACGTAAAGCGCCAGCATGGGCTGAAGGATTGCGGCGATCGCGAGCGCCACCTGCGGATCGCTGCTGAACAAGCCGCCAACCACTTGTCCCGCTAGAAGCCCGGTCAGCGCCACCACACCACACCACAGACAGGCCGCAGCCATGGCCAGCCGCAGCGCCGCCTTTGCGCGGTCGCCCCGCCCGGCCCCGGCGTTCTGGCCCGCGATGCCTTGCAAAGCCAGTGCAATCGCCAATTGCGGCAGAAAGGCCAGGCTCAGAAGCCGTGTGACCCCGCCATAGGCCGCGATCAGCCTGTCATACTCCGCTGCGTGATGCCGCAGTGCCAGCATCGCCATGCTGGCGACCAAGGCGATACCGAGGAAACTAAGACAAAGGGGCAGGCCAAGGGTGATGATCCGCCGCCAGTTGGCGGCCCAGCTTTCCTGCCGCAGCATCCCAAGTGGCAAGAGCCCCCTTCCTTTGGCCCGAAGACCAAGAGCCAGCGCGAGGCCAAGGACCTGTGCCGCGACCGTTCCTAAGGCAGAGCCCGCAATCCCAAAGCCAAGGACGACGATCCCCAGCCAGTTGGCGCCAATGTTGAGCAGGTTCACCAGGACGGAAAGTGCTGCCATAGCACCCGCACGGCCCTCGACGCGCAGGGCATCGGCGTGCAGTCCAAGCAGAAGCTGGACCGGCGCAGCCCAGATCAGAATGGACAGGTAGGTCCACGTCGTCTCGGCTATCTGCGCATTGCCAGCCGCCATCTCGATCAACATCGCCCGGCCAAAGGCCGCCCAGAGCCCCAGCAAAACGGCCGAAATCATCACCACTAACCCATGCGCCCCGGCAAAGACCCGGGCCGCAGCGACGCGGTTTCCGGCACCCAGAGATCGCGCCAGCAGGCTTGACATGCCGCTGCCAGCCAGTGTCGCCAGCGCAGACATCAGCATCACCGCCGGAAAGGCAAGGCTGACCGCCGCCAGCGCCTCGGCCCCGATGAAGCGTCCGACGAAAACGCCATCGATCACGTTCAAAATGCCACCCATCGACATGACCACGGCCATGGGAAGGGCGTTTGACAAAAACAGCCGCCCGATGGGGGCGGTCAGAAATGGATTGTCCTGTGAGACAGCGTGCCGGACAGACATCATTCACTCCTCTGATGAGGCATTTCAATATGAATGGGAGCCTGCATTGCCCACCACGCGAAATGCTTCGAGGGTGAGATGTCATCGCGATCCGGGCTTCACCGTGACTTGCGTCCGCAGGCGGCAGGTGCCCGACACCTTGCGCACCGATTAGCGCTCCGGGGCCTGCGGGTCAAGCAGATGAGGCCCGAGGTCGCGGGCTCCTCGTCATCGCTTGGTGGTCCAGCAAGCAAAGTCGCCCGCGGAAACCCGCGCCACCCGACCTGCCTCTGCCGCTAGACACGTCCGTCCCACAGCCGCCACATGCCCACCGTAGAGCGAGACGCTGCTCGATGTTTCAAGTGTCAGCTTTGAAGACCACCGCCTCGCAACATTGCCGAGTTCGGCCGACCGCTTTGGGCCGAACACGTCGTCACCGATCCTTGGGCGTCACGTCCCTCATCCCTTTTCGCAACAGAAGTGCGACTTGGTCGGAGGTGAACTTGAATCCCTGCCCGTCAGGGATTCGTTCCGCAGAAACCGGGTACTTTGGCCGGCGGGGGTTGATGCCCGTTATCCTGAACACTTCGCGCCCCGTGCTGAATTGACGGCCGAAATCGCTTGGTGACATTCCGAATGCCTCGGCCAGCGGTTCGAAGAGCAACCTGTTCGGGTCGATCGCGGTACCGTCTGGAAGAGGGATCGACACGCGGAAGGCAGCATCGAACCCCCATCTCAGATCCACGCCGGTGATGTCCTGCGCCTCGACCACGAGACCGTGGCGGGCCGCGACGAGCTGGCACGCGTTCAGCATCTCGCGCTGTAATTGCTGACAGAGCACCGGAGTCAGGTTTCTGGGAGGCTTTGTATTTGGCATGGCGGGAGAGCAATTCGAGGGTTCGATCCAGTGCTACACGATGCCCGGGTTCCGATCAAACCGTGGCAGAGGCGCGGGAACGGGGTGGCCGTACGCGCGGGTGCGAAACTCGTTCACCATGCTCTGCCGACACGCCGCTTCTGCGCTTCCAGAACGCAAAAAGCCCCCGCGTTTCGGGGGGACTCGCGAAACGTTGAGGTGGCGTTGAGGTAAAACGCGAGTGTCTTTACACAAGTGTTTTTGTCATATTCTAACCATTTAGAAAGGTTAGCTATTTTGGTTGCGGGGACAGGATTTGAACCTGTGACCTTCAGGTTATGAGCCTTGTCTCCGCTCGCCTACCCCACTGCGCGCCAGAGGCGGAACCGCCCTTGGCCGGTGATCTCTCGGATCAGGCCCCGGGCCTCGAACAGGTTCAGATTGGCCTGCGTAGCGGCGCGAGAGTTGGGGCCATGCTTCACTGCCAGGGCGGTCGAGACAAACGGCGAGGCCTCGAACAAGTCGATCAGCGCGGCGGGTCCCCGGCCTGACAAATCGGTGGTGGCCGCGCGGGCCTTCCCGGCCCAGGTCCTGGCGCGTTCCAGCTCCATCAGCGCGCGCTTTGCCCCCCGTTCAGCGGCTTGGAACCACAGCGCCAGCCTGTCATCGGGCGGGCCACCTGCGGTCAGGTAACGGTTGGCGCCAAGTGCAAAGGGGACATAGGTGACCCCCCTGCCCTGCCCTTCTGCCGCAATCAGTGACGCCATGACCGCCGGTTCGAGCACCCTGGTCGAGGATGACAGACCCATCCCCTGCCACAGCGCAAAGGCAAAGGCAGCCCGCGTCAGGGGGTGCAGGTGATCCGCCGCATCCAGTCGTTCGGCCCAGTCGACCCGCGCCTCAGCCAGATCAGGGACCGCTTCCCCCTCCCCCAGAAAGCTTCCCAGATCGCTCGGATCAAACCGCCCGGCATCGAGCCGCCGCGCCGACCATGACAGCCCAGCCATCTGGCGCGCACGGTCCTCTTCCATCGTAGCCCGCCCTGCCCCGGCGAGATGCAAGCAGATCTGATCGGCACCGATCCGGGCGCCGGATTGCCATGACAGTTCTGCCAGCTCCAAGGGCAGCACACGCGCCGCACCGCCCAGGTATTCGAGCCGTGCTGCCAGCCTGGACAATGCTGCAGCCGCGTCGGCCAGCGCCCGTGGCATCAGCCCCTCGGCCCGTGCCCAGGCACCGGGATCGGCGAAAGGCAGCTCACGCTCGCGCCGCCTTCCGCCCGCAAAGAGCCGCGCCAGCGGGTCGGGCTCATCTTGAGCCGCTTCATCATCCGGCAGGAACCAAGGGGTCTTTTCCTCTGAGCCGTCATAGAGGCCGGGCGGGTAGTGACCCTCTCCAGATTCAATATCAAAAATAGGAGCCTTGCTTCTCATATGCCGGTTATGTGCACCAAACTGGCGCTACATCAACAACTTTCCCGGCGCCCTTACACCACTATAGATATGGGATTGTTCCGTGACCCTGTGACATTGCGTTCTTGTCGCACTCATCGCCCTGCGGCCCGTCTTTTCCCGATGATTTCGGCCTCAGCGCACCTCATGCCTTGCAGTACTTCTACCTTGCGCATGTTTACAAACGGTCGTTTATTTGTGGTATGTGAAACTGCAAACGACCTGTTTTGATGCCCCTGATCGGCTATGCGCGCGTCTCAACCGAGGATCAGACCCCCCTGCCCCAGTCGCAGGCCCTGAAATCCGCAGGCTGCGTCGAGATCCACGAGGAG
>JAAFHX010000204.1 GCA_013297695.1 Rhodobacterales bacterium | reverse complement strand
CGCTCTTCCGATCTGTGGGCTGATCGTGCTGCCGCATTTCTCGGGCGAGCGGACGCCGATCCATGACCCGCAGGCGAAAGGCGCAATCTTCGGGCTGAACCTGACCCACGGGCGGGGCGATCTGTACCGCGCCGCGCTGGAAGGCATCGCCTGCGCGACCCGTGCGATCACCGACACCTATGCCGAGGCGGGCCAGCCGGTGGCGCGCGTCCGCGCTGTGGGCGGGGGCACCAGGAACCGGCCCTGGCTACAGGCGACCAGCGATCTGACCGGCCTCGACCAGACCCTGTGCCGGGTGTCGATGGGTGCCGCCTATGGCGATGCCTTCCTTGCCGCGCTGGCTACGGGCCATGCCAGTGCAGGGGATATCGACCGCTGGAACCCCGCCGAGTCACAGGTGACCGCAGCGCACCACGCGGCCTATGACCGGCTTTATCCGCTGTTCCGGCGCCTTTACGCCCAGACGCGGGATATTGCGGCCGATCTGGACGGGCAGTGGGATGCGCCATGACCAGATGCGATCCGCGATGCTGTCGCGCGCAATTTGCCCGTCATCCTGCCGACTTGCGTGATGAAGGGCAGTCCCCCTCCCCCCGCGCCGGGTGATCCGGCCATAGCCGTCAAAGGCGTGGCAGGTCGATCACGCCCTTGCGCAGGATGAAGCAGCCATAGGGCCCGGGGTCCGAGGTGCGCACGATGCAGAACGCGCGCCGGGCGGCGGCATAGAACTGAAACCGTTCCAGCGCCGCCATGGCCACCGGCCGCCCCTCGGCCCGGTCGATCTCTGCCTGCATCAGGCCGAAGACGGGCACGATGCCCTCCGGGTCGCCGACGACCTGCATCCGCCAGACCGGGGCCGGAACGAACGTGTCCAGCGGCATCACGGACAGGATCGCGGCCGCGGCTTGGGGGATTGCGCAGCCGGGCAGGTCGATCAGCCGCCCATAGGTGGTGTCGGCCGCAATGCTGGCGGCAGGGTGGTTCACATCGCAGATCACGAGGTCATCGCCATGGCCCATCAGCATCAGCGCGTGAAGCAGGTCGGCGGACAGGTGACGGTCTATGCCCCTCAGCATGGTGCCTCGCGATTTTTCTGCGAAAAATCAGACCTTGGGCCACAGTCTTCGGAGAAGAATCGCAGCCTCATTTCACCGCCCCCGCAGCCATCCCCTTGATGATGTACCGTTCCAGCACGATCCCGATGACCACCAGCGGCAGGATCGCGGCAAAGCTGAGCGCGGCCATCGACCACCAGGAAATGCCCTGCGACCCGGTCTGGCTGGCCACCATCACCGGCAGCGTGTTGGCATAGGTCGAGGTCAGAAGCGCCGCAAAGAAATACTCGTTCCAGGTCAGCACCAGGCTCAGGATGAAGGCCGCGACCATGCCGGGCAGGGCGATGGGCAGCACAATGGTCGCAAAAGCCCCCCAGATCGACAGGCCATCGACCAGGGCCGCCTCTTCCAGTTCGGTCGGGATGCCCGCGAACTGGTCGCGCATGATCCAGATGACGATGGGCAGCACCGTCAGCGTGTACAGCAGGATCAGCCCGACCCGCGTATCCAGCAGCGCCAGTTCCTTGTACAGCACCAGGAAGGGCAGGGCGAGCACGACCGGCGGCAGGATCAACTGGCTGAGAAAGAAGAAAGAGATGTCCGGATTGCGCATGTAGCCGAACTTGTAGCTGAACCGCGACAGCCCGTAGGCCGCAAGACTGCCCAGGATCACGGCGAGACCCGAGGAAGTCAGCGAGATCACCGCAGAATTCATGAACCGCTGCAGGAATTCGTCCCGCACGGTCGACTCGGCGCCGATGGTGTCAGGCGACAGCCCAAGCGATTTCCAGCCCAGCCATTTCGGCGTATAGTCCACCCAGGGCAGCATGTTGCCCTTCATCACGTCGGGGGCCATCTTGAAGCTTGTGGTGATGGTCCAGTAGATCGGGAACAGGCAGATCACCGTCCAGAAGATAAGCATGCCATAGATCGCAAGGCGCGAGGCGTACCAGCCAAGGCGCGGCGCGCGGTCTTCCGGGGCATCGTGGAAAATCTGTGTGGTCATGTCAGTATTTCGGCCTCATCCAGCGGTCGGCGACCTTCATCAGAATGGTCATGAAAACGATGATGATGACCAGATAGACCATGGCGAGCAGCGTGCCGTAGCCCACGTTCGACCGGTCGCGGTATTCGCGGTAGATGAAACTCGTCACCGAATCCGTGGCCCCGCCGGGGCCGCCCGAGGTGACGTTGATGATGATGTCGGCCAGCTTCAGCTTGAAGATGATGCGGATCAGGATCGCGGTGATCGACACCGGCAGCATCAGCGGGAAGGTCACTTCCCAGAAGCCCTTCCAGCCATTCGCGCCATCGACCTTTGCCGCCTCCTGCACCTCTTTCGGGATCGCCTGAAGCCCGGCCAGGATCATGATCATCATGAACGGAATGAACGTCCAGGCATCCATCACCATGATCGTCAGCCGCGCCATCACGGGGCTTTCAAAGAACGAAGGGTTTTCCCAGCCAAGCAGCCGCGCCAGCCGCGCAAGGGGGCCGAAACGGGGTTCCAGCATCGACTTGCCGATCATCCACGACACCGCAACGGGCGACAGCATCAGCGGCATCAGGAAGGCCACGCGAAAGAACTTGCGCGCCACGATCTGCGCGTTCAACAGCAGCGCCAGACCAAAGGCGATGGCATATTCCACAAGGATCGCAAGCAGATACCAGACCATGTTGCGCATGGCATTCCAGTAGAACGGGTCGGCCCACATCTGGCGCACATTGTCCAGCCCGTTGAACTTGCGCCCGCCTTGCGAGGCAAGGTTCCAGTCGGAAAACGCAATGCCAAGGCCGAAGACCAAGGGAATGACGACAAGACTGATGACGAACAGCACGGCCGGCAGCACGAACAGCACCCGCTTGCCCTGTTCGCCCCGGATCAGCACCTGCGCCCAGCACAGGCAGACCGCCCAGAACACATAGGCATAAAGCGTGGGCCGCCAGTTGGCGAAGCCGATGGAGACGACCCCCGTGCGGTCCAGCGTCTGCATCAGGGCCGTCAGCAGCAAGAGCGCTGCCGAACCCCAGATCAGCGCACGGCCAAAGGCCTTGCGGCCGGCCGGAATGTTGTCGTTCGTCACGACGTGCAGCAGATCGCCGGTCTCGCTCATCTGCTGGTTCCCGGTTGCTGGACAAGGTCTGGAAGGTCCGATTGCACTGTCATGTCGCCTCTCGTGAAGGCTGCATCGCGCCAAAGAAACCGGCCCGAAGAAGTCTCTGCAAGCTTTGGTGCAGCCCTGTCACCGCATGGCCCGCCCGGATGCAGAAGAGGCAAGGAACTGATGGATGAAGGCAATGGCCATGCTGCCTTCGCCAACGGCTGCGGCCACCCGTTTCACCGGGCCAAGGCGAACGTCCCCGCAGGCAAAGATGCCCGGCACGCTGGTTTCCAGAAGGTAGGGGTCGCGTTCCAGCGGCCAGGCATCGTTCTGCGGCCCATCGGTGCCGGTCAGGACATAGCCGCGCGCGTCGCGCCGGATTTCGGGGGGAAGCCAGTCGGTTTCGGCATCGGCCCCGATGAAGACAAAGACCCCCGACGACCTTTCCTGCCGCGTCTCGCCGGTCGCGGCGGTGCGGATATCGACCGTCTCGACCTGTTGCGTTCCGTGAACGGCGGTCACTTCGGATCGCAGCGCGCAGTGGATGTTCTCTTTGCTGCGGACCTGATCGACCAGATACTGCGACATGCTTTTCTCAAGGCTGTCGCCCCGCACGACCAGGGTGACCCTGCGCGCATGGCGCGCCATGTACAGCGCCGCCTGGCCGGCGGAATTTCCCGCGCCGATCAGATGCACATCGGCCCCTTGCGCAAGCCCCGCATCGCTGCGGGAGGTGCCATAATACACGCCCTTTCCCACCAGACGGTCGAATCCGTCGATGGCAACGCGACGCCAGCTCACGCCGGTCGCAATCACGACAGAGCGGGCCCGGATGCGCTCGTCCCGGTCAAGGCTGACGAACATGCCGACCGGGTCGATGCCGACGGTCTGGCGGGTCACCAGAATCTCGGCCCCCAGACGCCGCGCCTGACGATGCGCGCGGTCGGCCAGTTCGTCGCCGGATATGCCGCCGGGAAAGCCCAGGTAATTCTCGATGCGCGAGGATGTGCCCGCCTGCCCGCCGGGGGCCTCGCGCTCCACGACCAGCGTGCGCAGCCCTTCGGACGCGCCATAGACCGCTGCGGCCAGTCCCGCCGGACCGCCGCCGATGATGACGGTATCGTAAACCTCGAACCGGGGTCTGGTCTGAAGCCCCATCTTCTCTGCCAGATCGCGCAGCGCCGGTTTGCGCAGCGTGGTTCCATCCGGACAAAGGATGGCCGGCATCTCGCCGGGCGCAAGGGGTTCCCCCGGCCATCGGGCGATCTGATCCGGGGGCAGCCAGTCGAACGTCATACCGTTGCGATCCAGAAACCGGCGCAGGGCCGTGCTGTGGTCGTCCAGCGGGTCGCCCGTCACCGTTGCCTGCGGTTTGCGCGTCTCGGCGGCGATGCCCTGCAGGCCGCCGATACGCTCTTGCGCCATCTCGCGGATACGGTTGGCAAAGGCGGGGCAGTCGGCAGCAAGCTCGTAATAGGCGCGGGCGTCGACCTGAAGCAGGCGGGTCGCAGCCGTGGCGCGCGCGCCGCCTTGAAAGCGCGTGCCGAACACCAGCGGCACTTCGCCATGAACCTGTCCGG
>JAAFHX010000203.1 GCA_013297695.1 Rhodobacterales bacterium | reverse complement strand
CTCCTCACCGTGGGGCTTTTTGCTGTCCGAACGGCGGGTCAACAATAGGTCAACAAACGGGCCAAAACCGCGTGCAAGATCAGGGGGATAGTAGGGCCGCAGGATCAAGAGCGCGCTAAAACCGCAGAAGAACGCGCTCAGTCGGGACGAAGGCTGATCTGCAGTTGAGCGACCGCCTCCGGCGCAATCTCGTCCCGCACCTGATCCAGCAAGGCAAGTAGATCGTCCTGCCGCGGTTGACCGAATGCCAGCCGATACAGCGCCACGGAACGGTTCAGCCAGGAGAGCCGCGTCTCTTCACGGCTGAAGGGGAGCGACAGGATATGGCGTTCGACCTTGGTGGGGCCGTCGAGCACCCAGAAAGGCTCAAGATCTCCAGTGCGCCCAGCGCTTCCGTGCGCAGCGCTAAACATATCGGCCCAAGGATCAGCGCCCGGCCCGCTCAGCGCCAACAAAGAATGTCCTGCGACGAGATTCAGGCGGACAGCGTGGTTCTTGTAGCGATGCACCCGGCCTTCGCGTTGCTCCATGTCGACCGGGTTGCCGGGGAGGTTCCAGTGGACGATCCGGTGGCAGTAGGGATGAAAATCCAGACCTTCCTGCCCGACCGAGGTTGAGGCCAGGACGAAGGGCTTGAACGGTGAGTTGAAAGCCGTTCGGACGAGACCAGTGCGGTTCACGCCGGTCTCGTCTTCCCCCTTCTGGGCAAGGCGCATGGCGAAGCGACCGGGCAGGGTGATCGGGTGGGTCTGGACGATGCGGCCACGCTGGAGCGCGTAGTGGTTCAGTTCAATCTGGGCCGGTCGCAAGGACAGGGCCTCGGCCATTCGTTCGGCGATGACGCCTATGGCTTTGTCCGGCGGATGGCCGACCTGGCCCTCGGCTTCCAGCAAGACATGGGCATATTCGTCGAGGACAGATTGCAGATCGTGCTCGGCTGCATGACGCAGGACCGCCCGCCAGTAGACATCCCCTTCCGCGCGCAGCAGAGCCTGGGTTTCGGGCTGGTTGAACTGGGTCCTGAAGGCCATGCCGACCTTTGTCGCCGCCGTCAGCAGCGCGGAATCGGTCAAGGGCAGCGTGGGTGCGATGCGCGACAGGGCGCGCAAGGCGCAGGTGGCCGGGCTGCCCAGCGCCACATCCACCAGATGGTTGAGAGTCTGGTCCACGTCGTTCTGCCCGATCGGTTGTCGTGCGACTTGCAGCAGCTCGGCAAGGTGATCGGGCCAAGCTTCCTCGTCCCCCTCGTTTCGCGGATCAGGCCCGGAAAGCCAGTTCACAAATTCAGGATTCCCGACATCGAGGGCGGTGGGGCTGCTCCAATCCCAGCCGCCATCCCCTGCTTCGGCGCTGTGTTCCGCCAGGTCTTGCGCCAGAGGCCGCAGGCGCGTGCGAACCGCTTGACGCAGCGCGTCGAGATCGGAAAAGGGTCCCTCCAATCGCATCAGGGCCAACGGGTCCGCCATGGCCGCAAGACGGGGTGAGGGGATGACGAGTTGCAACGCGCGCAGGCCTGCAAGGCGACCCTGGGCGCGGCGGAATTGCAAGGGCCGGGTGGTTGGCGGGTCGGTGTAGGTGTGACCCTTGCCCATGCCCATCTGCCGCTCTGCCTCATAAGACAGGAACCCGGCAATCGCATCGGGAACCATCGTCCATTCCGAGAAGATCAGCATCTTGCTGACAGGCTGGCTGCTGCCGAAGTAAGGCAGCGATGGCGCAATCCACAGGCGGCGCGCCATGCCGTTCGCGAAGGCGAGGTCGGCCAGTTTGCGCATTCGGCCATTGGCGGGGGCGAGGGACGAATAACTTTCGACAGCTTGCGGATCGATCTGCAGAGGAATCGCCGCTTTCATCGCGGATCGAAGGGCGGGCGAGGGCGCCTTGGCCTGTTCCTTCAAGAGGTCCGCCAACTTGTAACCGCGCATCAGGTTCAGAAGCCAGGGCGAGGATTTCCAGTAGTCCACCGTGCCCGGTGCTCCAGCGGCGGCGGCCACAGCCGCAATAGCGCGCGCCTCGATCAGGTCGGGCGCGGTCACATCAAGTTCGTGGCGGAGTTCGCGGATCATGGCGTCGCGATCCGCCGTCTCGGCCACGCGTTCGGTGCGGGCAATGACACGGCGCAACTGGCCTTCGATTCCATCGCGCAGCGCGCGGGCGTTTTCGAAGCCTGCGGGCAATGCCTGCATCGCCTGACGAAAGCGGCGCATCTCCAACGCAATCTCGTCGCGGCGGCGTTTGCCATCCTCGGCTCCGAACAGGAATTCCAGCACGTCGAGGAAATCGCGGTGATGATCGCCCTCCTCGGGCGCATCGCCTGCCAGTGTCAGCATCCGGTAGGGCGTCGCGGACAAAAGCAGGGTTTTGGCGGTATTGCCCGCGCCGTCGACATGGTTGAACAACTGCCGCGCCAGATCGGCGGCTTCGCTGTCGCCATGCAGCAGATCGTGAAACCGCTGGAATTCGTCGAGAATGATGAGGTCAGGTTCAAGCGACTGGACTGAGGCTTGCGCCAGCATCCCACGCAGTTCGCCGATCAGGGCGGTGCAGGCCTGGCGCAAGTCGCCCTCTACGTTGCGATGCTGGGCGACCTCGGCGCACAGGTCGTCGATCCGCTCGGTCAGACCGGCGCTGTAGGCCACGGCGATCTGGAACCGGGCTGCGATTTCTGGATCAACGGTTTCGGTCGCAACCCGCGCGCGCTCTCGCTCCCAGCCCGGCTCGCCCGACCAACCCTGAAACAGTCGGATCGCCCCCTTTGGGTGGGCGAGTTGCCCCTCCAGAAGCCTCAGGATCAAGGCACGCTCCCGCGCCCAGCCGCCCGAGGATTTCAGGTCAAAGGTCGTGCCGGGTGTCAGGCTGATGAAGTTCACCCGGTTGTGGCGCAGGCTGTTTTCTCCGCCCAGCACCAAAGGCAGCAGGGTCAGCCGTGTCGGCAGCACCTGCGCCTCGCGCTCCATCACGTTCAGCCGGGCGAGGTTCTGTGCGGCGATGGCGCCGTTCGAGCAGACGTAGATGATGTCGATGCGCGGGACCTTGTCCCAAAGCGCCTCAATCGTGCGGGCGATCACGCCGCGCGCGACCATCGTCTTGCCCAGCCCCACCTCGTCCGCCACCAGGAACTGGCGCGTAGCGTCGGGATCGGTCAGCAGGCGGCGGCACACGTGATCCACCGTGGCCCGCTGAAAGGCTTTCAGCGGGGCCAGGGCGGGGCCGGGGTCAAAGCGGGCGTCAGCCATAGCGCCCCTCCTTTGGCAGGACGCTGCGGAACACTTCCCACAGGGCGGCAAAGCGCGGCGGGATGACCGGTTCCCCATCCGCGCCCTTGGCATCGCCCAGCCGCGACATCAGCCGTTCGATATCGCGCAGGCGGCGGCCGTCGCCTGAGAGCGAACGCACCATGTCCTCAAGGATCGGGGCATCGTCGGCAAAGCCCGCGAAGCCTAGGAAACCGCCCTTGCCGCCTTGCAGGATGATCTGGCCCGCCGTCTGCGGATCGCCCAGCAGCAGGCGGATATAGCGCAGGAAGGCCTCGCGGTTCTCGATGATGCTCCGCAGGATTTCGGCGGTGCGCGCCTCGGGCAGGTCCTTGAGCGTGGTGCCGAGGGTGAAGACCATCTCTGCCCCGGTTTCCAGATCGGTGAGGCGAAGCCCCAGCCAGCGCGTTACATCGGCCAGGGCGAACTTGCCGAGATGCAGGCCAGTGCGGCCGAGCGCCGCTGTCAGCGTCAGGGCGTGGTTTGGGCCAAGGGTCAGTGGCCAAAGCTCTGCCCGCAGAGTGACGGGGAGGGCTACGCTGCCGCGTGCGGTCAGGGTCAGGCCGATCCGCCCGTCTTCGGCCGGAGTGCAGCGTAAGGTCAGGTCGGCCGCTGCCAGAGCCCTGCGCATCGTATCAAGGCGCGCCTCTGCCGCTAAGGCTGGATCAGGGACGGGCGCCGTTGTTGGGGCCTGCCAGGGCCGAAGGAATCGGCCCAGCCGTTCTGGCGCGATGTGGTCTGCAACCCAGCCCATCCGGCGCGAGGGGCCGGAAAGGGTGGCAAAGACCTCGACGTTGCTGCCGTGCAGCAGGGCGGCGGCCGTGGCGTTGCCCGATCCGACGGTAAGGTCCGTGGTCGACTCGGGCCTTGGGTAGCGTTCGGTCACAAAGACCTTGGCATGAAGGCCCAGGGCCTCGGACGCCGCCTCTGACTCCTCGCCATCTTCGGTTTCGGCTAGGTCGTCCAGAACCATCACCTGCCCGAAGCGGGCCAGCACGTCAGGCGGCATCTGCGCCAGTTCCTCGGCTCGGCTCAGCAGCCAGCATTCAGTGGGGTCAAGGTCCTTGGTCAACTGGACCAATGCTTCGGGCGACAAGAAGGGCGAGATGATACCCATGGCTCTGCCGACCTTTGGCCGGAAAGTGGGCTGCCCTAACCCATTGACCGCAAAGCGCAGGCGTCGAGCGCCTTCGGGCAGGGTCCAGACCGTGCGATCAACGTCTCGGGCCAGCGCCTCGGCGATCTTGCGGTTGCGCGCCGGTGTCGGGCGTCCCCGCGCAAGGCTGGGCAGGGCGCGGAGGAGAGCGGAAATCGGGGCATTGTCGGGTTGCACCCCTTCGGTCACTTCGCCGTCAAGCGACAGCGACAGGTCCCAGCTGCGATCGGTCGTCAGGTTGCGCGACAAGATCGCAAAGCGCAGTCGGACCGGCCCCGCGCCGGTCAGGGGCACAAAACGCAGCACCCAGATCTTGGGGTGAAACGCGCCACCCTGCGGCGCAAGGACCTCGGTCACCGT
>JAAFHX010000202.1 GCA_013297695.1 Rhodobacterales bacterium | reverse complement strand
CCCGGATGCACGAAGGCCAGGATTTCGCAGGCGGTTATGGCGATCCGATCACCGCGACGGCCGATGGCGTTGTCATCCATGCAGGGTGGGAAAACGGCTATGGGCAGCTTGTGTCGATCCGCCACGACTTCGGCATCGAGACCCGCTATGGTCACCTTTCCAAGATCAGGGTCAGTGTCGGTCAAAAAGTGTCGCGCGGGGACAGGATCGGTGATATGGGCAATACGGGCCGGTCCACCGGCACCCATCTTCATTACGAGATCCGGATCGGCAGCCGTGCCATCAATCCGATGACCTACATCAAGGCAGCACGCGATGTTTTCTAAGAGCAGAATCAATGAACCCGGACCCAAGGCAGGCACCGAGGCCGACAAGCCGAAGGCCCCCGATGCGAATGCGATGGGCAAACCGATGACCGACTATGCCCCGCCTGCGCCCAAGGCAAAGCCTGCGGCATCGGTGCTGTCTTCCGACCTGACGATCGTCGGCAACATCAAGACCAGCGGCGACATCCAGATCGAAGGCACCGTGGAAGGCGACATCCGCGCGCATCTGCTGACCGTGGGCGAAAGCGCCACGATCCGGGGCGAGATCGTGGGCGACGATATCGTGGTCAACGGGCGCGTCGTGGGCCGCGTGCGCGGCCTGAAGGTGCGCCTGACCTCGACCGCGCGGGTCGAAGGCGACATCATTCACAAGACCATTGCCATCGAAAGCGGCGCGCATTTCGAAGGGTCGGTGCAGCGGCAGGATGATCCGCTGGCGACCGGACGTTCGGCCCCGGCCGCGCTTGCGCCGCCCACGCCGGCGGCAAAGCCCGATCTGGTCTGATTCCAGATTCTGGCAACACGGATAAAGGGGCGCTTCGGCGCCCTTTTCAGTTTTCCTGCGGCCCTGGTCAGTCAATCGCCCGGGTCAGTCAATCGCCCGCCGGTACAAGTGCCAGCTTGCGTGGCCCAGCACCGGCAGCACGACAAAAAGCCCCAGAAACCCCGGCAGCATGGCCAGAAATGTCAGCACGGCTATGGTCAGGCCCCAGGTCAGCATGACGACGGGGTTTTCGCGGACGGTGGCAAAGCTGGTGATCATCGCCGTCACGAAATCAACCTCGCGGTCCAGCAACATCGGCAGGCTGATGACGGTGATCGAAAACAGGACCGTCGCAAAGACCGCCCCCACGGCGGTGCCAACGGCCAGCATCATCAGCCCGTTCGCCGTCAGAAACACATCAAGCGAGGAAGATATGTTCGTCATGGCCGACAGGCCCAGAAACAGCGCAAAGATCATGTGCCCCAGAAAGTTCCAGAATAGGAAGAACACCACAACCACCACAGCCATCGACGGAATCTGGCGATTCTTCTCGGCCCAGATCACGCCCAGGATCGCGCCCCAGGACAGCGGCAGACCTGCTTCGATGCGTCGGCTGACCTCATACAGGCCGCAGGCGATGAACGGCCCCAGGATGGGAAAACCCGCACTCGCAGGCAGGGTCAGCCAGGTCATCCCCGCCCGCGTCAGGGCATAGAACATCATCCACCCCCCCGCGACGAAAACCGAGGCAAAGAACAACCCATAGGCCGGTGCCGTGCGAAAGTCCGACCAGCCCGCCCGCAGCACATCAGCCAGATCGGCAAAGCCGATAGACCGCACTTCGGGCGTCGGATCCCCTTGTGCCGCGTTGTCCTGTGTCATCGCTTGCCCCCCGCCAAGCCCAAGCCTAAGGGGAAGGGTGCCTGCGATCAATCCTCGGCGTTGGCCTCGGCCCGGCTCTTGCCCGCCACATCCAGCGCCAGCGTTGCCGCCATGAACCGGTCAAGATCGCCGTTCAGCACCCCGTCGGTGTCCGATGTTTCGACCCCGGTCCGCAAATCCTTCACCATCTGATAGGGTTGCAGCACATAGGACCGGATCTGGTTGCCCCAGCCTGCATCACCCTTGGCATCATGCGCCGCGTTGATCGCCGCGTTGCGCTTGTCCAGTTCCAACTGATAAAGCCGCGACCGCAGCGCATTCATCGCGACCTCGCGGTTCTGGTGCTGCGACTTCATCGAACTGGTGACCACGATGTTGGTCGGCAGGTGGGTGATCCGCACCGCCGAGTCGGTGGTGTTGACGTGCTGGCCGCCCGCGCCCGAAGACCTGTAGGTGTCGATCCGGATGTCGTTGGCCGGAATGTCGATCTCGATGTTGTCATCGACCACCGGATAGACCCAGACCGAACTGAAGGACGTATGCCGCCGCGCCGCGCTGTCATAGGGGCTGATCCGCACCAGCCGGTGCACGCCGGATTCCGATTTCAGCCAGCCATAGGCGTTCGGCCCGCTGATCTTGTAGGCGGCCGACTTGATGCCCGCCTCTTCGCCCGGGCTTTCCGACTGAAGTTCGACCGTATAGCCCTTTTTCTCGGCCCACCGCACATACATGCGTGCCAGCATGTTGGCCCAGTCGCAGCTTTCCGTGCCGCCGGCACCTGCGTTGATTTCCAGGAAGGTGTCGTTGCCGTCGGCCTCGCCGTTCAGCAGCGCCTCGATCTCCTTGGCCGCCGCAAGGGTCACCAGCGACCGCAGCGACCCCTCGGCCTCGGTCACGATCTCGGCGTCGCCCTCGGCCTCGCCCAGTTCGATCAGCTCGACATTGTCGCGCAGCCCGCTGTCGATCAGCCGGTAGGTCGATACCTGATCCATCAGCGCCTGCCGGTCGCGCATCAGCTTTTGGGCACGCGCCGGGTCAGACCACAGGTCGCCATGTTCCAGCATGGCGTTGAACTCGTCCAGCCGGTGCTGGGCGGTTTCCACATCCATGCGCTGCCCCAGCAGGGTCAGCGACTTGCGGATCGCTTCGACATTGTTCTGCGTCTCGGCGCGCATCTCGGGTGTCCTCGGGTCGGTTACAGCGCGGGGTGATAGCCCGAAGGCGGGCCACGGGCAAGGGCGGCCCCCGGCGCTAATACAATCCGCCGGAACTGAGCGTGCCGAAATCGGCCTTCTTCGGCACGACCTTTTTCTGTCCGGTCGAGGTGGTGACTTCCGACACGTCGCCCGCATCGCTTTCGCCGCGGGCGAACAGAGGCAGGTTCGATCCCATGGCAAAGCCGCCGTCCACGACGGCGGCCGCAAAGATCGCCCGCTCGTCCTGGCCGTCGCGGAAGTATTCGCGCTGCACGTTGTCGCCGGTGGCGTCATCCGGCAGGCGCGCGCCCGAAAAACGGTCGATGTTGATGAAATAGCCGCCCGGCGGAACGGCGAATTCGGTGCCGCCGAACTTGGCCACCGCCACCTCCATGAAGCTCTGGAACACCGGACCGCACAGCCCGCCGCCCGACACATCGCCAAGCGACCGCGGCTGGTCATAGCCGATGTAGCAACCCGCCACGATGTTCGACGAATAGCCGATGAACCACACATCCTTGGCATCGTTCGTGGTGCCGGTCTTGCCCGCGATGGGGACGGGCAGCTTGATCCCCCGCGCCGTACCGCGCTTGACCACACCTTCCAGCATCGAGGTCAACTGATAGGCCGTGACCGGGTCCATCACCCTTTCGCGGTCTGACACGATCTTGGGTATCGCCCCGGTGTCCAGGCTGGCCAACTGACAATCGGCGCAGGTGCGCTGGTCATGTCGGTAGACCGTCTTGCCATAGCGATCCTGCACCCGGTCCACCAGCGTCGGCTCGACCCGCTCGCCGCCGTTGGCAAACATGGCATAGGCGGCCACCATCTTGAACAGCGTGGTTTCCTGCGCGCCAAGGGCATTGGCCAGGAACGGCTTCATCGGGGTATAGACGCCGAACCGTTCGGCATATTCCGCCACGACATCCATCCCGACTTCCTGGGCGATCCGGATGGTCATCAGGTTCCGGCTCTGCTCGATCCCGGTCCGGACAGGCGCAGGGCCATAGTACTTGTTCGAGGCGTTCTTCGGCTTCCACAGCCCTTCGGGCGTGTTGATCTCGATGGGGGCGTCAACGACGATGGTGGCCGGGGTAAAGCCGTTGTCCATCGCCGCGGCATAGACAAAGGGCTTGAAGCTGGACCCGGGCTGGCGCTGCGCCTGTGTGGCGCGGTTGAAGACCGACGACTGATAGCTGAATCCGCCCTGCATCGCGATGACGCGCCCGGTGTTCACGTCCATTGCCATGAACGCGCCCTGGATCTCGGGCACCTGACGCAGCGACCAGCGCACGAAACTGCCATCTTCGTCCGACGTGACGGGGCGCACCAGCACCACATCGCCGACCGACACCAGATCACCCGCAACCTTGGCCTTTGGACCCAGTTTGCCATCCACGCCCAGCTTGCGCGCCCAGGTCACATCCTCGGCAGGGATGAAGTGGCCGTCCTCATCATCGGCGACCCCCTCGATCCCGATGCGCGCTGCCGTGTCACCGACCTCCAGCACGACCGCAGGAGACCATCCGGCAATATCGCGCGGCACCTCGGTTTCCGCCAATGCTGCGCGCCAGTCGGCCTCGGACTCCAGCTTTTCGGGTGCGATGACCTTGCGGGTTCCACGCCACACACCCCGGTTGCGATCGAATTTCTCCAGCCCGGTCCGCAGCGCCAGCGCGGCCTGATCCTGCATGGCAGGGTCCACCGTGGCGCGGATCGTCAGGCCGCCGCCAAAGAATTCCTGTTCGCCGAAAGTGCCCGAAAGCTGCCGCCTGATCTCGTCGGTGAAGTAACCCCGCGGCGGCAGCGCCTCGCGGAAGGCCGGAAAGTCGCCGTTCTGCACCGATTGCAGCGGCATTGCCTTTTCGGCCAGATAGGTCGCCTCGTCGATATAGCCGTTCTGCCACATCTCGCGCAGCACATAGTTGCGCC
>JAAFHX010000201.1 GCA_013297695.1 Rhodobacterales bacterium | reverse complement strand
GCCGGCCTTGCGCCGCACATGCCGAAGGACTGGCAGGCCGACATGCCGCTGATCGGGCAGAAACTCGACTGGCTTGGCGTCAACTACTACACCCGCCACATCCACGGCTTCGCCCCCGACACGCCCTGGCCCCATGCCCGCAGCGTGGACGGCCCCCTGCCTGTCACCCAGATGGGATGGGAAATCTACCCCGAGGGCCTGCACGGCTTCCTGACCCGGATGGCGCGCGACTATGTCGGCGACCTGCCGATCTATGTCACCGAGAACGGCATGGCCAACGCCGACGAAGTGCTCAACGGGTCCGTCAACGACCATGTGCGCGAGGATTTCCTGTTCGCGCACCTTGACGCGACCCGCCGCGCGATCGCCGACGGGGCCAATGTCAGGGGCTTCTTCTACTGGTCGCTTCTGGACAACTACGAATGGGCGCTTGGCTATGAAAAGCGTTTCGGCATCGTGCATGTGGATTTCGAAACCTTGCAGCGCCTGCCAAAAGCATCCTATCACGCCCTCGCCCGCGCCATCGCGCGCTGACCCTGAGGAGCCTGCATCATGCCCAAGCCCCTTGTTAGCCTTGTCGCCGACATCGGCGGCACGAACACCCGGGTCGCGCTGGCCGACGGCACCGCGCTGCGCCCGGACTCGGTCCGGCGGTTCCGCAACGCCGAGAACTCTGGGCTGGCGGCGGTGCTCAAGACATATCTTGCCGAAGCCGGGGTCGCGGGGGTCGATGGGGCCTGCGCGGCGGCGGCAGGCCCGGTCAAGGACGGGGTGGCGACCCTCACGAACCTAGACTGGACCATCGACCTGGAAACGCTGCGCCACGCGACCGGGGCCGCGAAGGTGGCGCTGCTGAACGATCTTCAGGCGCCGGGCCACGCGCTTGGCCATATCGCGCCCGAAAAGCTGCGTCCTCTGGTGCCCGGCCCGCAGGAACCGGGCGGGGCCATGCTGGTGGTGAACGTCGGCACCGGCTTCAACGCGGCCCCCTGCCACGAGACGCCTTCTGGCCGGCTGGTCGCGGCCAGCGAATGCGGCCATGTGAACATGCCGATCCGGACTGACGCCGACCTTCGGCTGGCGCAATTCGTGGAAACTGCACATGGCTTTCCGGGGGTCGAGGATGTCCTGTCGGGCCGCGGGCTGGAAAGGCTCTACCATTTCGTCACCACCGGGGCGGGGGCCGAGGCCGAACTGTCCGCCGCCGCGATCATGGCGGCGATGGATGCGGGCACCGACCCGCTGGCGCAGGAGACGGGCCGCCTTTTCACCCGGCTGCTGGGGGCCGAGACCGGCAATCTGGCGCTCATCCACCTGCCCTTTGGCGGCATCTATCTGGTCGGCGGCGTGGCCCGAGCCTTCACCGCCCACCTTGGCCCGATGGGCTTTGCCGAGGCTTTCCGCGACAAGGGCCGCTTCGCCGGCTTCATGGAAGGCTTTTCGGTCTCGATCCTCGAGGACGACTACGCCCCGCTGACCGGCTGCGCGGTCTATCTGGCGCGCAACTTCGGCTAGGGTTCCGCACCCCAGGAAAGATTGCACCATGAACACCGACCGTCTGCCAAACGGACGGTGCGTTCGCTTGCCGTTTTCGTTGGCTTTCGCGGCAGGACCGACGTGCAAGTCAGAATGTTGACTTTTTCTGCAGTCGAGAAGGTCAATCGCCTGAGCTCAGAAGCGGACGTTCATTCTGCCGCGCCACCTTGCCGGGCCGACAGGATCTCGCCGGTATTGTCTTCGATCCAGTCGGCCAGAATCCGCACATGCTGCGCTACGCCTTGGCCCAACGGGGTCAGGCAGTATTCCACATGGGGCGGCACGATCTTGAAGGCCTGCCGGTGAACGAACCCGTCCGCCTCCAGCGTCTGGAGAGTTTGCGTCAGCATCCTGTCGCTGACTCCGCCGATCATGCGCTTTAGCGCGGCAAAACGGATCGTCCGCCCCTGAAGCGCAATCAGCGTCAGAACGGCCCAACGGCCGGTGACATGCTTGAGAATGTCGCGTGACGGGCATTCTTGCGCTTGAAGGTTGCCCACAAGCTTGCCCGAGCGGACTGCGTCACTGAGTCTGGGCATGGCGGCCTCGATGAAACTTGTACTAACAAAAATGTATGTACTTACCTTTCGTAAGTAAAGCCCTTAGCTGTGCCTCATCGAAACAAGCGGAGACACGCATAATGACACTCGCGATCACAGGGGCCACGGGCCAGCTTGGCCGTTTCGTCATCGACACCCTGAAAACAAGAACGGCGCCCGAAGACATCATCGCGCTGGCCCGGAACACCGGCAAGGCCGCCGATCTGGGCGTGCCTGCGCGCGCCTTTGACTATGATGCCCCCGAAACGCTGGCGTCGGCGCTGGATGGCGTCCACACGCTGCTGTTGATCTCGGGCAGCGACATCGGCCGCCGCGTCCGTCAGCATGCCGCAGTGATCGAGGCGGCCAAGGCCGCTGGTGTACGGCATATCGTCTACACCAGCCTGCTCAACGCGCCGGACAGCACGCTCGGCCTTGCCCCCGAGCACGTCGAGACGGAAAGGCTGCTGGCCGCGTCCGGCATCGGCCATACCGTTCTGCGCAATGGCTGGTACACGGAAAACTACATGATGGCGCTGCCTGCTGCGCTGGAACACAACGCTCTGATCGGTGCGGCCAAGGATGGCCGAATATCCTCGGCCACGCGGCAGGACTACGCAGAAGCCGCTGCCGTCGTGCTTCTGGACACTGCGCTTCAGGGGAAGACCTATGAGCTCTCCGGTGACGACAGCTACACCCTGACCGATCTGGCCGCCACGCTGTCCACGCAAGCTGGCAGGTACATCCCCTATGTCGACATGCCCGAGGCCGACTATGCGGCCGCCCTGATCGGCGCGGGACTGCCTGCAGAGTTGGCGGGGTTCCTGGCCCATTGCGATGCCGAGGCCTCAAGAGGCGCGCTTTTCGACGAGCGCACACAGCTTTCCGCCCTGATCGGCCGCCCGACAACACCACTCGCAACGGCGGTCGCCGCTGCCGTCGGTTGAAGCCAGCCTGCGGGATGTCTGATCGCTTCCCGCAGGATATCTCGTGTGCAGAAACCATTTTGCCTTGAATGCCCGCCCTGCAGTCCTCCCATCGACGCTGCGGGCTGGCAGCCGGTGTGTTTCCGCCAAGGAGAAGCTGCGATGCGGCGTCAGCACCTTCGATGAACGGCTGGGATGGGCCATGCGCGTTCCACTGCACCTGCATCACAAACCTGTGCTGCGGTTTGTCCGAGGGGCGGCTCCGGGCTCACAGCCGTCGCAGGGTGCGTTGCGACGCGCAAAGAACACGGGAACCGGGTCACTCCACGACCCGCTCACCAAATTCATCCTGGCGAAGGTGTTCCAAGGGAGTCCGGGGTGTGAAACCCCGGCGCACCCGTCGAGCGAAACGTCAGGTCGGCAAATGTTCCGCCTTCTTCTCCCACCGGCCCCCCGCTTCCGACCAGTATTGCGCAGCGAGCCCCGCGCCTGCGAAGCCGCGCCACTGGGCACGCGCGGCGGCCACGGCATCGGGGTCATTGCCGTCGAACAGGATGCAGACCCGCTCCAGCCGCGCAACCTCGTCGGGCGGAACCTCGGCCCCTTTCAGCGCCATGACGCAGGCGGCGGCATTGGGCAGGTCGGGGCGGTCGGTCAGCAGGACGGGCTGATCGGCGTCATTCGGCCCGCCCGCCATGCCGTGCGGAAGAAACCCGTCCTCCGGCACCAGCCACAGCCGCGCATCCAGCCGCTCCAGCGTGGTCCGGTCGCGCGCCCGGATCGCCACCCGCCACCCGGCCCCCATCGCCTTGGGCAGCAGTTGCAGCAGCGTGTCTTCCGCGGTGGAGCGGGTCAGGTGATAGAAATATACGGACCCCACGGGCGGATCAGTCCTTGGTCTTCGGTTCGAACCTGTCGCGGATCAGCCGGTCCAGCGTCAGCACACCCCAGCCGGTCGCCCCGCGCGGGGCAAAGGTCGTGTCGGCGTCCACGCTTGCCGTGCCTGCGATGTCCAGATGGCACCAGGGCATGCCGGGCTTGATGAACCGGGCCAGAAACTGCGCGGCACTGATCGCGCCCGCGCCGCGGGGGCCGACGTTCTTCATGTCGGCGATGCGAGACTTGATCAGCGTGTCATAGCCATCGCCCATCGGCAGCCGCCATGCCCCCTCGCCTTCCGACTTCGCCGCGCGCAGAAGCGCGTCGCACAGCGCGTCGTCGTTGGAAAACACCCCGGTATTCTCGTGCCCGAGCGAGACCACCATCGCCCCGGTCAGGGTGGCCAGATCGACGATGCCGGACGGGTTGAAGCGTTCCTGCGCGTACCAGAGCACATCCGCCAGAACCAGCCGACCCTCGGCGTCGGTGTTGATGACCTCGATCGTGTCGCCCTTCATGGAGCGCACCACGTCGCCCGGACGCTGCGCATTGCCGTCGGGCATGTTCTCGACCAGCCCGACCAACCCCACGACATTCGCCTTCGCCTTCCGCAGCGCCAGCGCGCGCATCACGCCCGCAACCACGCCCGCGCCGCCCATGTCGCCGGTCATGTCCTCCATGCCGGCGGCGGGTTTGATCGATATGCCGCCGGTGTCGAAGACGACGCCCTTGCCGATCAGCGCGAGGTGCGGCTGGTCATCCGGCCCGCCATTCCACCGCATCACGACAATCTTGGAGGGGCTTTCCGACCCCTGCCCCACCCCGATCAGAGCCCCCATGCCGAGCCTGATCAGTTCGGGTTCGTCCAGAACTTCGACGTGAAGGCCAAGGTCCTGCAAGGCGGCAAGCCGGGCGGCAAAGTCGGTGGTGGTCAGCACGTTGGCCGGTTCGTTCACAAGGTCGCGGGTAAAGAACACGCCTTCGGCGACCGCAGCCATCGGGGCGGCCGCGGTGGCGGCAGC
>JAAFHX010000200.1 GCA_013297695.1 Rhodobacterales bacterium | reverse complement strand
GCTCGAATGTGATCTCGACCATCTCGGGTTCATCGGGCGCGGCTTCGGGATCCACTGTCCGCTGCCAGACATAGGGCGGCGGCTCGACCCCCGGATTCTCCAGCACCTTGCCCTCGGACGAGGTGTGCAGCAGGTTCGCATCAACCGAGAACGGCGCCTCGCCCCGCTTGTCCTTGGCGATGGGAATCTGGTTGGCCTCGGCGAATTCCAGAAGCTTCGTGCGGCTCGTCAGGTCCCATTCCCGCCAGGGCGCGATGACCTTGATCGCCGGGTTCAGCGCATAGGCGGACAGTTCGAACCGCACCTGATCGTTGCCCTTGCCCGTTGCGCCATGCGCCACGGCATCGGCCCCGGTCTCATCGGCGATGCGCACCAGATGCTTCGAGATCAGCGGCCGCGCGATCGAGGTGCCCAGCAGGTAGAGCCCTTCGTAAAGCGCATTGGCCCGGAACATCGGAAAGACGAAGTCGCGCACGAATTCCTCGCGCACATCGACGATGTGGATGTTCTCGGGCCTGATCCCCAGCAGGATCGCCTTCTGCCGCGCCGGTTCCTGCCCAAGATCGGCGGTGAAGGTCACCACCTCGCAGCCGTATTCCGTCTGCAGCCATTTCAGGATGATCGAGGTATCAAGACCCCCGGAATAGGCCAGGACGACTTTCTTCGGCGCGGACATCGGCAGCTTTCCTTCCGTGAAACGGTGCGCGCGGGTCTAGTGGCTTTCGCGGGCGCAAACAAGCGCCGCCTTGTGGCGGCAGGGGTGGCCGGTCTATCAAGGCGGGATGACCTCTTTCCCTCAAGCCGCCCGCCAAGCCACGCTTGCCCTGCGCGATCTCTTTCCCGAGACGCCCTTGCAGCGCAACGACCACCTGTCGCAGCGCTACGGCGCCGAGATCTGGCTGAAGCGCGAGGATCTGAGCCCCGTGCGCAGCTACAAGCTGCGCGGTGCCTTCACCGCGATGCGGCGCGTGCTGGACCGGTCGCCCGACCTTGGCCATTTCGTCTGCGCCAGCGCGGGCAATCATGCGCAGGGCGTGGCCTTTGCCTGCCGCCATTTCAACGTGCGCGGCACGATCTTCATGCCGGTGACCACACCGCAGCAGAAGATCGACAAGACCCGCAGCTTCGGCGGCGATGCGGTCGAGATCGTGCTGACCGGCGACTACTTCGACCAGACGCTGGCCGCCGCGCAGAAGTACTGCGCCGAGACATGGGCGCATTTCCTGTCGCCCTTCGATGACCCTGACGTGATCCTGGGGCAGGCGAGCGTGGGGGTGGAACTGCTCGACCAGCTTGGGGCCGCGCCCGATCTGGTGATCCTTCCGGTGGGCGGGGGCGGCCTCGCCTCGGGCGTGACCGGCTATCTGCGCGAGGTGGCACCCGCCACCGACTACCGCTTTGTCGAGCCGCTCGGCGGGGCCAGCCTGATGGCCGCGCTGACGGCCGGGGCACCCGCCACGCTGCCGCAGGTCAATAGCTTCGTCGATGGCGCTGCGGTGGCGCGCATCGGGGCCCACAACCATGCCCGGCTTGGCTGGGTCAGCCCCGACAAGGTACTGCTGGCCCCCGAGGACCGCATCTGCGTGACCATGCTGCAATTCCTGAACATCGAGGGAATCGTGCTGGAACCGGCGGGGGCGCTGTCGGTCGATGTGCTGCCCGAACTGGCCGAGACGATCCGGGGCCGCACGGTCGTCTGCGTGACCTCGGGCGGCAATTTCGACTTCGAGCGTCTGCCGGAAGTCAAGGAACGCGCGCAGCGCTATTCCGGGGTGAAGAAATACTTCATCCTGCGCATGCCGCAGCGCCCCGGCGCCCTGCGGGAATTCCTGATGATGCTGGGCCCCGACGACGACATCGCGCGGTTCGAGTATCTGAAGAAATCGGCGCGGAACTTCGGGTCGGTGCTGATCGGGATCGAGACTTCGGCCCCCGGCAACTTCGACCGGCTGTTCGGCCGGATGACGGCGGCCGGCTTCGCCTTCCGCGACATCACCCAGGACGAGACGCTGGCCGAATTCCTCATCTGAGGGCGGTCAGGCCGCCGTGGTGCGGGCCGGCAGGCCTGCCGCAAAGGCCGCGCGCGAAGCGCCGTAGCTCTGGATCACGCGCGCCACATCGACCGGCTCGCCGCTGGCGGCGCGCTTCTCGCCGGTGTTGCACAGCCCCGCCAGTTCGCGAAAGCCAAGGTTCAGCGCGCTGCCCTTGAGGAAATGCAGTTCGGCCTCCAGCCCCGGGCCGGGGCCGCCGGCGCGCAGCCGCGCCACGACCTCGTCGGCCTCGTCCAGGAACATCTCTGCCACCTCGGCAAAATCCTCGGCGCCGATTTCGGCACGCAGGTTCGCGACACGATCCCAATCGATCATATCCATCTCCTTCTTCCGGGCGCACGCCCACCATCCACCGCCGGCGATCCTGCGGGGACAGGCTTAACACGCTGTAACGGACAACCTTCCTCGCACTGACAATTTTACAGTTCACCGCCCGTTAAGCCGCACAGGGCATCCCCTTGCTGTAACCTTGCAGAGGAGCGACCGGGTGTCGCCGACAGCCAACCATCCGCTAGAAGCCCCCGCCCCCGCTGCCGCGCGCCGCGTGCTGGTCGTCGATGACAGCAAGGCGCAGCGCCATGTCCTGTCGATGTCGCTGCGACGCTGGAACTACGAGGTGACCGAGGCCGCCTCGGGGATCGAGGCGCTGGAGCTTTGCCGGGGCAGCCACTTCGACATCGTGCTCAGCGACTGGGTGATGCCGGGCCTGTCAGGACTGGAATTCTGCCGGGCGTTCCGGGCGCTTCCGGGCGAAGGCTACAGTTGCTTCATCCTGCTGACCTCCAAGTCCGACAAGACCGAGGTCGCCGACGGGCTGGATGCCGGGGCCGACGATTTTCTCAGCAAGCCGATCAACCCCGACGAACTGCGGGCGCGCATGCGGGCGGGGGAACGCATCCTCGGCATGCAGCAGGAACTGCTGGAAAAGAACCGTCTGGTGCGCTCGACGCTTGATCAGTTGCAGGCGGTCTATGATTCGCTCGACCGCGACCTGATCGAGGCGCGCAAGGTCCAGCAGGCGCTGGTGCGCGACCGACATCAGGATTTCGGGCGCGGTGCGGTGTCGCTGCTGCTGCGCCCCTCGGGCCATGTCGGGGGCGATCTGGTGGGCTGGTTCTCGGTCACCAGCCGCAAGATCGCGCTTTATGCGGTAGATGTCTCGGGCCATGGCGTCGCCTCGGCGATGATGACGGCGCGGCTGGCGGGGATGCTGTCAGCCTCGTCACCCGATCAGAACGTCGCCCTTGCCCGGGGCGAGGCGGGCCAGTCCGACGCCTGGCCGCCCGAGATGGTGGCCTTTCGCTTCAACCGGATGATGGTCGAGGATCTGAAGGTGGAGCAGTACTTCACCCTCGCCTATGCCGAGATCGACCTGGACAACGGCAAGTTCAGCATGGTGCAGGCCGGCCATCCCCACCCCGCGATCCTGCGGGCGGGCGGGCAGGTGGAGTATGTCGGCCATGGCGGACTGCCCATCGGTCTGATTCCGGGGGCCACCTTCGAACGGGTGCAGGGCCGGCTGTTTCCGGGTGACCGGCTGTTCCTGGTCTCGGACGGGGTGACCGAATGCCCCGGCACCGACGGCACCGATCTTGGCGAAGAAGGTCTGACCCGGATCCTGCAGCGCAATGCCGCGCTTGCAAGCCCCGCCCTGCTGGAGGCGATGGTCTGGGATCTGATCGACCACGCGGGCACGGCCGAATTCCCCGACGACATTTCGGGCGTGCTGTTCGACTACCGTGGCGACGCCTGACCAAGGGCGCGGGCCAGGAGCGCCCGGTCGCCGGCATTGCCCAGCAGGCGCAGCGCCTCGGTCGCGGGCAGCCATGCGGCGGTGTGGCCCGCCTCGGACGGCGGTCCAAGCCGCAGGACAGGGCTCGCCAGATAGACGGTGCAGACCTTTTCCGCCCACATGTCGTATTCCGGCATGTAGGTGAACCGCCGGAATGCGCCCAGCCGGCGCGCATCGGCGATCTTCCAGCCGGTTTCCTCGAACACCTCGCGGTGCAGCGCGGCGATCGGGTGCTCGCCCCGGTCGATCCCGCCGCCGGGCAGTTGCAGTTCCGGGACCGGGGCTTCCTGAAAGGTCGCCAGAAGGCTGTCGCCCCGCAACAGCACCGCATAGACCCCCGGCCTGCGGCGGTAGCGCCGCCCCGCCTTCACCGCCTCGCCGTAGCGTCTGATCATGGGCCCACCCTTGGTGCTTCGGTTGCCGTCCCTATATAGGCGCGGTATGCCAAGACTGGCTTGCCAAGGAAACCCCATGACCATCGGATCGCAACTCGCCTGGGACGATACCGTCCTGCCGTTCCAGCTTGACCGCTCGGATATCCGTGGCCGCGTCGTGCGGCTGGACGGCGTGCTGGACCGCGTGCTGTCGCAGCACAGCTATCCGCCTGCCATCGAGGCGCTGGTGGCCGAGGCCGCGCTGCTGACCGCGCTGATCGGCCAGACGATCAAGCTGCGCTGGAAGCTGTCGCTGCAGATCCGCGGCAACGGCGCGGTGCATCTGATCGCGACCGATTACTACGGCCCGACCGAGGATGGCCAGTCGGCCCGCATCCGCGCCTATGCCGGGTATGATCCCGAGCGGCTGGATGACAGCCTCGACGCCTTCGGCCAGATCGGCGAGGGCTATTTCGCCATCCTGATCGACCAGGGGCCGGGCAACGTGCCCTATCAGGGCATCACCCCCATCACCGGCGGGTCGCTGTCGGCCTGCGCCGAGACCTATTTCGCCCAGTCGGAACAGTTGCCCACGCGGTTCGAGCTGACCTTCGGGCGCTCTCAGGAACCGGGCGGCGTGGCGCATTGGCGCGGCGGCGGCGTGATGCTGCAGCACATGCCCAAGGCCTCGCCCTTCGTGACGGAAACCGGTGGGTCGGGCGAGGGTGGCCTGCTCTCC
>JAAFHX010000020.1:20905-35153 GCA_013297695.1 Rhodobacterales bacterium | reverse complement strand
GCCTTGTCGTTGCGCGCCCGGTGCGGCCCGTGTATCACCGCGCGAGGTTTCGGCAGGGGCGGGGGAACGCATGCGTCGGGTAGTCGTCACGGGACTGGGGATGGTCACGCCGCTGGCCTGCGGGGTTGAGGAAACCTGGCGGCGGCTGATCGCCGGGCAATCCGGGGCCGGGCCGATCACGCGGTTCGATGCGTCGAACGTCATCACCCAATATGCCTGCGAAATTCCCATGGGCGACGGCAGTGACGGCACCTTCAACGCCGACGCCTGGATGGAGCCGAAGGACCGCCGCAAGGTAGATGATTTCATCCTGTACGCGATGGCGGCCGCGGTGCAGGCGGTCACGGATTCGGGCTGGGTTCCGCCCGACGAAGAGGCGCGCTGCCGCACGGGCGTGATGATCGGGTCGGGGATCGGCGGGCTGTCGGCGATCAGCGAGACGGCCTTGCTGATCCGCGACAAGGGACCGAAGCGGGTAAGCCCGTTCTTCATTCCCAGTGCGCTGATCAACCTTGCCTCGGGGCAGGTGTCGATCCGGTTCGGGTTCAAGGGGCCGAACCATGCGGTTGTCACCGCCTGTTCCACCGGCGCGCATGCCATCGGCGATGCAGCGCGGCTGATCCAGTGGGGCGATGCCGATGTGATGGTGGCGGGCGGCGCGGAAAGCCCGATCTCGGAAATCGGGATTGCCGGGTTCAACGCCTGCAAGGCGCTGTCCACCAAGCGGGCCGATGATCCGGCCAAGGCGAGCCGCCCCTATGACATCGACCGCGACGGGTTCGTGATGGGCGAAGGCGCGGGGGTCGTGGTTCTGGAGGAATACGGGCACGCGGTGGCGCGCGGCGCGAAGATCTATGCCGAGGTTCTGGGCTATGGCATGTCGGGCGATGCACACCACATCACGGCACCTTCGGAAGATGGCGACGGGGCCTTCCGGTCGATGACGGCGGCGCTGAAGCGGGCGGGGCTGTCGCCCGACCGGGTGGATTACATCAACGCGCATGGGACAAGCACGATGGCCGATACCATCGAGCTTGCCGCAGTCGAACGGTTGCTGGGAAATGCGGCGGGCAGGGCGACCATGAGTTCGACCAAGTCGAGCATCGGGCATCTGCTGGGCGCGGCGGGGGCGGTCGAGGCAATCTTTTGCGTGCTGGCGATCCGGGACCAGATCGCGCCGCCGACGATCAACCTGGACAATCCTGCGGTTGAGCCTGTCATCGACCTTGCCCCCAACGCCGCGCGCCACCGCGAGATCGATGTGGCGCTGTCGAACTCGTTCGGCTTTGGCGGGACCAACGCGTCTTTGGTGCTGGGGCGGGTTGCAGGCTGATGTGGCGGTCTGTTGCGTCGAACGCGCTGACGCTGTTTGTCGTCCTGCTGGTGATCCTGGCCGGGCTTCTTACCTGGGGGCGGAAGGAATTCGCAGGCCCCGGTCCGCTGGCCGAGGCGGTCTGCCTGAAGGTGGAACGCGGAGCGACGCTGGCGGCGGTCAGCCGGACGCTGGAGGCGCAGGGCGCTGTCAGCGATGCGCGGATCTTCCGGATCGGGGCCGAATATTCGGACCGCGCGGACGGGCTGAAGTTCGGCAGTTATCTGCTGCCCCCGGGGGCCAGCATGGCCGAGGTGCTGGCGATCCTTACGGCGGGCGGGCAGTCGACCTGCGGGCGCGAGGTGAATTTCCGGATCGGGGTGGCCGGGGCGGATGTGGTCCTGCGCGAGCTTGAGGCGGCGACGGGACGCTATGTCGAGGTGGTGAAGTTCGATGCTGCCGCACCGCCGCCGCCGGAATACCTGGATGCCGCGAACGATCCGGGTGTGCGCTGGCGCGTGACCCTGGCGGAAGGGGTGACAAGCTGGCAGGTGGTCACCTCGTTGCGGCTGGCCGAGTTCCTGCAGGGCGACGTTGCCGCCGTACCGGCGGAAGGCGTGCTGGCACCGGACAGCTATGAGGTGAACCGGGGCGATGACCGGACCGAACTGCTGGTCGAGATGGAGGCGCGGCAGAGCCGGATTCTGGCGGACCTGTGGGCGTCGCGCGTGGACGGGCTGCCCTATGAGACGCCGCAGGAGGCGCTGATCATGGCGTCGATCATCGAGAAGGAAACCGGCATCGCCGAAGAGCGCAAGCGGGTGGCCAGCGTGTTCCTGAACCGGCTGGCGCAGGGGATCAGGCTGCAGACCGACCCTACGGTGATCTATGGCCTGACCAAGGGGGAAGGGGTGCTGGGACGCGGGCTGCGGGTGAGCGAGTTGCGGCGCGAGACACCCTGGAACACCTATGTGATCGACGGCCTGCCACCGACGCCGATTGCCAATCCGGGGCGGCTGAGCATCGAGGCGGCGCTGAACCCGGACACGACGGACTATATCTATTTCGTGGCGGATGGGACCGGAGGGCATGCCTTTGCGGTCACCCTGGAGGAACACAACGCCAATGTTGCCAAGTGGCGGGCCATCGAGGCGGAACGCAAGGCACAGGGACTGCCCGAGGACCCGAATGCCTCGGGGACCGGGACGGAGGGCGTCAATCCTTGACGAAGGGTTAATGGCGCGTACGCCAAACCTTTGATGCGAAAGACTTTTCGTTTGACTTTGCGAACGGTCTGAGGTACTACTTGTGACATGCTAGAAGAGGTGGGCAAGCGGCACGGGGAAACCCGGCGCCGCTTTTTCATTTGGATCGGACGGAGTGTCTTGGAAGGCAGGTAAATCAGCCGATGACCATCATCACCCCCGTCGACAAAACAGGGTCCTCCGAGGCGATCACCTCGGATGCCTACAATCTCTATGCGCTGGCGACCGAGGTTCTGCATCAGATCATCGGAGAGCTGCAGGCGAGCGGCGAAGCCAAGAGCGCGAAGGAGATCAGCGTCTACACGAAGGAGCATCGTGACGCGCTGAAGCTCGTGATGACAGAAAGGGCGAACATTGAAAAACTCCGCAAGCTTGAGTCCGGAATCGCCTACGACTATGCCCTCGACTTCGACGCGGCGCGCGATGAGATCGGGCGCCGCCTGGCTCGCCTCCGCGACGCCGGAGCAAGTTGACGAGTTCCTGGGTGGCCTGAGCGACGGGGCGCTGATGGCGCTGCCGTGGCTTTTCGAGTTCTGGGCGCTGCCGCATCAGTTGCCCCCCGACGGGGCCTGGAAGACCTGGGTCATCATGGGCGGGCGCGGGGCGGGCAAGACGCGCGCCGGGTCTGAATGGGTGCGCGCCGAGGTGGAAGGCGCGCGACCGCTGGACCCGGGCCGGTCGCGGCGCGTGGCGCTGATCGGCGAGACGATCGAGCAGGTCCGCGAAGTGATGGTGTTCGGCGACAGCGGCATCCTTGCCTGTTCGCCGAAAGACCGCCGTCCGGAATGGGAGGCCAGCCGAAAACGGCTGGTCTGGCCGAACGGGGCGGTGGCGCAGGTGTTTTCGGCGCATGACCCGGAAGGGCTGCGCGGGCCGCAGTTCGATGCGGCCTGGGCGGACGAGCTGGGTAAGTGGAAGAAGGGCGAGGAAAGCTGGGACATGCTGCAGTTCGCGCTGCGATTGGGCACCCATCCGCGGCAGGTGGTGACCACAACGCCGCGCAATGTGGGGGTGCTGAAGGCGATCCTGAAGAACCCTTCTACGGTCGTCACCCATGCGCCGACCGAGGCGAACAAGGCCTATCTGGCGGCGTCGTTCCTGGAAGAGGTGCGGGCGCGCTATGCCGGGACCAGCCTGGGGCGGCAGGAACTGGACGGAATCCTGATGGAGGAAGCCGAGGGGGCGCTGTGGACGGCGGCGCGGCTGGAGGCGGCGCGGCTGGATGTGGCACCGCCGCTGAGCCGGATCGTGGTGGCGGTGGACCCGCCCGTAACGGGCCATTCGGGATCGGACGCCTGCGGAATCGTGGTCGTCGGGGCGATGACCGAAGGGCCGCCTCAGGATTGGCGGGCCGTGGTGCTGGAAGATGCCAGCGTGACAGGCGCGTCGCCCGATGCCTGGGCGCGGGCCGCGATTGCGGCGCTGGAGCGGCATGGCGGCGACCGGCTGGTTGCCGAGGTCAACCAGGGCGGCGACCTGGTGGAAAGCGTGATCCGGCAGATCGACCCTCTGGTGCCGTTCCGGGCCGTCCATGCCTCGCGCGGGAAGGTGGCGCGGGCCGAGCCGGTGGCGGCCTTGTACGAACAGGGCCGGGTCGGGCACCTGCGGGGGATGCCGCTGCTGGAGGACCAGATGTGCCGGATGACCGCGAAGGGTTTCGAGGGGCGCGGCAGCCCGGACCGGGTGGATGCGCTGGTCTGGGCGCTGACGGATCTGATGATCGAGCCTGCACAAAGCTGGCGCCGCCCTCGGGTCCGCAGCCTGTGATCGGTTGCATTCATCTTGGCGAAAATATCCCCGCCGGAGGCGTCTGCCTTTTCTGACGGCTGCCTCCGGCGGGGATATTTGGCCCAAGATGAATGAGGGCCGAAGCCCCGGCCCAAGACAATCCGGCTGCGGTCACCGAACCGTGGCCCTGGCGGCGATGACCGCGCGAACAAGGAGCTTTGAAGATGGTGTTCGAATTCCTGCGGCGCGGGCCGGGGACGGCTGTGCCGGTGCAGGTTCCCGAGACGAAGGCCTCGGCCACGGGGCGGGTGGTGGCGATGCAGGGCGGGGGCCGGGTGGTCTGGAGCCCGCGCGATACGCTGTCGCTGACCAAGACCGGGTTCCAGAACAACCCGGTCGGGTTCCGGGCGGTCAAGCTGATCTCCGAAGCGGCGGCGGCGCTGCCGCTGGTGCTGCAGGATGCGGACCGCCGCTATGACCTGCATCCGCTGATCGACCTGATGCGGCGGCCGAACGGCGCGCAGGGGCGGGCCGAGCTTCTGGAAGCGGTCTATGGCTTTCTGCTGCTGACGGGGAACGCCTATCTGGAGGCGGTGCCGGGTGCGGGCCGTCTGCCGGGCGAGTTGCATGTGCTGCGGTCGGACCGGATGGCGCTGGTGCCGGGGCCGGATGGCTGGCCGGTGGCCTATGACTATTCGGTGGCCGGGCGGAAGCACCGGTTCGACATGACGGGGCCGGTCGCGCCGATCTGCCATATCCGCAGCTTTCACCCGCAGGATGACCACTACGGGTTCTCGCCGATGCAGGCGGCGGCGGTGGCGATCGACGTTCACAACTCGGCCTCGGCCTGGTCGAAGGCGCTTCTGGACAATGCGGCGCGGCCTTCGGGGGCCATCGTCTACCGCGGGGCGGACGGGCAGTCGGCCCTGACCGCCGACCAGTATGACCGGCTGGTGAGCGAGATGGAGAGCCACCATCAGGGCGCGCGGAATGCCGGCCGCCCGATGCTGCTGGAAGGGGGCCTCGACTGGAAGCCGATGGGGTTCAGCCCGAGCGACATGGAGTTCCAGAAGACCAAGGAGGCGGCGGCGCGCGAGATCGCGGTGGCCTTCGGGGTTCCGCCGATGCTGATGGGCATTCCGGGCGACGCAACTTACGCGAATTATCAAGAGGCGAACCGGGCCTTCTTCCGGCTGACCGTGCTGCCGCTGGCGGCGAAGGTGACGGCGGCGCTGTCGCACTGGATGTCGGGCTTTACCGGCGAGGCCGTGGAGCTGCGGCCCGACCTTGACCAGGTGCCCGCGCTGGCGGCCGAGCGCGACCAGCAATGGGCGCGGGTCGGCGCGGCGGACTTCCTGACCGTTGCCGAGAAGCGGGTGCTTCTGGGTCTTCCCGCCCTGGCGGAGGAGGCATGAGCACGCGGCAGGCGGGGGGCGGCTCGCGCTTTCTGTTCGACAGTTTCGATGCGGCGGCGGCGCGGATCGAGGCGAACGAACGGGTGGCCGAGGAGCGGTGGGCCGCGCTCGATTATCGGCTGGAACTGATCGACGTGGCGCTGGAGCGGCTGGAAAAGCGCATCTGGCTGGGGGTTTCCGGCGTGGCGGTGTTTCTGCTGACGCAGATGGCCGAGGCGCTGCTGGCGGCAGCGGTGAAATAGGAGGGCTTGATGGACATGACAGGGTTCGGGGCGCCGGAACGGAAGTTCCACCGACCCGACGCAGGGATCACCGTCACCGACGGGGTGGTGGTGTCGGGCTACGCGAGCCTGTTCGGCAAGCGCGACCAGGGCGGCGACGTGGTGCAGGCAGGGGCCTATGCCGCCTCGCTGACGGCGCTGGCCGAAGGGGGGCGGCGGGTCAAGATGCTGTGGCAGCATGACCCGGCCCAGCCCATCGGGGTCTGGGACGAGGTGCGGGAGGATGCAACGGGCCTATGGGTCAAGGGGCGCATCCTGCCGGAGGTGGAGCGCGGTCGGGAGGCGGCCGCGCTGCTGGCGGCGGGGGCGATCGACGGGCTGTCGATCGGCTATCGCACCAAACGAGCGGAACGCGACGGAAAGGGGCAGCGGCTGCTTTCCGAGCTGGAGCTTTGGGAAGTGTCGCTGGTGACCTTTCCGATGCTTCCCGAGGCGCGGGTTTCGGCCAAGGGCGAGACGCCCGACGACCAGACCTGGCGCGATCTGGCGCAGATCTTCGAGGATGCGCGCCGGGGCCTGGCCGGGCGCTGATCGGCCTGTTCACGAACAAGAGGATCAAAGGATGACCGAGACGAAGGCCCGGGCGGGGATGGAGGCATCCCGCGCCCCGCATCCGGCTGCGGAGATGACTGCCGCAATGGCCGGATTCCTGAACGAGCTGAAAGGCTTTCAGGGCGAAGTGAAGACTGCGTTGCAACAACAGGAAGAGCGACTGACCATGCTGGATCGGAAAACGATGAACTACGGCCGCCCGGCGCTTTCGGCGGCGGGCGAGGTGGACGTGCCGCACAAGAAGGCGTTCGACGCCTATCTGCGGTCGGGCGACGATGATGGCCTGCGGGGCCTGCCGCTGGAAGGCAAGGCGCTGTCCAGCGCGGTGGCCGCCGATGGCGGTTATCTGATCGATCCGCAGACGGCGGACACGATCCGGTCGATGCTGGTCTCGACCTCGTCGATCCGCGCCATCGCCAATGTGGTGAACGTGGAAGCCTCGTCTTTTGACGTGCTGATCGACCGCAGCGAGGTCGGCTCGGGCTGGGCAACCGAGACCGGTTCGGTGACTGAAACGGCGACGCCGCTTCTGGAGCGCATCTCGATCCGTCTGCACGAGCTTTCGGCCATGCCGAAGGCAAGCCAGCGCCTGCTGGACGACAGCGCCTTTGATGTGGAGGGCTGGCTGGCGGAGAAGATCGCGACGCGGTTCATCCGGGCCGAGTCGGATGCCTTCATCAACGGGAACGGGGTGGACAAGCCCAAGGGCATTCTTTTTCCGCCGAAAGCGATCAACTCTCCCACCCTGGCCTGGGGCACGATTGGCTATGTGCCTTCGGGGGCGGCGGGTGATTTCCCCGCAGCAAATGCCGCGGATTGCATCGTGAACCTGGTCTATGCCCTTGGGGCGGACTATCGCGCCAATGCGACCTTTGTGATGAACTCGATGACCGCCGGCGCGGTGCGCAAGATGAAGGATGCGGATGGCCGGTTCATGTGGTCGGACGGCCTGGCGCTGGCAGAGCCTGCACGGCTGATGGGGTATCCGGTGCTGATCTGCGAAGACATGCCGAACATCGGTGCCAACGCCTTTGCCATTGCCTTCGGCGACTTTCGGGCGGCCTACACCATCGCCGAGCGCCCGGATGTACGGGTGCTGCGCGACCCCTTCTCGGCCAAACCGCATGTGCTGTTCTATGCCAGCAAGCGCGTGGGCGGCGACATCACCGACTATGCGGCGATCAAGATGATGCGGTTCGCGACGACCTGACGGTCGGAGTGAACGTCCGGACCCCGACCGGGTCCGGAACATGGGCGCGTGCCGGGATTATCCGTGCCGTCTAGCTGCTCCCCTCCGTCCGAGCGGTACGGGGCGCGCGCCCAGACGGTTGCCTGAGGGATATCGGAGAAATGGAATGATGCTGAGCGAAGAGACGGTCGTGCCGGTATCGGCGCTGCCGGTTCAGGCCATGAAGGATCATCTTAGGCTGGGCACCGGGTTCAGTGACGACGGACTTCAGGACGCGCTGGTCCAGGGGTACATCCGGGCAGCGATTGCAGCGATCGAGGGGCGCATTGGCAAGGTGTTGATCCTGCACCGGTTTCGGTGGGTTCTTGAGCGCTGGCGCTGGTCGGATCAGCAGACCTTGCCGGTGGCACCGGTCGCGTCCCTTGCCTCGGTGACGCTGATTGATGCCGGCGGTGGTTCGGATCGGGTCGATCCGGCACGCTATCGACTGGTTGCGGATCTGCACCGCCCCCGGTTGCAGTCTGCCGGAACAGCCTTGCCGTCGATTCCGACAGGGGGGCAGGTGGTGATCGTGTTCGATGCGGGCTTTGGTCCTGCATGGGGCGATGTGCCCGCCGACCTGCAGCAGGCGGTAATGCTGCTTGCCGCCGAGTACCACGAACATCGCCACGAATTCGGAATGCGGGAAACCGCCCTTCCCTTTGGCATTCTGGCCCTGATCGAACGCTGGCGCACGGTTCGCATCATCGGCGGGGGTGGCGCATGACCGGGGTCAGCTTGAACCGGGCACTGGTGCTTGAGACGCGGATGCGCACGCCCGACGGACTTGGCGGCTTTGCCGAGACATGGGTGGCGCGGGGGTCGCTTTGGGCCGAAGTGGTGCCGGGGTCGGGCCGCGATCTGGCGCGTGAGGAGGTGACGGGATCGCTGGTGCCGCTGCGGATCACGGTGCGGGGCGCAAGCGTCGGCGCGCCGTCGCGGCCGGTCGCGGGCGATCGCTTCCGCGAAGGGGCGCGGTGCTACCAGATCGTGGCGGTTACCGAGCGCGATCCTGAAGCCCGCTATCTGATGTGCTTTGCCCAGGAAGAGGTGCCGGCATGAGCTATGCAATGGCCCACGCCTTGCAGGCGGCGATCTATCAGCGGTTGACGGCCATCCCGGAACTCGCGGGCGTCCCTGTCGCTGATGCCTTGCCCAAGGGTCAGGGAAGCGGAACGTTCGTCCTGATCGGTCCGGAAGATGTGATCGACCAGTCGGACAAGACAGGAAGGGGGGCCGAACATCGCTTTTCCGTTAGCGTCATCAGCGATGCCGCAGGGTTTCTGACCGCAAAGGCGGTGGCGGTGCTGGTGTCCGACAGTCTGGTGGGCGCGCCCCTGGTTCTGGCGCGGGGACGGTTGTCGGGCCTTTGGTTTCTGAAGGCTGTCGCGCGTCGGCTGGACGACGGCAAGGCGCGCCGGATCGACATGACCTTTCGCGCGCGGGTCGAGGAATGATTGCGGGCCCGACCTTTCGGCCCGCCCAACATTTTGGAACGGAGTGACGGATATGGCTGTGCAAAACGGCAAGGACCTGCTGGTCAAGCTTGACCTGAGCGGCGATGGACAGTTCGAGACCATCGCGGGGCTGCGAGCTTCGCGCATCAGTTTCAACGCCGAAACGGTGGATGTCACAAGCCTGGAAAGCCAGGGCGGGTGGCGGGAACTTCTGGCCGGTGCCGGAATGAAGTCGGCGTCCATTTCCGGGTCAGGTGTCTTTCGGGACGCCGCGACCGATGCGAAGGCACGGCAGATTTTCTTTGCGGCCGAGATGCCGCGGTTCCAGGTCATCATCCCGAGTTTCGGGATCGTCGAGGGCCGTTTCCAGATCACGTCGATCGAGTACGCGGGGAGTCACAACGGGGAAGCGACCTATGAGATGACCATGGCTTCGGCCGGCGTCCTGACATTCGCGGCACTGTGATGGCAAACCCCTGGGCGGGTGAGGTGGCGGTGGTCCTGGACGGCGAGAGCCGGATTGCCAAGCTGACCTTGGGTGCGCTTGCCGAGCTTGAGGCGGCGCTGGACGACGGTACCCTCGTCGATCTTGTGGAGCGTTTCGAACAGGGCCGTTTCTCGACCCGGGATGTCCTTGGTCTGATCGTCGCCGGTTTGCGCGGAGGAGGGTGGCAGGGGACGACTGCCGATCTGCGAACGGTGGAGATCGGAGGAGGACCGATCCAGGCGGTCCGGATCGCTGCAGAATTGCTGGCACGGGCCTTTGCCACCCCGGATGCACGATGACGGGATTGGATTGGCCGGGCCTGATGCGGGCCGGAATGCACGGCATCGGGCTTTCTCCCGAGGACTTCTGGCGTCTGACGCCGGTCGAATTGAGGATCATCCTGGGGGCGGACGCGATGATGCCGCCCCTGACGCGTGCGCGACTTGAAGACCTGGCAAGCCGATATCCGGATAGAAAGGGGCAGATGAATGATTGAGATGGACGGTCTGGATGCACAGGTTGCCCAGCTTGAGGCAACCCTGGGTGGCACCGGTGGCATGGTGGCGGCCTTTGACGGGGAACTGACCCGGATGAAGGAAAGCCTTGTGTTCACGGGGCGCGAGGTCAACTCGTTGTCGTCGGGGCTTGGCAGCGGGCTTCGCAAGGCGTTCGAGGGGCTTGTCTTCGATGGCGAGAAGGCGTCCGACGTGCTGAAAAGTGTGGGACAATCCCTGTCCACAAGCTTTTTCAACGCAGCGATGAAGCCGGTACAGAGTGCCCTCGGTGGCTTGTTGTCCACCGGATTTGCAAGCCTGACCAGTGGGTTGAAACCCTTTGCCGACGGCGGCGCCTTTTCGCAGGGCCGGGTGATGCCGTTTGCAAAGGGCGGGGTCGTGTCTTCGCCCACCGGGTTTCCGATGCGCGGCGGGAGGGGACTGATGGGGGAGGCAGGCCCCGAGGCGATCATGCCGCTTGCGCGCGGGGCAGACGGACGGCTGGGGGTTCAGGCCGCCGGCGGGGGCAGACCTGTCACCGTGGTGATGAATGTGTCGACCCCCGATGTGCAGGGCTTTCAGCGCAGTCAGGGACAGATCGCGGCGCAGGCAGCGCGCGCACTGGCGCGCGGGCAGCGGAACAAGTGAGGACTGGACATGTCGTTTCATGAAGTGAGGTTCCCCACAAACCTGAGCTTCGGTTCGGTTGGAGGTCCGGAGCGACGCACGGAAATCGTCACGCTCGCCAACGGCTTTGAAGAACGCAATACGCCGTGGGCCCATGCGCGCCGTCGCTATGATGCCGGTCTTGGTCTGCGCAATCTGGATGATGTAGAGGTTCTGATTGCCTTTTTCGAGGGGCGACAGGGGCAGGTCTTTGGCTTTCGATGGAAGGACTGGTCTGACTACAAGTCGTCGTCTGCTTCGGGGACGGTCGGACCCGAGGATCAGGTGATCGGTGTCGGCGACGGTGTCACGCGGGACTTTTCGCTGGTCAAGACCTATGCATCCGGAGCGCAGAGGTATGTCAGACCGATTTCGAAACCGGTCGCAGGGACCGTGTCGGTGGCTGTTTCCGGGGTTGTGAAAGCCGAAACGGCACATTGGACACTCGACTCTGCCAAAGGGAGCATTCGCTTCACGAACCCGCCGGAGATCGGTGTTGCCGTGACGGCGGGCTTTGAATTCGATGTGCCGGTACGGTTCGATACGGACCGCATCCAGACCTCGGTGGCGAGCTTTCAAGCGGGCGATGCCCCGAGTGTTCCGGTTGTGGAGGTGCGACTTTGACGACCGGTGCAGAACAACTTCTTGCCCATCTGTCGACCGCAGCAACAACCGTGTGCCGTGCATGGGCGGTGACAAGACGGGACGGGCAGGTTCTTGGGTTCACAGACCATGACGGGGACCTGAGTTTCGACGGCGTGACATTTCGCGCGAACACCGGACTGACTGCCCGCGCGCTGCAGCAGGCAACCGGACTCTCTGTGGATAACACCGAGGCGATGGGAGCCCTGACGACCGCCGCGATCACCGAAGCGGACCTGATGTCGGGGCGCTATGACGGGGCCCAGGTAAAGGCGTGGCTGGTCAATTGGGCGTCGGTCGACGAAAGAATGCTTCAGTTCTCCGGCAGCTTTGGTGAGATCGTTCGGGCTGGTGGGGCCTTTCGCGCCGAATTGCGCGGCATCAGCGAAGGATTGAACGTTCCGCTCGGGCGTTCCTTTCAAAAGACGTGCTCTGCGGTTCTGGGCGACCGGTTCTGCCGGTTTGATGTGCAGCGTCCTGGTTTTTCGGCTGAGCTTTCTGTTGAGGAGGTTGGTGAAGGGCGGGTCTTTCGGTTTGCCGGGCTTGCCGGGTTCCCGGATCGCTGGTTCGAGCGCGGGCGGGCGACGTTGATGTCGGGGTCGGGGAACGGGTCTGTCGGACTTGTCAAGAACGACAGGATGGGACCGGGTGGCCGAGAGATCGAGTTGTGGCAACCGCTTGATCTTCGAGTTGCCTCCGGCGACGCGATCCGCCTTGAGCCCGGCTGCGACCGACGTGAGGAGACGTGCCGGAACAAGTTTGGCAACTTTCTGAACTTCAGAGGCTTTCCGCACATTCCCGGTGAGGACTGGCTGATCTCGTATCCCGTGAGTGCGGGGATGAATGATGGTGGGAGCCGTGCAAGATGACGACCCTTGAAGGCATGATCCTTGCGGAAGGCCGGTCGTGGATCGGGACGCCCTATTACCATCAGGCATCGATCAAGGGCGCAGGGACGGACTGCCTTGGGTTGCTTCGAGGGATATGGAGGGCAATCTACGGGCGAGAGCCGGAAGCCGTTCCACCTTACAGCGAGGACTGGGCGGAACCGTGCCGAGAGGAAGTTCTGCAGGCAGCGGCGTCACGCTGGCTGGTAGCCAAGCCTCTTGATGCGGCAGCGTCGGCAGATGTCCTGCTGTTCAGGATGAGGGATGGCGGTATCGCCAAGCATCTGGGACTTGCTGCCGCAGTCGGTCCCGAAGCCAGTTTTATCCATGCCTACAGCGGGCACGGCGTGATCGAAAGCCCTCTTTCTGCCCCATGGGCGCGGCGGATCGTCGGGCGCTATGCTTTTCCACAAGGAGCGATCTGAATGGCGACAATCCTCTTGTCGGCTGTCGGGGCAGCAGTCGGATCGGGCTTTGGAGGCACCGTGCTGGGCCTGACGGGGGCCGTGATCGGACGCGCTGTCGGCGCGACGCTTGGCCAGGTCATCGACCAGAAGCTGATGGGCAGCGGATCTTCGGTCGTGGAAGTTGGTCGCGTCGATCGCTTTCGGGTGATGGGCGCAAGCGAGGGGGCGGCTGTCGGTACATCTTTCGGGCGCACACGGCTTGCCGGGCAAGTGATCTGGTCGACCCGGTTTCTTGAAACAGTCACCCAGACATCGACGAGAGGGCGTGGCAAGGGAATGCCCAAATCGCCCGCAGTTACACAGACAGCATATTCGTATTCGATCAGTCTTGCAGTGGCGCTTTGTGAAGGTGCTATCCTGCGCGTCGGGCGGATCTGGGCAGACGGCGTCGAGATTTCGCGGGACAGCCTGAACCTTCGGATTTACGTCGGCAGTGAAGATCAATTGCCGGACCCGAAGATTGCAGCCGTAGAAGGGGCTGGAATGGCCCCTGCCTATCGCGGGACCGCTTATGTCGTGCTGGAAGACCTTCAGCTTGGGCGATTTGGCAATCGCGTGCCGCAGTTTTCCTTCGAGGTCGTTCGCCCTGCCCAGGGAGTGGCAGCCCAAGCGGCAACGGATCTGGTCGACGCTGTGCGTGCCGTTGCCCTGATGCCGGGAACTGGTGAATATGCGCTTGCGATGACGCCGGTTCACTATCCTGTTGGACCGGGCCAGAGCCGGATGGCAAATCTGCACACTGCCTCGGGCAAATCGGATATGGCCACTTCGATGGAGCAATTGCGAGAAGAGTTGCCGCTGTGCCGATCGCTGGCCCTGGTTGTCTCGTGGTTTGGCGGAGATCTCCGGTGTGGGCACTGTCAAGTGCGGCCAAAGGTGGAACAGGTCTCTGCCGATGGCGCCGGCATGCCGTGGCGTGCCGGGGGCATCGGACGGCAAGAAGCGCAGACAGTGCCTTATGCGGAGGATCGACCGGTCTATGGAGGGACGCCCGCGGATGGCTCGGTGATCGAAGCGGTCCGCGCGATCCGGTCTGAAGGCAAGGAGGTGATGTTCTATCCCTTTGTCCTGATGGAGCAGATGGCGGGAAACACGCTTGACGACCCGTG
The DNA here is from genome assembly GCA_013297695.1 of Rhodobacterales bacterium. Classification (GTDB taxonomy): domain Bacteria; phylum Pseudomonadota; class Alphaproteobacteria; order Rhodobacterales; family Rhodobacteraceae; genus Aliitabrizicola. Next base: position 21,163 of record JAAFHX010000020.1, on the reverse strand, counting down.
GACCGGGGAAAGCGGGCAACCGGTTTTGCCGTGGCGTGGTCGCATTACCCTCTCGACAGCGCCGGGACGTTCAGGGTCCGCTGATCGGACCTCGGGGGCGTCGACAGAGGTGGCGGCGTTCTTTGGGACGGCCCTGCCCATTCACTTCAACCGTGTCGGTGACGAGATATTCTATTCCGGACCGGTGGATGACTGGGGGTATCGGCGTTTCATCCTGCATTATGCGCATCTTTGCGCAGCGGCGGGTGGGGTGGACGC
>JAAFHX010000020.1:0-20895 GCA_013297695.1 Rhodobacterales bacterium | reverse complement strand
TGGACGCCTTTTGCATTGGCTCTGAGCTGCGTGGGCTGACGCAGATTCGCGGTGCCGGAGACGCGTTCCCGGCAGTCGAAGCATTGCGTCAGCTTGCCTCTGACGTCCGTATGATTCTTGGGTCCACCACCAAGATAAGCTATGCGGCTGATTGGTCAGAGTATTTTGGCTACCATGACGCGCTTGGGAATGTGCAGTTCCACCTTGATCCCCTGTGGGCCGATCCGAACATCGACTTCGTGGGGATCGACAACTACATGCCGTTGTCGGACTGGCGGGATGGGGAAGAGCATGCAGATGCCGGCTGGGGTTCCATCTACAATCTGGATTACCTCAAGGCGAACATCGCCGGCGGAGAGGGATATGATTGGTACTATGCGACGCCGGGGGATGATGCGGCGCAGAACCGCCGCGTCATTTCAGACGGTTCGTTTGGAGAGCCATGGGTGTTTCGCTACAAGGACATTCGTGGCTGGTGGTCCAATCCGCACCACAATCGCGTGAACGGCCAACGCAGTACTGTTCCGACTGGTTGGGTCCCGGGATCAAAGCCCATCCGGTTTACGGAATTCGGATGTGCCGCAGTTGACAAGGCCACCAATGAGCCGAACAAGTTTCTTGACCCCAAGTCGTCCGAGTCGCGGCCCCCCCGATATTCAAGCGGACGGCGCGATGATCTGATCCAGATGCAGTATCTTCGCGCCATGCGGGAGTTCTGGGTTGATGGCGACAACAACCCGGCGTCCCCCGTTTTTGGAGGACGCATGGTAGACATGGAGCACGCGTATGTCTGGGCCTGGGATGCGAGGCCATTCCCGGTCTTTCCGAATTTGACTTCGGTCTGGAGTGATGGCGACAACTACGGTCGCGGTCACTGGCTGAACGGGCGGGCGACCAATCAGGTGCTTGCCTCGGTCGTCGCGGATATCTGTGAACGTTCGGGTGTGAATGATGCAGATGTCTCAAGGCTTTATGGATTGGTCAGGGGGTTCTGGTCCGGGGAAGTCGGAACGGCACGCTCTGATCTTCAACCCATGATGCTTGCCTATGGCTTTGAAGCACTGGAGCGCGACGGAAGGCTTCAGTTCCAAATGCGGGATGGCAGACTTACGGCAGAACTCGATCCCGAAAAGCTGGTCGTGACGGGCGAGATTGACGGTACATTGGAATTGACGCGGTCGGCAGAGGCCGAAATCGTCGGACGGGTCAGGTTGGGTTTTTCGGAGGCTGAGGGTGATTTCGAGACCCGGTCGGCTGAAGCCGTCTCTCCTGATGATGGCAGTGTATCCGTTTCGCAATCCGAGTTTCCAATGGTAATGACAATGGCGGAGGGCCGTGGGATTGTTGAACGCTGGCTTTCGGAATCGCGGGTTGCGCGTGATTCAGTTCGCTTCGCCTTGCCGCCCTCGGCCTTGGCCTTGGGGGCCGGTGACGTTGTCGAATTGGGCGACGCCCGTTACCGGATCGACAGGATCGAGTTGGGTGAATTTCAGATTGCAGAAGGTATACGGGTCGAGTCTGCGAGCTATTCGGCAAGTGACTGCGCCGAAGAACGTAGCGCCCCGAAGCCTGTCACCGCTCCGACACCGGTGTTTCCAGTGCTTTTGGACTTGCCTTTGCTGTCAGGGGCCGAAGTTCCGCACGCGCCATATCTGGCTGTCACGGCAACGCCTTGGCAGGGACCGGTCGCGGTTTGGTCTGCCGCGTCTGATGCCGGCTATGAGTTGAACAAAGTGGTATCCGTCCCATCCATCGTTGGAGTGACACAGACTGCGTTACCATGGGCACCTGCAGGAACGTGGGACAGAGGGCCGACCCTAAGAGTACGGGTTTATGGAGGAGTTCTTGCATCTGCACCGCTGGTTGACGTCTTGAATGGTAGCAATTGTGCCGCCATCGGGGACGGATCGACTGCCAACTGGGAGGTTTTCCAGTTTGCGGATGCAGAACTTGTCGCACCGCAGACCTACGACTTGCGAACCAGATTGCGCGGTCAGGTCGGAACCGGGAGTGTCGCTCCACCGGTCTGGCCGTCGGGCAGCATGGTCGTGTTTCTTGATCGAGGGCTTGATCAGCTAGACCTTTCACTTTCCGCGCGCAGCCTGGAACGGCACTACAGGATCGGTGTTGCGGAGCGGGGCTATGATGATCCGGCTGTCGTGCATCGCGTCGATGCCATTGCCGGCATTGGACTTCGACCTTATGCCCCGGTGCACCTTGCAGCCGTCCGACATGGATCGGGTGACATTTCGTTGTCTTGGATCCGGCGAACTCGCATTGATGGCGATAGCTGGGTATCGGTAGATGTGCCGCTTGGAGAAGAGGGTGAAGACTATCTTGTGACCGTCCTCCTCGACGGTGAGCCGGTGCGCCAGGAAAGGGCTTCAACCTGTACATGGGTCTATCCTCTGGCTCGGCAGCTTGCTGACGGGGTATCCGACGCGGTCGATTTTGAGGTCAGCCAGATTTCGACCCAGTTCGGTCCCGGTCCGGCGGCCCGTTTCAGGACAAGGGCATGAAGTTCGGGCAAACGCGTCGTTCGGTGCTGTCAGCGCTTTCCTTTTGAAGCTTCGGCACGGCACCTATATGTTGCAACGGTCAGGATGGATCGGAGGGCAGAACGATGGCTGAGACGAGAGTACGGATTGCATCTGTCGACCCGGTCTGGGAGCGCATCTGCAATGAGGCCGAAGCCGCGATAAGGGCAGAGCCGCTTTTGGGGGGCCTGATTCATTCAGGTCTTCTGCACCATGTGTCGATGGAACGGGCACTCGCCTATCGGTTTTCGCTGAAGCTTGCATCTGGCGAGATGAGCGAGCAGATCCTTCGCGAAATCGCGGATGAGGCCTATGCAACGGATGCCGAGCTGGGCTTGGCGGCAAGGGCAGATCTGGTTGCGGTCTATGACCGGGACCCGGCATGCCACCGTTTCCTCCAACCGATGCTGTTCTTCAAGGGATATCAGGCCGTGCAGGCCTATCGTGTCGGGCATTGGCTGTGGATAGCGGGCCGACGCGATCTGGCCTATTTCGTGCAGATGCGTGTGTCGGAAGTCTTCGGGGTGGATATCCACCCTGCGGCGCGTGTCGGTCGTGGCATCATGATCGACCATGCCCATTCCATCGTCATTGGCGAAACCGCCGTTGTTGGTGACAATGTATCGATGTTGCATTCCGTGACGCTTGGCGGAACCGGCAAGGAAGACGGAGACCGGCATCCAAAGATCGGTAACGGAGTATTGATCGGGGCAGGCGCGAAAGTTCTGGGCAACATCACTGTCGGTCATTGCAGCCGCATCGCGGCTGGGTCTGTTGTGCTGCAGGACGTGCCGCCGATGACAACCGTTGCTGGCGTGCCCGCCAAGGTCGTGGGCGAGGCGGGCTGCGCGCAGCCGTCGGTGTCGATGGACCAGTTGATCCGCGAGCACTTCGACCGCTGAGTCGGTCGGTCCCCGGCAGGGCCGGGGACCGACCAATCAGGCCAGCATGGCCATCGGGTGTTCCAGGTTCTCGATGATCGCCGACAGGAATGCCGCCCCGAGCGCGCCGTCGATGACCCGGTGATCTACGGAGAGGGTCATGGACATGACCGTGGCAACGGTGATCTGGCCATCCTTGCCCACGACCGGCTTTTTCAGCCCCGCGCCCACCGCCAGGATTGACCCGTGTGGCGGGTTGATCACGGCGTCGAAATTCTCGATCCCCATCATCCCGAGGTTCGAAATGGCAAAGCTGCCGCCCTGATATTCCTGCGGGGCCAGCTTGCGTGTCTTGGCACGCGCGGCAAGGTCCTTCATCTCGGACGACAGCGCGGAAAGCGACTTCAGTTGGGCATCGCGAAGGACGGGAGTGAAGAGCCCGCCCTCGATGGCGACAGCGACGGCCACATCGGAAGACGACATCCGGAAGACGCGGTCACCCGCCCAGACGGCATTGGCATCGGGCACTTTCTGCAATGCCATCGCACAAGCCTTGATGATGAAGTCGTTGATCGACAGCTTGACCGCGCGGCCCGCAAGCTGGGCATTCAGCGTTTCGCGGAAGGCCATCAGAGCATCAAGCTCTACCGTCCGGCGCAGATAGAAATGCGGGATGGTCTGCTTGGCCTCGCTGAGGCGCGCGGCGATGGTCTTGCGCATGCCATCGAGCGGCACGACGTCATAGGCGCGGTCGGCGAACATCTTGGCCACCGTTTCGGCCGTGGCGCTGACCGCCGGGGCCGCCGGGGCGGGGGCGGCCGACTTGACCGGGGCAGCCGCCGCAACCGGGGCTGTAACTGCCGCGACCGGGGGCGCAACCGCGCCTTCCACATCAGCACGCACGATGCGGCCATGCGGACCCGAGCCTTTGACCTGCGTCAGGTCCAGACCCTTTTCCGCCGCGATCCGCCGGGCCAGGGGTGAAGCGAAGACTCGCGCGCCTGCCGGGTCGGCCGGGGCAGGGGGGGCGACCGGAGCAGGCCCCGGCGCGGGGGCCGGGGCTGCGGCGGTCGGGGCAGCGGATGCCTTGGGTGCCGGTGCAGAGCCAGACGTTTCGCCCTCGGCCAGGATCACGGCAATGGGGGCGTTGACCTTGACCCCCGCCGTCCCCTCTGTCACCAGCAATTCGCCGATGATGCCTTCGTCAACCGCCTCGAATTCCATCGTGGCCTTGTCGGTCTCGATCTCGGCCAGAATCTGGCCGGATTTGACCGTGTCGCCCACTTTCACCAGCCATTTTGCCAGCGTGCCCTCTTCCATCGTGGGCGAGAGGGCGGGCATAAGAACCTGCGTAGCCATGCTGAGCCCTCCTTACCGGTAGCAGACGGATTTGACCGCCGCGATCACCTCGGCAACCGTGACCAGCGCCAGTTTTTCCAGGTTCGCGGCATAGGGCATCGGCACATCCTTGCCGGTGCAGTTCAGCACCGGCGCATCGAGGTAGTCGAAGGCGCGGGTCATGATCGTGGCAGACAGATGGTTGCCGATGGCACCGACGGGCCACCCCTCTTCCACGGTGACGCAGCGGTTGGTCTTCATCACCGACGAAATCACCGTATCGTAGTCCAGCGGGCGCAGGGTGCGCAGGTCGATGACTTCGGCGCTGATCCCGTCCTTGGACAGAGCCTCGGCGGCATCCAGTGCCAGCGCCATGCCGATTCCGAATGACACGATGGTCACGTCACTGCCGACCCGCGCAATGCGGGCCTTGCCGAAGGGCACGGTGTAATCGGGAAGGTCCGGCACCTCGAAGCTGCGACCGTAGAGGATCTCGTTTTCCAGGAAGATCACAGGGTTCGGGTCGCGGATAGCGGTCTTGAGCAGACCCTTCGCATCTGCAGCGGTATAGGGCATCACCACCTTCAGCCCCGGCACATGGGCATACCAGGCGGCATAATCCTGGCTGTGCTGCGCGCCAACGCGTGCCGCTGCGCCGTTCGGGCCGCGGAACACGATGGGGCAGCCCATCTGGCCGCCCGACATGTAGAGCGTCTTCGCGGCCGAGTTGATGATATGGTCGATGGCCTGCATGGAGAAGTTGAAGGTCATGAACTCGACGATGGGGCGCAGCCCGCCAAAGGCGGCCCCCACGGCCAGACCGGCGAAACCGTGCTCGGTGATCGGCGTGTCGATCACGCGTTTGGTACCGAATTCGTCCAGCAGGCCCTGGCTGATCTTGTAGGCGCCCTGGTATTCGCCCACTTCCTCGCCCATCAGGAACACGTTCGCATCGGCCCGCATCTCTTCGGCCATTGCCTCGCGCAGCGCCTCGCGCACGGTCATGGTCTTGACCGGTGTGCCAGCGGGCCAACCCATGTCAGGGGCCTCATCGGGGATCGCCATCGCTGGTTTCATCGACGCAGGAGGTACGATCATCGCCTGCGCCTGGTCGGACACGACCGCGACAGGGCCAGCACCGGGCGGCGCAACCGGGACCGTGGCGGTGCTTTCGCCGTCGCCAGCGATCAGCGCGATGGGGGTGTTCACCTTCACCCCTGCCGTACCTTCGGCCACCAGCAGCCGGGCAACCGTGCCCTCATCCACCGCCTCGAACTCCATCGTGGCCTTGTCGGTCTCGATTTCGGCGATGATCTGGCCGGACTTGACCTTGTCGCCTTCCTTGACCAGCCATTTCGCCAGCGTGCCCTCTTCCATCGTGGGCGACAGGGCGGGCATCAGAATCTCGGTTGCCATCGTTCGGTCCCCCTCAGGCGTAGATATCTGTCCAGAGCTCGGACAGGTCCGCCTCCGGGCTTTCCTTGGAGAACTCTGCCGCCTCGTTCACCCGCTCCTTGATATCGCGGTCAATGGCTTTCAGATCCTCGTCACTGGCATGACCGGCCTGCAGCAGCAGGTCGCGCACATGCTCGATGGCGTCCTTTTCGTCGCGCATCTTCTGCACTTCCTCGCGGGTGCGATACTTCGCCGGGTCCGACATCGAATGGCCGCGGTAGCGGTAGGTCATCATCTCCAGGATATACGGCCCCTTGCCCGCGCGGCAGTGCGCCACGGCCTTGTCGCCTGCGGCCTTCACCGCGAGCACATCCATGCCGTCCACCTGCTCGCCCGGAATGCCGTAAGCCGTACCGCGCCCGAACAGGGTAGTCGACTTGGTCGACCGCTTGACGCTGGTTCCCATCGCGTACTGGTTGTTCTCGATGACAAAGATCACCGGCAGCATCCACAGCTCGGCCATGTTGTAGGTCTCGTAGACCTGGCCCTGGTTCGCCGCGCCGTCGCCGAAATAGGTGAAGGTGACGTTGTCGTTGCCCAGATACTTGTCGGCAAAGGCCAGACCCGCGCCAAGCGGCACCTGCGCCGCGACGATGCCGTGGCCGCCGTAGAAATGCTTTTCCTTGCTGAACATGTGCATCGAGCCGCCCTTGCCGCGGCTGTATCCACCCGAACGACCGGTCAGTTCCGCCATCACACCCTTGGGGTCCATGCCGCAGGCCAGCATGTGGCCATGGTCGCGATAGCTTGTGATGCGCTTGTCACCGGTCTTGGCCGCCGCTTCCAGCCCCACGACGACGGCTTCCTGCCCGATGTAGAGATGGCAGAAACCCCCGATCAGCCCCATCCCGTACAACTGTCCGGCCTTTTCTTCGAAACGCCGGATCAGCAGCATCTCGCGGTAGTAGGCAAGCAGGTCATCCTTTGAGATGTTCGAGGTTTCGGGCGCTTTTCTGGTGGCCATGCCGGCGGTCCTCCGATCGCTGAAGGGGAATGGTTCAGCATTAAACCACCCTTACAGCATCGGAAATCGTTGGGCTACAGGAAAAATGCCGATGCAAGAGCAGGCCTTCACCTGCGGCATCGCGGGCAGTACAGGCTGCGCCCCCGTCAATGCCGAAGAGGCAGAAGCCAGAACATGCGCCCGCGTTGGCATGCGTCTTGCGGATCAGCGGATCACGATCTCGTCGCTGCGGATCATGCCAAGAACGTCGCGCGCCTGCTCGTCCAGCAGGTCTATGTCGAGAAAGCCGTCAGACAGCCGTCGTGTCTTGTTCTGGAGTGCCGCGAGGTCAACCGCCAGTTCATCCCGTTCCGCCCTGAGCGTCTCGGTCTGCGCCTCGATCTGCACGCGGCGGAAAACACCGTAGTCCCCCTGCACGGCAGCAAAGGTGAAGTAGCCGCCCAATGTCAGTGCAAGGATCAAATAGACCGCCGCGCCAAGTGAGGGTCGAGGCCTGTTCATCATTCTGCCCGTATCTGCCTGTGCCTGACGCCCCTCATTCGACCGGGGGCGTTCTGGCGAATCATGACACAGCTTGGCAGGGCTGTGAATCCCCTTTCGCCGCGCTGGCGGTCAGGCGCGGCCCTTGTAGATTTCCACCAGCCTGTCCAGCATCGCCAGCGCCTCTTCGCGCGGACGCTGAAAGCTGTTGCGCCCGATGATGCTGCCGTTGCCGCCGCCGTCGCGGATTGCACGGGCGTCGTCATAGACCGCATCCTCGCCCTTGGCCGCCCCGCCCGAGAAGACGACGATCCGCCGCCCGGCAAAGCACGACTGCACAACATGGCGCACCCGCGCGGCCTGGGTGGCGATGTCGATGCCTTCCTTCTGGTAGACCTTCTTGGCCTCGGCCTGCTCCAGATGGTCGGTCGACAGCTTCACCTTGATGACATGGGCACCCAGCATCGCCGCGATATGCGCGGCATAGGCGGTCACGTCGATCGCGGTTTCGCCGTCCTTGGTCAGCGCCTCGCCGCGCGGATAGGACCAGATCACCGTGGCGATGCCGCAAGAGGCGGCTTCGGCGCGCATTTCGCGGATTTCCTCGAACATGTCCAGCGCAAGGTCGCTGCCGGGATAGATGGTGAAGCCGATGGCCGAACAGCCCAGACGCAGCGCATCGTTGACCGAAGCGGTGACCGCCTGATTGCGGCCCGCCGTGCCCGACATCAGCGAATTGGCGCTGTTCACCTTCAGGATCGTGGGAATCTGCCCCGCGAAGCTATCTGCGCCGGCTTCCAGGTTCGCCAGCGGCGCGGCATAGGCGGACAACCCGGCGTCGATCGCCATCTGATAGTGGTAATGCGGGTCATAGGCCGCCGGGTTCATCGCAAAGCTGCGTGCCGGACCGTGTTCGAACCCCTGATCCACCGGCAGGATGATCATCTTGCCGGTCCCGCCCAGACGGCCTTCCATCAGGATGCGGGCCAGGTTCACCTTCACACCGGGCGTTTCGCCCTCGTACTGGTCCAGAATTTTCCGAACAATCTTGGTCGAGCGCATTCTAATGGTCCTTTCCCTTGTGGACGGTCGGCCGCCCCGTTCGATCAGGCTGTAAAACCAAGCTGCCGCCCGATGCAATCACGTTGGCGCTAACAGGCTGCAGTTGCGGCAAGAATTCCGGCTCAGGCGCGCAAAGCGGTGACACCGGGCAGATCCTTGCCCTCCATCCACTCCAGAAACGCCCCCCCGGCGGTCGAGATAAAGCTGAAGTCGCCCGCCACCCCGGCTTGGTTCAGTGCGGCCACCGTGTCGCCGCCGCCGGCCACCGTTACCAGCTTGCCTGCACGCGTCAGCGCTGCCACCGCCCGTGCCGCCGCCACGGTTCCCGCGTCGAACGGGGCAATTTCAAACGCGCCCAATGGGCCGTTCCAGATCAGGGTCCTGCAGTTGGCAAAGACCTGCTTCAGCTTCTCGACCGTTTCAGGCCCCACGTCCAGGATCATCGCATCGGCAGGGCAATCGCTGACCGCGACGATCTCGGACGCAGCCCCTGCCTTGAACTCGCGCGCCACGACCACATCCACCGGCAGGTGGATCGTGCAGCCCGCGGCCTTGGCCTTCTCCAGGATGTCCAGCGCCGTCGGGGCCATGTCACGCTCGGCCAGCGACTTGCCCACCTCCACCCCTTGCGCCACGAGGAACGTGTTGGCCATGCCGCCGCCGATCACCAGATGATCGACCTTGGTCACCAGATTGCCCAGCAGGTCCAGCTTGGTCGAAACCTTCGCGCCGCCCACCACCGCCACGACAGGGCGCTGCGGATGGCCAAGGGCTGCCTCCAGCGCCTTCAACTCCTCGGCCATCAGACGCCCCGCCGCATGGGGCAGCAGCTTGGCGATGCCTTCGGTTGACGAATGCGCCCGATGCGCTGCCGAAAACGCGTCGTTCACATAGACCTGCCCAAGCGCCGCCATGCCGGCAGCAAGCTGCGGGTCGTTCTTCTCCTCGCCCGCGTGAAAGCGCGTGTTCTCCAGCAGCAGGATTTCGCCCGGCTGCAATGCCGCGACGGCCGTCTTGGCCGGGCCGCCGATGCAATCGGTCGCAAAGCGGATCACCCGCCCGGGAAACGCGGCCTCCATCGCAGGCAGGATGTGGCGCAGGCTCATCTCGTCCACCGGCTGCCCCTTGGGGCGGCCGAAATGCGCCAGAAGCACCGGCTTGCCGCCCTTGGCGAGGATGTCGTTGATGGTGGGCACGATCTTTTCGATCCGCGTGGCGTCGGTGACCTGGCCGTTCTCCATCGGCACATTCACATCGACCCGCACCAGCACCGTCTTGCCGTCCACGTCGATGTCGTCCAGCGTCTTCCAGGCCATCGGCCCCTCCTGTCCAGCGTTCATCCCCCTTGCACCCTATCGCGGCGCGCGCGTCAACCGATCCCGCGCGAGAGTCGGCGCGCAACTGCCGCTTGTGCCGCTTTGCCCTTCCCCTTGCCGGGTCCTGACCTTAAGTTGCGCGCGAATTCCAGACAGGAGACCTCGCGATGGCCGAGATCACGGACCCCGAAAACACCATCATCATGGAGCTGAAGGGCGGTCGCGTCCTGATCGAGCTTCTGCCCGGCGTCGCGCCGAAGCATGTGGAGCGGATGAAGGCACTGGCCCGCGCCGGGGCCTATGACAACGTGGTGTTCCACCGCGTGATCGACGGCTTCATGGCCCAGACCGGCGATGTGGCCAATGGCAACGCCGAACGGGACTTCAACCTGCGCCGCGCGGGCACGGGCGGGTCGGAGCACCCCGATCTTCCGGCCGAGTTTTCCAAGCTGCCGCATGACCGCGGCACCATCGGGGCGGCCCGGTCACAGAACCCGAACTCGGCCAACAGCCAGTTCTTCATCAACTTCTCCGACAATCACTTTCTCAACGGCCAGTACACCGTCTATGGCCGTGTCATCGAGGGCATGGCCCATGTCGATGCCATCACGCGCGGCGAGCCGCCCGCGCAACCCGACCGCATGATCTCTGTCAAGGTGGCTGCCGATGTCTGACCGTCGTTTCGTTCTTGCCTCCGTCGCGGCCTTCGGGCTTGCGGCAGTCGCTGCATGGGGTCTCGTCCAGGGCTCCTCGCCTGCCCATGCCGCCGAGGACGGCCCCGGCCCGAACCTGGTGATCGAGGTTGCAGGCGCGACCAGCGGCACCATCGTCATCGACCTTTTGCCCGATGTGGCACCCAAGCATGTGGAACAGATCGTGGCGCTGGCGCAGTCCGGGGCCTATGATGGCGTGGTGTTCCACCGCGTCATCGACGGCTTCATGGCCCAGACCGGCGACGTATCGGCCGGCAAGCGCGGGACCGACCTTTCGATGGCGGGCACCGGCGGGTCGGACCGGCCGAACCTTCCGGCCGAATTCTCGTCGATCCCGTTTGACCGGGGCACCGTCGGCATGGCCCGCGCGCAGGACCCGAACTCGGCCAACAGCCAGTTCTTCATGATGTTCGCGCCCGCGCCGAACCTTGACGGCCAATACACCGTGGTCGGTCAGATCGTGCAGGGCCTCGACGTGCTTGACGCCATCAAGAAGGGCGACAGTGCCGCCAATGGTGCCGTGACCGAGCCCGACTACATGGCGAAGGTCACGGTGCAGCCGTAGCCCCGGACGGATGGTTTGTTAACAAACCGTTACATTCCCACTCTACCTCCGGGGAGCAATTTCCCCCGGAGGATTCATGAACCGCGCCTTCTGTCTGTCTGCCCTTGTTCTTCTGCCCCTGTCGGCAGCCCCCTCTTTCGCCGCCTGTGTCGAAAGCCCGACGAACACCTACGTCTGTAGCGGCACATCCACCGGCTTTACCGACAACGACAACGGGGTGACAGCCAAGGTGAACGCCGGGGCAACGGTTACCCGGTCGAACGGCGACGGCATCCGGGTGCGCGGCACCGGCAGCAGTGTCACCAACAACGGCTCGATCGAGGGCATCGGTTCCAGCAATGACGGCATCGACGGCGGAAACAACCTGACCGTCACGAATACCGGCACGATCAAGGGCGGCAGCCGCGGGATCGATGCCGATACGCGCAACAACCTGACCGTGGACAACAGCGGCACCATCACCGCCACCGGCAAGGCGATCCGCAACAGCTTTGTCGAGGATGCCAACGGCAACCCGGTCCTTCTGCCGGACGGGCGCCCCAACGGCGGCCGCTATGCCAACATCCTGAACCGCGCAGGCGGCCTGATCGAATCCCAGACCGACGAAGGCATCGAATCCGGCGATTTCGCAACGATCACCAACAACGGCATGATCGTGGCGCTGGATGATGCGATCCAGGTGGACGAGGATGCCAAGATCACCAACAGCGGCACGATCCGCAGCAAGAAGAATTCCGATCCGCTTGCCGAACAGCAGGACGCGATTGATATCGACAGCGGCGAGATCATCAACGAAAAGACTGGTCTGATCATCTCCGAAGCCAATGCCGCCATCGACTTCGACGGCAGCGCCACCACCTCGACCATCACCAACCGCGGCCGCATCTCGGGCACGACAGGGATTCTGGTGGACAAGGGCGAAACCGATCCGTCGAACGAAAACACCGCTGCGCAGATCGTCGACAACTATGGCATCATCGAAGGCACTGACGGACTCGCGCTCGACGTGGGCGCCGGCAAGGACGTGCTGAGCCTGCACGGCGGCAGCATGCTTGTCGGCGGCATCGACATGGGGACCGGCGACGACACGCTGAACCTGTTCGACGACCTGTCCGGCAAGATCGCTGGCGGCGCGGTGCTGGACGGCGGGGCCGATTTCGACATCGTCGATTTCAAGAACCTGACCATCGCCAATGTCCTGCGCGCCTGGGGCAATGCCAAGGTGTTCAACATGATCCTCAAGACGCCGACCTCGGGCTATTCGGTCGTCCTGAACAACTGGGAAGGCTACCGCTTCGGCACCACGATCTATGACCGCGACCAGATCGCTGCAGTGGCCCCGGTACCGCTGCCTGCGGCGGGCCTGTTGATGCTTGCGGGCCTTGGCGGTCTGGCGGTGCTGCGCCGCCGTCGTGCCTGACCTTCACGGGTCCATGTCTCAGAGCCGCCGGAAAGCGGGGGCCAGCCCCCGCACCCCCGGGATATTTGTGAACAGAAGACGGCAGGGGCGTTCGGGTGCGATCCGCTCCGCCGCCTCGTGTTTCAGCCCAACACCACCAGCGCATGGCGCTTGCGCCCGGCAGTCAGCTTGACCGGATCGGCCAGGTCGCCCGCGCCCAGCATCCGGCCCGCGTCCAGCACGACCGCATCGTTCAGCCGCGCCCCCCCTTCGGCGATCAGACGCTTGGCATCCTTGCCGGATTTCGCCAGACCCGACCGCACGAAAAGCTGCGCGACCGAGATGCCCTCGGCCACGTCGGCCGACCCGAGATGCAGCGTCGGCAGGTCCTCGCCCGTGCCGCCCTGTTCAAAGACCGCCCGGGCCGTGGCCTCTGCCGCCACCGCCGCATCAGCCCCGTGCAAAAGGGTGGTGACGGCATTGGCCAGCACCACCTTGGCCGCATTCACTTCAGACCCGGCAAGTGCGCCCAGCCTGTCGCATTCGGCCAGCGGAAGTTCGGTGTAAAGCTTCAGGAACCGCCCCACATCGGCATCGGTCGTGTTGCGCCAGAACTGCCAGAACTCGTAGGGCGACAGCAGATCTCCGTTCAGCCAGATCGCCCCCTGTGCCGACTTGCCCATCTTGCGCCCGTCGCTGGTGGTCAGAAGCGGCGAGGTCAGGCCATAGACCTCGGCATCGATCACCCGGCGCGTCAGGTCCACGCCGTTGACGATGTTGCCCCACTGGTCCGACCCGCCCATCTGCAGCAGGCAGCCGTAGCGGCGGTTCAGTTCCAGGAAATCATAGGCCTGCAGGATCATGTAGTTGAATTCCAGAAAGGACAGCGACTGTTCGCGGTCCAGCCGGGATTTCACGCTGTCGAAGGACAGCATCCTGTTCACGCTGAAATGCCGCCCGATGTCACGCAGGAAGCCAAGGTAGTTCAGCCCGTCCAGCCATTCGGCATTGTTGACCATGATCGCATCGGTCGGCCCCTCGCCGAAGCGGACATAGGGCGAAAAGGCGCGCCTGATGCCGGCGATGTTGCTGTCGATCTGGCTCTCGGTCAGCAGCGGGCGTTCCTCGGCGCGGAACGACGGATCGCCGACCTTGGTGGTGCCCCCGCCCATCAGGACGATGGGCTTGCCGCCCGTCGCCTGCAGCCAGCGCAGCATCATGATCTGGATCAGGCTGCCCACATGCAGCGAGGTCGCCGTGGCATCGAACCCGATATAGCCCGGCACGACGCCCCCCGTCGCTGCCCCCTTGACGAAGGCCTCGTCCAGCGCCTGATAATCGGTGCAGTCGGCCAGAAAGCCCCGCTCGATCATCACGCGCAGGAAATCGGATTTCGGATGGTAGGTCATCGCTGTCTCGTGTCTGCTGTTGCCGGGGCGGTATATCGGTCGGGTCCGGTCAGGGAAAGGCCGCGCGGGGGGCGGAAATGGTGAATTCGGGGGCGGTATGGGCCTTGGGGGCCATGTCGGGCACTTCCCTGGACGGGGTCGATGCCGCGATGGTGCTGACCGATGGCGAGCGGATCGTGGAATTCGGGCCGACGGCCTATCGCCCCTATACCCCCAAGGAGCGTGCGGTCCTGCGCGCGGCACTGGGCCTCTGGCCCGGTGCTCCGGCCGTGCAGGCAGCAGCCGAGGTGGTGGAGGCGGCGCATGCCGACCTTCTGGTCCGGCTGCCGGGGGCTGCGCTGGTCGGGTTTCACGGTCAGACGCTGGCGCATGATCCGGGCGGGCTGGGCACGCATCAGACGGGGTCGGGGGCCACGCTGGCCGGTCGGCTTGGCCTGCCCGTGGTCTGGGATTTCCGCAGCGCCGATGTGGCGGCGGGCGGGCAGGGTGCGCCGCTGGTGCCGTTCTTTCACTTTGCCTGCGCCAAGGCGGTCGGGGCGACCCAGCCCCTGGCGATCCTGAACCTGGGCGGTGTGGGCAATGTCACCTGGATCGACCCGCGCCAGCCCGCGCCCGAGGTGCCGGGCGCGGTCCTGGCCTTCGACACCGGCCCGGCGAACGCACCCATCAATGACCTTATGCAGGCCCGGCTCGGACGGACACAGGACGAAGGCGGGACGATTTCCGCGTCCGGGGTGCCGGACGAGGGCCTGCTGGCCGAGTTCCTGACCCATCCCTATTTCGCGCGAATGCCGCCCAAGTCGCTGGATCGAAACACCTTCGCGGCGATCGTCCAATCCGTGGGCGCCTTGGCCGATGCCGATGCGGCGGCCACCCTCTGCGCCGCCGCCGCCCGCGCCGTGGGCATGGGGGCCGCGCATTTCCCCACTCCGGTCACGCGGGTCCTGGTCACCGGAGGCGGGCGGCACAATGCCACGCTGATGGAAATGCTGGCCCGCGCCCTGCCGGCCGAGGTTCAGCCGGTCGAGGCCTGCGGGCTGAACGGCGACATGCTCGAGGCGCAGGCCTTTGCCTTTCTTGCCGTCCGCATCGCGCGCGGCCTGCCGATCTCCGGCCCCAGCACCACGGGTGTGCCGCATCTGACCGTTGGCGGCCGGATCAGCCGCCCGGAAGGCTGACGCCGGACCCTCGCTCCTGTCTGCCTTTCATCTTGGAAAAATATCCCACGGGGGGGCGGGGGTGTGAAACCCCCGCTGCACGGCTCGAGCAGCGGCGGTCACACGGCTTTGCGCGCAACCGCTTGCGCCGCCCGTCCGCGGCGCAACGTCGCCGCCGAGAACAGGGCCAGTGCCGCCCAGATCATCGGAAAGGCGATCATCCGCGCCCGGCCCAACGGCTCGTGAAACACGAACACCGCTGTCAGCAGGATCATCGTCGGCGCGATGTACTGCATCATCGCGATGGTCGACAGCCGCAACCCCTTGGCCCCGTTGGCATAGACCATCAGCGGCACCGCCGTGATGATTCCGCAGGCCAGAAGCAGCCAGGTATCGGCGGGATTGCCCATGGCGAAATGCCCGGCCCCCGTTGCCCCCAGCCACAGCGCATACCCCGCCGCAGGGACCAGAAGCAGCAGCACCTCCAGAAAGAAGCCCTCGTTCGCCCCGATGGGCAGCGATTTCTTCAGATAGGCATACAGGCCCCAGGTGACCGTCAGCCCAAGCGCCACCACCGGCACCTTGCCCGCCTCCCATGTCAGCAGGGCCACCGCCGCCGCCGCCAGCGCCAGCGCCGCACCCTGTGCCCGCGTCAGCCGCTCGCCCAGCAGCAGCCAGCCGAGGAACACGCTGAACAACGGATTGATGTAATATCCCAGGGCCGCGTCCAGCGCATGCCCCGACCCGATGGCCCAGACATAGATGCCCCAGTTGACCGAGATCAGCGCCGCCGTGGCCGCCCCCATTGCCAGCATCCGGGGGTTGCGCAGGGCCGCCCAGACCGCGCCCATCCGCCCGATCACCAGCAGCACGCCCCCCGCAATGGGCAGCGACCAGATCACCCGGTGCGCAATCACCTCGGCGGGCGAGATATGCGACACCGCTTTCATGAACAGCGGCAGGAAGCCCCACATCAGATAGGCCGACAGCGCGAAGAGAAAGCCGCGCAGGCTGTCCTCGTTGGTGGGGGCGGAAAGGGGGGCATCTTCGGTCATCGCCCCGCTGCCCTACACCCGGCGCAGGGCAAAGCCAACAGTCCGGTCGATCCGCGCCGCCGTCAGCCGGGGATGTCGAAGCCGGCGGGGGCGAGCTCGAACCCCTCGAACCGGAAGCCGGGGCTGACCGTGCAGCCGACCAGCGACCAGCCGCCGGTCGCGGCTGCGGCCTGCCAGTGCCCGGCGGGCACGATGCCCTGCGGGCTGTCGCCTGCCAGCACCTCCGGCCCGAGCCGCAGCCGCGTGACCGGCCCGGCCCCGGTGCCCGCCACCGACAGGATCAGCGGCGCGCCGGCATGAAAATGCCAGATCTCGTCCGCATCGACCCGGTGCCAATGGCTGCGTTCCGAGCCCTTCAGCAAGAACAGGATCGCCGTTCCTGGCGGCCGGCCCGCTCCCTGCGCCACCCAGGTCTGCCGGTACCACCCGCCTTCGGGGTGCGGGGCCAGCCCCAGCTTGTCGATGATCGCCTCTGCTTCGTCCATCTCGCCCAACCTTTCGCCACGGCACCACCCGCTCAAGCATCGGTCGGGAATCGCCTTCAGGCAAGCGGCGGAGGAACCAGGGCAGGCGCGCAGGGCAGGGGGCGCTGTCCACCGGGGCAGGCATCCGTGTCCTCCGGGGCAGGGATCATCGCAGGTCGTCACACCCCGATTGGCCGTTCCGGAACCCCGACCGAGGTCGCCGATGCCGCGCTGTTCCTTGCCGCCGACGAAGCGAGCTATGTGACCGGCCAGATGATCGTGGCCGATGGCGGCAATACGGCGCAGGAAGTGAAAGGCTGACTTCAGTTCCAGCCAAGTCGGCCACGACAAACCGGGTTTGCCGTGAACAAGCAAGACGCCTATCGTTTACCGTAGACGTCCTGATGCGTCGATGCCCAGGCTTCCCAGTCGTCTTTTTCATAATTGATGGAATAGTTCGATCCACGACGGTTCCATTGGTAGGTCTTGAACTGCCCATAGGTATTCTTGTCATCCATCAAATACTTGCTTTCGGTCCAGGCAGGGTCGCTTACGACCTGTATCCTGAACTTTAGCGATTTTCGTTCATTGAATATCCTCTTGGCGATTTCGCTATTGTGAGGGAACAGTCGATAATGTTCAAATCTCTTGTAAAAGTCCCATTTTTTTGCTGTCCACACAACGCGCCCAATATACTTGGGTTGAAATCCATCGTAATTAAAGCCAAACTGGTAGACTCCGGCTTGTCCGATCAGGTAATCTATTACATCTGCTCGATGGTAGTCTTCGAATCTCCAGACCTTGGTCCAACCAGACATAGTTTCCCCTCCTGCGCACCCACATGAGTTAATTGGCTTTCGGAACCTACGCGCGCACCTTGTGAAATGGTGCGCGCTCTGAGTAGGAAAGACAACGGAAGAAGCCAGTAAGCCAGTCGTTGGACGAACGCCGCGAAGCGTTCGGCCGCCTTCAGCCCTTCAGGATCGACCGACCGGCATAGACCGCCGTCTCGCCCAGCATCTCTTCGATCCGGATCAACTGGTTGTATTTCGCCAGCCGGTCCGACCGCGACAGCGATCCGGTCTTGATCTGGCCGCAGTTGGTCGCGACCGCCAGATCGGCAATCGTGCTGTCCTCGGTCTCGCCCGACCGGTGGCTCATCACGTTGGTGTAGCCCGCCCGGTGCGCCATATCCACCGCCGCCAGCGTTTCCGTCAGCGTGCCGATCTGGTTGACCTTCACCAGCATCGAATTGGCGCAGCCCATGGAAATCCCTTCGGCCAGACGGCGCGGGTTGGTCACGAATAGATCATCGCCGACGAGTTGAATCTTCTTGCCCAGGGTCTCGGTCAGCAGCTTCCAGCCCGCCCAGTCATCTTCGGAACAGCCGTCCTCGATGGAAATGATCGGATAGTCGGCGGCAAGGGCCGCCAGGAAGGCCACATTCTCCTCGATGCTCAGCGATTTGCCTTCGCCCTTCATCTCGTACCGGCCGCCCCGGAAGTATTCCGTCGCGGCGCAGTCCAGCGCCAGATAGATATCCTCGCCCGGACGGTATCCCGCCTTCTCGATGGATTTCAGAATGAAATCCAGCGCATCGCGGGCCGAGCTCAGGTTGGGTGCAAAGCCGCCCTCGTCGCCGATGCCGGTGTTGTGGCCCGCATTCTGAAGTTCCTTCTTCAGCGTGTGGAACACTTCCGACCCCATCCGCACCGCCTCGCGGATATTGTCTGCCGCCACCGGCATGATCATGAATTCCTGGATGTCGATCGGGTTGTCGGCATGTTCGCCGCCGTTGATGATGTTCATCATCGGCACGGGCAGGATATGGGCCGAGGTTCCCCCGACATAACGGTAAAGCGGCTGGCCGCTGAATTCCGCCGCCGCTTTGGCCACGGCCAGCGACACGCCAAGAATTGCGTTCGCCCCAAGACGCGACTTGTTCGGCGTGCCGTCCATCTCGATCATGGTGCGGTCGATGCCGATCTGCTCGGTCGCGTCAAAGCCCACGATCTCTTCGGCGATCTCGCCGTTCACCGCCGCCACGGCCTCCAGTACGCCCTTGCCCTTGTAGCGCGCCTTGTCGCCGTCGCGCTTTTCATTCGCCTCATGCGCGCCGGTCGAGGCACCCGAGGGCACGGCGGCGCGGCCCGTCGCGCCGCTTTCCAGCGTCACGTCCACCTCGACGGTGGGGTTGCCGCGGCTGTCGAGAATCTCGCGCGCGTGGATGTCGATGATCGTGCTCATGGGCATTGCCTCCGGTGGCGGGGTGCTGATGACGCGCTTCTTACCCTGCGGCAGGTGCGCTGGCTAGGGCGCGCCGCGCCCGAGCACGCTCACGGGCAAAGGAATACAGGCCCGACGCGATGATGATCGCCGCCCCGACCAGCGTTGCGGCATCGGGGCGCTCGCCAAAGACCAGCGCGCCGATGAACAGGGCAAAGACCAGGCGCGCATAGCGGAAGGGCGTGATCGCCGAAACCTCGCCCAGGCGCATCGCGGCCGTTATCGCCCAATAGCCCAGCACGCTGAAGATCACCGCCCCGGTCAGAAGGCCCCATTCGCCGGGGCGCGGGATGACCGCCCGCCCCCCTGCCGCCTCCATCACGGTGCCCAGCAGGGCCACCACCAGAAATCCCCAGACCGACAGTTGCAGCGTCGAGATGGTTTTCGGCACCCGCCGCGTGGCCACATCGCGCGCCGAAAGGCCCGCCACGGTCAGCACTGCCCACAGCGCATTGGGGTCGAACCCCGCCATTCCGGGCCGGATCACGATCAGCACCCCGACGAACCCGACCGTGATCGCCGTCCAGCGCCGCCAGCCGACCGTTTCGCCCAGAAACAGCGCCGCCCCCAACGTCACCGCCAACGGCATCGCCTGCAGGATCGCGGCCACCGTCGACAGCGGCACCAGCGCCAGCGCGTTGATGAACCCGAAGGTGCCCAGAACCTCGCCCGCGTTGCGCCAGATCACGGCGCGGTTCCAGAAATCCCCCGTCCACAGCCGCTGGCCCTGCAAGGCCGCCACGGCCGCAAAGGCCATCCCGCCGACCAGCCCGATAAAGGCCAGAATCTGCCCGGTGGACAGCCGGTCGGTTGCCCAGATCACGAACATGTCTTCCAGCGCAAAGGCCAGCATCGAACAGACCATCAGCACGATGCCGCGCAGGTTCTCCTTGACCACGGAATTTCCCCCACGCGCGCGGGCAAGGGCGCAGGATCAGCCCTTCTTCACCGGCACGCCATAAAGTTCCAGCCGATGACCCACCAGCTTGTAGCCCAGCCGGTCAGCGATCTTCTGCTGCAGCGCCTCGATCTCGGGATCGACGAATTCGATCACCCGGCCCGAGTTCATGTCGATCATGTGGTCGTGGTGGTCGCGCTCGGCATCCTCATAGCGCGCGCGTCCGTCGCCGAATTCCAGCCGTTCCAGAATGCCCGCCTCCTCGAACAGCTTGACCGTGCGATAGACCGTAGCGATGGAGATTCGCGGGTCGATGGCACTGGCGCGGGTATAGAGTTCCTCGACATCGGGATGGTCCTCGGCCGCGCCGATCACCCGCGCCACGATGCGGCGCTGTTCGGTCATGCGCAGGCCCTTGGCCTCGCAGCGGGCGACGATGGTTTCGGTCATGGCGCATCTCCGCAAGGCGCGTGTCCGGGGGGGGTTCGGGCCGTTTAGGACATTCATTCCCCCATCGCCAGAGCTTTCCACTGCGCCGTCTGCCGCTTGACAGGGGCCGGGGCGCAACCGACGGTGCGCCAGCCGCAGAACAGGAACGCCCGATGCCGCGCAAGGACAGGATAGATGCGGCCGGGGCCGCGATGCTGATCGGCTTTGCGGCCCTGCTGGCAGTCAACCAGGTGATGGTCAAGGTGGTGAATACCGGTTTGCAGCCCGTGTTCTATGCCGGGCTGCGGTCGGCCATAGCCCTGCTGTGCCTGCTGGTCTGGTTCCGCCTGAAAGGCCGCCCTCTGATGGTCGCCCCCGAGGCGCGCGGGGCGGCGGTGGTGATGGGCCTGATCTTTTCGACCGAATTCCTGCTGCTGTTTCTGGCGCTGGACCTGACGACGGTCGTTCGAACTTCGATCATCTTCTA
>JAAFHX010000002.1:53712-62691 GCA_013297695.1 Rhodobacterales bacterium | reverse complement strand
CGAGGTGGCAAGCGGCGCGCGGAACCCGATGCCCTGGGCGGCACACATGGCCTCGACGCCGAGGATGACGTTCAGGTTCTCTACCATCCGGCCGAGGCGGCGCGCGCCGTGGGCGGCCATGCTGACGTGGTCTTCCTGATTGGCCGATGTGGGCGTGCTGTCGGTCACCGTGGGGTGGGCGGCGTGCTTGTTCTCGCTCATCAGGGCGGCCGTGGTGACTTCGGCGATCATCAGTCCGGAATTGAGGCCGGGGTCGGGGGTGAGGAAGGGCGGCAGGTCGAAGCTGAGGGTCGGGTCCACCATCAGCGCGACCCGGCGCTGTGCGATTGCGCCGATCTCGGAGATGGCCAGCGCGATCATGTCGGCGGCGAAGCCCACGGGTTCGGCGTGGAAGTTGCCGCCCGAGACGATCTGGCCGTCTGACAGCACCAGCGGGTTGTCGGTGGCGGCGTTCGCCTCGACCTCCAGAGTGCGGGCGGCCATGCGCAGCACGTCGATCGCCGCCCCCGTCACCTGTGGCTGGCAGCGGATGCAATAGGGGTCCTGCACGCGGGTATCGCCGGTCCGGTGGCTTTCGCGGATTTCGGACCCTTCCAGCAGGGACCGCATCGCGGCGGCGGCGGCGATCTGGCCGGGGTGGCCGCGCAGGGCGTGAATCTCGGGGTGCAGGGGCGCGGTGGAGCCCATGATCGCATCGGTGGACAAGGCCGAGGTGACCAGCGCGCCCTGCGCCGCGCGGGCCGCGCCGAACAGGCCCGCCAGTGCGTAAGCCGTTGAAAACTGGGTGCCGTTTATCAGGGCAAGGCCTTCCTTGGGGCCCAGGACAAGCGGCGTGAGCCCCACCCGTTCCAGCGCCTGCGCGCCGGGCAGGCTGTGGCCGTCAAGCTCGGCCTGCCCTTCGCCGATCATCACGGCGGTCATGTGGGCCAGCGGGGCAAGGTCGCCCGAGGCCCCGACCGATCCCTGCGCCGGGATCAGCGGGGTCACGCCGCGCGCCAGCATGTCCTGCAACAGGGCGATCACCTCCCACCGCACGCCGGACGCGCCGCGGCCGAGCGACAGCAGTTTCAGCGTCATCATCAGCCGCGCCACCGGGCGGGGCATCGGATCGCCCACGCCGCAGCAATGCGACAGAATCAGGTTGCGCTGCAGCGTTGCCGTGTCGGCGGGCGCGATCTTGAGCGAGGCGAGCTTGCCGAAGCCGGTGTTCACGCCATACACCGCCTCGGTCCCGGCGGCGGCGGCGGCGATGCGGGCGGCGGCGGCCTCGACGCCGAGTCGGGACTTTTGTGTAAGGATTACCGGTGCTTGCGTGCGAAACAGGCGTTCCAGTTGCGCCAGCGTCGTTTCACCGGGGATCAGGGTTTCAGGTGTCAATTCGGCCTCCGACGATGCGATGGTGCAGCGCGGTGCTGCCGATGCGATAGCTGAGTTCGGCGGGGTGGGTCGCATCCCACACCGCAAGGTCGGCGCGCATGCCGGGCGCGATGCGGCCCCGGTCGGTCAGGCCAAGGGCGCGGGCAGCATGGGCGGTGGTGCCCAGAAGCGCCTCGGCCGGGGTCAGGCGGAACAGGGTGCAGGCCATGTTCATGGCGAGTGTCAGCGAGGTCAGGGGCGAGGAACCCGGGTTGCAATCAGTCGCGACGGCCATCGGAACACCTGCGGCGCGCAGGCGGGCGATGGGGGGGGCCTGGGTTTCGCGCAGGGTGTAGAAGGCACCTGGCAGGATCACGGCGACGGTTCCGGCGGCAGCCATTGCCTGTACACCGTCAACATCCAGATACTCTAGATGATCCGCCGACAGAGCGCCGTGGCGCGCGGCAAGTGCCGCGCCGCCCAGATTCGAGAGCTGCTCGGCATGAAGTTTCGCAGGCAGGCCAAGGGCTTGCGCCTCGGAAAAGACCCGCGCGACCTGTACCGGGGTAAAGGCGATGCCCTCGCAGAAGGCATCGACGGCATCGACCAGCCCCTGAGCATGGGCGGCGCGCAGGGCGGGGATCGCCTGTTCTGTCAGGTAGGCGTCGGCGCGGCCGCGATAGTCGGGTGGGATGGCATGGGCCCCGAGGAAGGTTGTGGTCACCGTCACGTCGCGGGCCTGACCGAGGCGGCGGGCGACGCGCAGCATCCGTAATTCTGTTTCGATATCAATGCCGTAGCCGGACTTGATTTCCACCGTGGCGGCCCCGCCGGCAAGGATCGCATCCAGCCGGGGCAGGCTTTGGGCGAAAAGATCATCTTCCGTTGCCGCCCTTGTGGCGGTGACGGTGGACAGGATGCCGCCACCGGCCCGTGCCACCTCTTCATAGCTTGCGCCCTGCAGGCGCATTTCGAATTCGCGGGCGCGGTCGCCGGCAAAGACGATGTGGGTGTGGCAGTCGATCAGGGCCGGGGTGATCAGCCGCCCACCCATGTCGTGATGCGGCAGCGAGCTGTCGGGCAGCAGCGCCTCTGGCCCGGCCCACAGGATGCGATCACCCTCGATCACCACGGCCCCGCGCGGGATCAGGCCATAGCCGCCGGCCTCAACGCTGTCGTCCATCGTGGCGACGGTCGCATTGTCCAGAATCACCGCCATGGGGCTTGCCTTATGTCTGCGCTTGATCGTAATATGTCTGTACATAATAGCCCCTGTCAAGCGAGCACCGCCATGACCCTGCTGCACGCCGAAACCGCCCTTCTGCCGGATGGCTGGGCGCGGGATGTGGAGGTTCTGGTGCAGGGCGGGCGGATCGTGCGGGTGACCCCGGGCATGCCGGGGGCGACGCTTGGCTGCCTTCTGCCCGCGCCGGTGAATTTGCACGCGCATGCCTTCCAACGGGCGATGGCGGGCGGGACGGAACGGCGGGGCGATGCGGGGCAGGACAGCTTCTGGACCTGGCGCGCGCTGATGTACCGGTTTCTGGATCATCTGACGCCCGACGACGTGCAGGCCATCGCGGCACTGGTGCAGGTCGAGATGGCCGAGGCGGGCTATGCGGCGGTGGCCGAGTTCCACTATCTGCATCACCACCCCGGGGGGCAGCCCTATGCGGACCTGGCCGAGATGTCGGGGCGGATCGTCGCGGCGGCGGCGGAGACCGGGTTGGGGCTGACCCTGCTGCCGGTGCTGTATGAACAGGGCGGCTGCAACGGGCGCCCGCTGAGCGCCGGGCAGATGCGGTTCGGCAATGATCCGGACCGGTTCGGGCGGCTGTGGCAGGGGGCGGGGCGGGCGGTGGCGCAGCTTGCGCCGGATGCCGGGATCGGGGTTGCGCCGCATTCGCTGCGCGCGGTCACCCGCGACGGGCTGGCGCAGGCGGTGGCGATGGCCCCGGACGCGCCGCTGCACATGCATCTGGCCGAGCAGGTGGCCGAGGTGGCCGAGGTGCAGGCGGCCTATGGGGCGCGGCCCGTGGCCTGGCTGCTGGACCATCATGCGGTCGGTCCGCGCTGGTGTCTTGTCCATTGCACGCAGATGGAGCCGTCCGAGACGCTGGCGCTGGCGGCGAGCGGGGCGGTGGCGGGGCTGTGCCCGATCACCGAGGCCAATCTGGGCGACGGAATCTTTGACGGGGTGCGCTATGGCGGCGCGGGCGGGCGGTGGGGCGTGGGGTCTGACAGCAATGTCAGGATCGCACTGGCCGAGGAGTTGCGGCTGCTGGAATATGGCCAGCGGTTGCAGGGCCGGGGGCGGGCGATGCTGGCCGGGCCGGGGCAATCCACCGGGCGGGCGCTGTTTCAGGCGGCGGTGCAAGGCGGGGCACAGGCGGCGGGGCGCGCCAGCGGCGCGATCCGGGTGGGGGACTGGGCCGATCTGCTGGCGCTGGATACCAAAGCCGTCGATCTGGCGGGGCGGCAGGGCGACGGGCTGCTGGACGCCTGGATTTTCGCGGGTGACGACCGGATGGTGGAGGGTGTCTGGTCGGCCGGACGGCACATCGTGACCGGCGGGCGGCATGTTGCGCGCGACCGGATCGAGGCGCGGTACCGCGCGGTGACGGCGCGTCTGGCGGGGCTGGTGTGACGGCCCCGGTCGGCTGGGAAGCGATCCGCGCCGAGGTTCTGCGCCGCATCCGGGTGCGCGACTGGGCCCCGGGCGCGGTGATCCCGTCGGAAACCGATCTGGCGCAGGAATTCGGCTGCGCGCGCGCCACGGTCAACCGCGCGCTGCGCGACCTGGCGCAGGCGGGGGTGCTGGAGCGGCGGCGCCGCGCGGGCACGCGGGTCGCGCTGCATCCGGTCAGGCGTGCCACGCTGGACATTCCGGTGATCCGGGCCGAGGTCGAGGCGCGCGGGCAGGCCCATGCGTTTCGGGTGCTGAAACATGTCACGGCGCTGCCGCCCCCGCCGGTTGCGGCGCGTCTGGGGATCGCGCCTGCGGCCCCGCTGCGGCATATCCTGACGCTGCATCTGGCCGACGGGCGGCCGTTTCTGGTCGAGGAGCGGTGGCTGAACCCCGCCGTCCTGCCCGACCCGGCCCCGGATTTCGCGGCCATGAGCGTGAATGAATGGCTGGTGATGAACGTGCCCTATACCAGCGGCGACATTGCCTTTTCCGCCGAGGCGGCGGGGGCGGTCGAGGCGCGCGCCCTGGGAATCGACGCCGGGGCGGCGGTGTTCGTGACCGACCGCACCACCTGGACGGATGGCATGCCGATCACCGCCGTGCGGCTGGTGCATGTGCCGGGCTACCGCTTGCACACCAGCCTGTAAGGGGCGACAAGTGCAGGCATGGTCGGGCGCACCCTTGAAACGGCGGACTGCGTGGCTGAAGGGGCCGCGTGGCTGGCCGCGCGCGATGCGCGCCTTGCGGCGGCGCTGGAGCTGACCGGCCCCCTGCCGCTGCGGCGCAGGCCGGGCGGCTTTGCCGCGCTGTGGGATGCCATTGTGAGCCAGCAGGTCAGCGTGGCCTCGGCCAGCGCCATCTGGGCGCGGCTGGAGGCGGCGGGACTGACCGAGGCGGCGGCGGTGGCGCGGGCCGGTGACGAGGACCTGCGCGCCTGCGGCCTGTCGCGGCAGAAGATGCGCTATGGCCGGGCGCTGGCGCAGGCCGACGTGGATTATGCCGCCTTGCGCAGGACCCCGGACGACGGGGTGATCAGCATTCTGGTCGCGGTGCCGGGCATCGGGCGCTGGACGGCGGAAATCTATGCCATGTTCTCGCTTGGCCGGGCCGATGTCTTTGCCCCCGGCGATCTGGCCCTGCAGGAGGCCGCGCGGCTGGTCCTTGGTCTGGACAGCCGCCCGACGGAACGCGCCTTGCGCGCCATGGCCGCAGACTGGTCACCGTGGCGCGGCGTTGCG
Organism: Rhodobacterales bacterium; assembly: GCA_013297695.1. Classification (GTDB taxonomy): domain Bacteria; phylum Pseudomonadota; class Alphaproteobacteria; order Rhodobacterales; family Rhodobacteraceae; genus Aliitabrizicola. Next base: position 57,408 of record JAAFHX010000002.1, on the reverse strand, counting down.
GCGCGGCTGTTCTGGGCCTATTACCGGGTGGCAAAGGACCGGGAGGGCGCGCGGTGATACGCCAGTTGCGATTCGGACGACGCGCCCCGGCTTCGGGGCAGGCGAAAAGCATGGTCATGTTCCTGCACGGCTACGGGGCCGACGGGGGCGACCTGCTGGGACTGGCCGATGTTCTGGCACCGCATCTGCCCGATACGGTGTTTCTGGCCCCCGACGCGCCCGAGCCCTGTGTCGGCAATCCCTTCGGGCGGCAGTGGTTCCCGATTCCCTGGCTTGACGGATCGTCCGAGGAACGGGCGGCGGCGGGGCTGGCGGCCTCGGCCGTCGATCTGGATGCGTTCCTGGATGCGCGGCTGGCCGAGGAAGGGCTGCCGCCTGCGGCGCTGGCGCTGTTCGGGTTTTCGCAAGGCGCGATGATGGCGCTGCATGTGGCCCCGCGCCGGGACGCGCCGGTGGCGGCGGTGGTGGCCTGTTCGGGCCGCCTGCTGGTGCCCGAACGGCTGGAGGCCGACATGCTGGTCCGCCCGCCCATCCTGCTGATGCATGGCGATGCAGACCCGGTGGTGCCGTTTGCCGACATGAACGCGGCGGGAACGGTTCTGGCGCGGGCAGGGTTCGATGTCTGGGCGCATGTGATGGAAGGGACCGCCCACGGGATCGCCCCCGACGGGTTGTCGGCGACCCTGGGGTTCCTGAGCGACAACCTGCCGGGCTGATGCGCCCGGAGTCTCCCGTCCTGGGCCGTCACAGAGGCGTCACCTGCGCGCGTTACCTAATCGCGCAAGGCGGTGCGGCTGCGGCAGACCACCACCCCTCGGGGGGCTTGCCACAAGCGAAACGCCATATATAGTTTTGGGTATCGGGGCGGGGCTCCCCGCCTTGGTGCCGGACGGGGCAGACAGGGCGGGAACGGAGTCATTTCGGGCATGGACGGCGATTTCAGGACAAGTTTCGTACGCGAACCGGCGGCGCTGAAACAGTATCCGGCGCTGGTGCTGAACGCCGATTACCGCCCGTTGTCCTACTATCCGCTGTCGCTGTGGCCCTGGCAGGAGGCGGTGAAGGCCGCCTTTCTGGACCGGGTCGATATCGTGGCCGAATACGACCATGTGGTGCGAAGCCAGCGCAGCAGGATACGCATCCCGTCGGTGGTGGTGCTGAAGGAATATGTGAAACCTCAGAAGCGCGTGGCCTTCACGCGCTTCAATCTTTTCCTGCGCGACCAGTTCTGCTGCCAGTATTGCGGCGCGAAGGGCGATCTGACCTTTGACCATGTGCTGCCCCGGTCGCGCGGCGGGATCACAAGCTGGGAGAACGTGGTGGCCGCCTGTTCGCCCTGCAACCTGCGCAAGGGGTCCAAAACGCTGAAGCAATCCGGCCTGCGGCTGGCCCGTCCGCCGCGCCAGCCCTCGGCGGAAGAAATGCAGAACCAGGGCCGCCGGTTCCCGCCCAACCATCTGCATGACAGTTGGCTGGATTACCTGTATTGGGATGCGGAACTGGAAGCCTGACCTGCCAGGCCCGCGCGGAGGGGGCTGCACCGTGTCGATCCTGTCCGATCTTCAGCCCACCACCGTCAACATGCTGGCCGCCGTGCTGTTCGGCAGCATCGTGGGCATGGAACGGCAGGCCCGGCACCGCATGGCCGGGGTGCGCACCAACGCGCTGGTGGCGCTTGGGGCCTGCAGCTTTGTCACCTTTGCGTCGCTGTTTCCGAATGACGGCAGCCCGACGCGTGTGGCCGCGCAGATCGTGTCGGGGATCGGCTTTCTGGGTGCGGGCATCATCTTTCGCGACGGGCTGAACGTGCTGGGCCTGAACACGGCGGCAACGCTGTGGTGTTCGGCGGCCATCGGCATGTTCTGCGGGGCCGGGGCGCTGTTCCTGGCCTTTACGCTGACGGCCATCCTGCTGATCGTAAACCTGTTCCTGCGCCCGGTCGTCAACCTGTTCGACCGGCTGTTCCTGGCCGGCCGCAGCGGCCAGACCGCGTTCCGGCTGACCGTCGTCGGCCCGGCGGACCAGCAGGCCGCGCTGCGCGAGGCGATGCTGCGCCATATCAAGGCGGAAGCCCTTGGCCTGACGGGAATCGAGGAACACCGGCTTGCGGATGGCACGGTGGAGCTTGTCGCCTCGGTCAGTTCCACCGAGGCGCGGCTGGAGACTGCGGTTTCGCTGCTTGCCGGAGTTTCGGGCGTGCAGCGGGTCGATTGGAAGAACATCGGCGAATATTGAGGAGGCCGTTGCCGGACCGGGTGCCCCAGGGTCCGGCAAGTGCTGGACTTCCCGGCAGGCGGCGGCTAAGGGGGGGCGACGAAACGGGCGGCGTTAGCGCTAACGAACCCGCCCGGAACAGCAGACGGAGGGTCTCATGGTTTCGCGCGTCATCCCGGTGGAAACCTTCGATCTGGTGATTTTCGGGGGCACGGGCGATCTGGCCCGGCGCAAGATTTTCCCCGGCCTGTATCGCCGCTTTGTCGCGGGTCAGATGAACCCCGACAGCCGGATCATCGGGGCCGCCCGCAGCGACATGACGGAAGAGGCCTTCCGCGATCAGGTCCGCGCCGCGATTGCCGAATTCGTCAGCCCTGCCAAGCAGGACCCCGAACAGATTGCACTGTTTCTGGACCATGTGGGCTATGTGCCGATCGATGCCACGGGCACCGGTGGCTGGTCGGCACTGAAGGACCGGATGCGGCAGGGCGTGGTCAGCGCCTTCTACTTTTCGGTGGCCCCGTCGCTGTTCGGCGATCTGGCGGAACGGCTGCATTCCCACGGCATCGCCACGGCACAAAGCCGGATCGTGGTGGAAAAGCCGTTCGGCCGCGACCTTGCCTCGGCCCGCGCGCTGAACGCGACGCTGGCCGCGCATTTCAAGGAAAGCCAGATCTACCGGATCGACCATTACCTGGGCAAGGAGACGGTGCAGAACCTGATGGCGGTGCGCTTTGCCAACATCCTGTTCGAGCCGATCTGGAAGTCGCAATACGTCGATCACGTGCAGATCACGGTGGCCGAGACGGTGGGCGTGGGCGGGCGCGGCAGCTATTACGACAAGTCGGGCGCGATGCGCGACATGGTGCAGAACCACATGATGCAGCTTTTGTGCCTGATCGCGATGGAGGCACCCTATCACTTTGACCCGAACGCGGTGCGCGACGAAAAGCTGAAGGTGATCCGCGCCTTGCAGCCGCTGGCGCCGGAAGACATCGTGCGCGGCCAGTACGGGCGCGCGAACGGCCAGCCGGGCTATCTGGAGGATTCGGGCGACCCGCAGTCGCGCACCGAAAGCTATATCGCGCTGAAGGTCGGCATCTCGAACTGGCGGTGGGCGGGCACGCCGTTCTACCTGCGCACCGGCAAGAAGCTGCGCGCGCGCGCCTCGGAAATCGCCATCACCTTCAAGGAACCGCCGCACGCGATCTTTGACGACGCCTCGGGCTGGCGCGAGAATGTGCTGGTGATCCGGTTGCAGCCGAACGAGGGCATGAACCTGATGGTGATGATCAAGGAACCCGGTCCCGGCGGGATGCGGCTGACGCAGGTGCCGCTGGACATGAGTTTCGCCGATGCCCTGGGCGAAGACGGGGCCGACATTCCCGACGCCTATGAGCGGCTCATCATGGACGTGATCCGGGGCAACCAGACGCTGTTCATGCGCGGCGACGAGGTCGAGGCCGCCTGGGCCTGGACCGA
>JAAFHX010000002.1:35659-53702 GCA_013297695.1 Rhodobacterales bacterium | reverse complement strand
CCCCGATCATCGCCGGTTGGGAGGCCAAGGGCGACCGGCCCAAACCCTATGATCCGGGGTCGTCGGGCCCCGATGACGCGCTGATGCTGATGCACCGCGACGGACGCCGCTGGCGCGAGATCCGCGAATGAACCTCGTCGCCTATCCCGACCGCGAATTGATGATGCTGTCGCTGGCCGACCGCATCGCGGGGGAACTGGGCGATTTCCTGCGGCGCGAGGGGCGGGCGAGCCTGTGCGTGCCGGGGGGCACCACGCCGGGGCCGATCTTTGACGTGCTGTCCGGGGTGGATCTGGACTGGGCGCGGGTTTCGGTTTTTCTGAATGACGAGCGTTGGGTGCCCCAGGACAGTCCCCGGTCGAACACCCGCCTGCTGCGCCAGCGGCTGCTGACGGGCCGGGCCGCCGGGGCGCGGCTGGTGCCGCTTTATGCCCCTGCCGAGGCCCCCGAAGACCGGCTGGACGAACTGGCCGGGGGGCTGGCCCCGCATCTGCCGATCTCGGTTCTGCTGCTGGGCATGGGGGCCGACATGCACACCGCCTCGCTGTTTCCCGGGGCCGACCGGCTGGACGAGGCGCTTTCCGACACGGCACCTGTGCTGATGGCGCTGCGGGCAAAGGCGGCGGGCGAGCCGCGCATCACCCTGACGGCGCCGGTCCTGAAGGCGGCGATGAACATCCATATCCTGATCACCGGGGCCGAAAAGCGGGCGGCGATCGAGCGGGCGGCACATCTGCCCGTGACCGAGGCCCCGGTGCGCAGCGTGCTTTCCCACGCAACCGTTCATTGGGCAGAGTAGATCATGCAGGCGAACTGGCAGGCGCTGCACGCGCATCATTCCGTGGTCAAGGACCGGCACATTCTGGACCTGTTCGCCGATCCTGACCGGGCCGGGCGGTTTTCGGCCCGGCTGGGCGACATGCTGTTTGATTACTCCAAGACGAACATCGACGCCGAAGGGCTGGGTCTGCTGGTGGCGCTGGCCGAAGCCGCCGGGGTCGCGGAAAAGCGCGAGGCGATGTTCGCCGGGGCCGCGATCAACGAGACCGAGGGGCGCGCCGTCCTGCATACCGCGCTGCGCAACCTTGACGCATCGGTGACCGTCGATGGCCGCGACGTGATGCCGGGCGTGCGCGCGACGCTGGCGCGGATGGAGGCGTTCGCCGAGGATGTGCGCGCGGGCCGCTTCCGCGGGCAGGGCGGGGCGATCACCGATGTCGTGAACATCGGCATCGGCGGGTCCGACCTGGGTCCGGCGATGGCGGTGCTGGCGCTGGCACCCTATGCCGACGGGCCGCGCTGCCATTTCGTGTCGAACGTCGATGGCGCGCATGTGCATGACGTGCTGAAGGGTCTGAACCCGGAAACGACGCTGGTGATCGTGGCGTCGAAGACATTTACCACCATCGAGACGATGACCAATGCCGAGACCGCGAAACGCTGGATGGCGGGCAAGGTGGCCGACCCGGCGGCGCAGTTCGCCGCCGTCTCGACCGCCGCCGAGAAGACCGCCGCCTTCGGGATCGACGGGTCGCGCGTCTTCGGCTTCGAGGACTGGGTGGGCGGGCGCTATTCGGTCTGGGGGCCGATCGGGCTGTCGCTGATGCTGGCGGTGGGGCCCGCGAACTTCCGCGCCTTCCTGGCCGGAGGCGCGGCGATGGACGCGCATTTCCGTCAGGCCTCGTTTGCGCAGAACCTGCCGGTGCTGCTGGCGCTGGTGGGCCTGTGGCACAACCAGATATGCGGCCACGCGACGCGCGCCGTGCTGCCCTATGACCAGCGCCTCAGCCGGTTGCCGGCCTACCTTCAGCAACTGGAAATGGAGAGCAACGGCAAGCGCGTGGCGATGGACGGGTCGGACCTTACCCTGAATTCCGGCCCCGTGGTCTGGGGCGAACCCGGCACCAACGGGCAGCATGCCTTCTATCAGTTGATCCATCAGGGAACGCGGGTGATCCCCTGCGAATTCCTGCTGGCGCGGCAGGGGCATGAGCCCGACCTGGCGCATCAGCACCGGCTGCTGGCCGCGAACTGCCTTGCCCAGTCCGAGGCGCTGCTGCGGGGCCGGTCGCTGGCCGAGGCGACCGCGATCATGGCAAAGCGCGGCCTGACCGGGGCCGAACTGGACCGGCAGGCCCGGCACCGGGTTTTCCCGGGCAACCGCCCGTCCACGACGCTGGCCTATCCCCGGCTCGATCCGTTCACGCTCGGCGCGATCATCGCGCTGTACGAGCACCGGGTGTTTGTCGAAGGCGTGATCCTGGGGATCAACAGCTTCGACCAGTGGGGGGTGGAACTGGGCAAGGAACTGGCAACCGCGCTCGGCCCGGTGCTGGAAGGGGTGGCGGAGGCCGGGGACAAGGACGGCTCGACCCGCGCGCTGGTAGCCTGGCTGCGCGACGTGTGACACCCTGGGGGGCGGCGGAGCGGTGCGTGCAAGCACACACCCTACACCCGCCCGGACGGGCTGCGCCCCGGATCACCCGTTCCCGTAGGGTGCGTGCTTGCACGCACCGCGCCGCGCCATCCGTTGGGCTGCGTGTCTTTGCCCACCGCCCCGCGATCTACCCGCAGGCTGCGTGCTTGCACGCACCGCCGCCCGTCTGCCTAGGCCACGGCGGCGGTCACGATGATCTCGACCAGATACTCCGGCCCGGCCAGCTTCGATTCGCCGGTGGCCCGGGCCGGGGTGTGGCCGGGGGCGACCCAGGCGTCCCAGACCGAATTCATCTCGGCGAAGGTTCCGATGTCGGCCAGCCAGATCTGCGCCATCAGGATGCGGGTCTTGTCGGAACCGGCCAGCGCCAGCAGCCGGTCGATCTCGGCCAGGATGGTGCGGGTCTGTCCCGCGACCCCGTCGCCGGGGGTGCCGACCTGACCGGCCAGATAGACGGTGCCGTTGTGCACGACGGCATTCGACATGCGCGCACCGGTCTCGATGCGGGTGATGGTGGACATTCGGCTTTCCTTCACTGTTGCGCGCCACCTCTTAGGGCCTTGACGGGGCGAAGGAAAGCAGAGTTGCACGGGTTCTGCCGCCCGTCGCCGGGAGGGTCGCAGGACCCAGTGCCGTTTTCAGGAATGTGGAGCGGGTGAAGGGAATCGAACCCTCGTATTCAGCTTGGGAAGCTGCTGCTCTGCCATTGAGCTACACCCGCGAAAGGGACGGTCCCGCAGGACCGGTCCCCCGAGAAGTTTCTCTAGCGGCTGCCGCGCGGTCCTGCAAGCCCCCCGCGCGCCGATCCCCGGACCGGCCTGCGGTGCGGTGCCTGTCATCGGCAGGAACGGATGTCAGCCGCTGCGGGCGGGGGCCGCATCCCGGCCCACCGGCACCGGTCCTTCGAACCCGTTCAGCCGTGCGGCAAGGCCCGGCCTCCGCGCCCGTCCTGCGACCAGCCTGCCACCGCCACCTTGCCTTGCACGGTGACCGGTTCGACGGTCAGCGGTGCCTCCGGGGTGTCGAACCGGGCGGTCAGAACGGCGGTGATCGCCTTGGGGACGGTCATCCCGGCGGTCGGCATCGGAGCCTGCCGGTCCTGGCCCCCGGCTGCGCCGTGCTGGTCATGGCCCTTTTCGCCCGCGCCGGGCGGATCGACCTTGAATTCCACCTTGACCGGGCCCGCCTTTTCGAAGGTCAGCGTCACCGGCAGCAGATCGCCTTCCACGGGAACCTGCGTGAGGCCCATGAACATGATGTGGTAGCCGCCCGGCTGCAGTGCCACGGTCTCTCCGGCAGGGATTTCCAGCGCGGTCACATGCGCCATGGTGGCAACGCCGTTCGCGTCGGTGGTCGATTCGTGCAGCATCGCCATGTCGGCGAAGTCTGCGGTCACCCCGATCAGGCGGTCGGGTTCGGCGCCGGTATTGACCAGCGTCATGTAGCCTGCCGCCGATTTTGCCCCGGCAAAGGGGGTCGGCATGTTGGGGTGCACGATCTGCAGGGTGCCGATGGTGAATTCATGGGCGACTGCGCCGGTGCCAAGCATCAGCGCGGCAAGAAGGGCAAGGATTCGGTTCACGGGAAAACTCCGCTGGAAGGGGTTCGGGCGGCTGCGCCGCCGGTCAGGGGTCTGCTGCCGCCGGGCGCGTCCGGCCCGGCACGGGTCAGACGACCGGGGGCGCGCGGCCCTGCCAGCCCGGATGGCAGGCCGCAACCGGACCCGGCCCGGGGCAGGCCGGGCTGTGGATGACCGAAACCGGCAGCTCGACCGGATTTTCCGCACGGACCGGCAGCGGCAGAAGGCCGGGCATCCGGCAGACCGGGCAGCCGTCGGCGTGGTCCCCCCGGCCCGGACGGCTGGCGCAGAGGTCATCCGCCGTCCCGCCCACCGAAACATAGGCCGCAAGTGCGGCCGCACCTGCCCTGTCGATGGCCTGGGGCATCCTGTGCGCCCAGCCCGCCGTCGCGAGGACAAGCGTGACAAGCAGCGCGAGGGCCGCTTTGACAAGACCGGGCATGCCGTTTCGGATCATGTCGGGGGACTAGCAGATGTGACCCTCGGGGCCAAGTCCCCCGCCGGTCTCCGGATCAGGGTGCCGCAGGTCAGACCCGGACGGTGAAGCCGCGCGAGATGTGGTTGCGCACGAACCAGATCATCGCCAGCCCCGGCAGCAGCGACAGCGTTGTCATCGCCATCACAAGACCGATGTCGGTCTGAAAGGTGAACAGGCTGGTGATCGCCGTGGTGATCGGCTTGCCGTCGGTGATGGTCAGGGTGCGGGCGAACACGACCTCGACCCATGAGAACATGAAACAGAAGAACGCCGCCGCGCCGATGCCCGGTGCAATCACCGGGATCAGGTACCGGACCATGAAGCCGGGCAGCGAATGGCCATCCAGAAACGCCGTCTCGTCGAATTCGCGCGGGACGGCCGAGATGAAGCTTTCCAGAATCCAGATCGCGATGGGCACGTTGAACACGCAATGCACCAGCGCCACGCCAATCGGCGTGTTCAGCAGGCCGACCTTCGAGAACAGCAGGAACACCGGCAGCGACAGCACCACCGGAGGGGTCACGCGGAACGCCAGCAGCACGAAGAAGGCCGCCCGGTCGCCCCGGAAGCGGTAACGCGAGAAAGCATAGGCCGCAGGCAGCGCCACGGCGATCGACAGCGCGACATTCAGCGAGACGTAGATGGTCGAATTCACCAGCGACTCCGCGAGCCGTTCGGTGCGGAAGATGTTGGCAAAGTTCATCAGGGTCGGCGATCCCGTGGCGATGCCCTCGCGCGGCAGGGTCGAGATGAAGCTGAGCAGGATGACCTGTGCCAGCGGCAGCAGGATGAACCCGGCCAGCGCCAGCATTCCAACGGTGCGCAGCGCGTGCCGTCTCATGCGCTGCCCCCGGGGTCCCGGTTTCGTTGCATTGCGCGGGCAAATCCCCAGACGATCACCAGCGTGATGAGGAAATAGACCACCGACCGCGCGGCCGCCGGGCCGTAGTTGAAGGCCTTGATCTCTTCGCCCAGGTCCAGCGACAGGAAGGCCGTCCGGTCGTTTGGGCCGCCGGCGTTGATCCCGAAAGCCTCGGTATAGATCATGAAGCTGTCCATGAATCGCAGCAGCAGCGCCATCAGCAGCACGCCCGCCAGACGGGGCAGCTCGATATGGCGGAACACCTGCCAGCGCGACGCCTGGTCGATGGCGGCGGCCTGATAGTAGCCGGGTGCGATGCCGGCCAGCCCCGAACAGGCCAGGATCGCGACCAGCCCCACCCAGTGCCAGGTATCCATCGCGATCAGCAGCGCCCAGGTGTGCCATGCGGTGAACTTCCAGTCGAACACGAAGCCGGTCGCCGCGATGGCCCGACCCAGCAGGCCGCTGTCCGGGTTGATGAAGCTGAGCCAGATCGCCGGGATCATGTTCCACGGCACAAGCAGCGGCACCGCCAGCAGAACCAGCCCCAGGGACCGCACCGGCCCCGCCTTTGGCAGCATCAGTGCGATGGCCACGCCAAGCGGGAACTGCACTGCGATCACCGCCGCCGAAAACCCCAGGCTGCGGCCAAGGCTTTCGTACAGGCGGGGCGAAAACAGAAGGGCGCGGTACCATTCGGTGCCGACCCAGTATTTTTCCTGCAGCGTGAAGATGTCGAACAGCGAATGCCAGCCGTTGATGGCCAGCGGGATGGCCCCGACAAAGGCCAGCACCAGCATCGCCGGAGCCACCAGAAGCCAGGCCCGGTTGTCGCGCGGCGTCATGTCTTCGCCGCCGCTGCCTGCATCATGCGGCCTTTGCCGCCAGCCAGCGCGCCACGCCGTCGCAGTCCTGCGGGGTCAGGAAGACGCCATGCTTGGTGCGGCGGAACAGCAGGTCTTCGGCGGTCTGCGCCCATTCCTGCGCCAGCAGCCATTGCGCCTCGCGTTCATGGAACAGGCCGCCGAAATGAACCCCGAGGTCGGGCATCGCGCAGGCACCCGCCAGCAGCCGGTCGGCCTCGGTGCCATAGGCATGGGCATAGTGGCGCGCCAGGGGTTCTGGCAGCCAGGGCCAGCGGGCGCGGAAGGCGGGATACCAGGCGGTGAAGTCGGCATCGGGAATGTCGCCGCCGGGCAGGGGGGCCGTGGCCGTCCACGGTCCGCCCATCGCGGGAAAGCTTGGCGCAAGGCGCACAAGTGCCGCCTCGGCCAGCTTGCGGTAGGTGGTCAGCTTGCCGCCGAAGGCCGACAGGATCGGTGCCCGCCCGTCGCCGCCGTCAACCTCGAACGTGTAGTCGCGGGTGACGGCAGAGGCCCCCTTGGCCGCATCGTCGTCGAACAGGGGGCGCACCCCGGAAAAGGACCAGCGCAGGTCATCGGGTGTGAGGGCCGTCTTGAAATGGGTGTTGAGGATGCCCAGCAGATAGTCCACCTCGGCCGGGGCGATGGCCACATCCTCGGGGTTGCCGGCAAAGGGGATATCGGTGGTGCCGATCAGGGCGAGGTCGTCGAAATAGGGGTTGACGAAGATCAGCCGCTTGTCGGGGGCCTGCAGCACATAGCCGTGATCGCCCGTCCACCAGCGCCGGGTGACGATGTGGCTGCCTTTGACCAGCCGCACATGCTTGGACGAATTCACCCCGGCGACGTTGCCCAGCACCTGTTCGACCCAGGGACCGGCGGTGTTCGCGATGGCGCGGGAGCGGACCTCGCGCAGGCCGCCATCAGGGGTTTGCAGCAGTGCCAGCCACAGGCCGCCGTCGCGGCGGGCCGAGACCACGCGGGTCCGCGTCAGGATCTCCGCCCCGCGCCGGGCCGCATCGACGGCGTTCAGCACGACCAGACGGGCATCGTCCACCCAGACGTCGTAATAGGCGAAGGCATGGCGATAGACATCGCGCACCATGGCCCCTTCGGGCGTATGGTTCAGCCGCACCGACCGGGTTGCGGGAATGCGCCTGCGCCCGCCGAGATGGTCGTAAAGGAACAGGCCAAGCCGGACCAGCCAGCGCGGCCGCTGCGCCGGGCTGTGCACCAGGATCAGCCGCAGCGGCCATGCCAGATGCGGCGCCGCGTCCAGCACGACCTCGCGTTCGATCAGCGCCTCGCGCACCAGACGGAATTCGTAGTATTCCAGATAGCGCAGGCCGCCGTGGATGTACTTGCCGGACCGCGACGAGGTGCCCTGACCCAGATCGTCCTTTTCGGCCAGGATCACCGACAGCCCGCGCCCCGCCGCATCGCGCGCGATGCCGGCGCCGTTGATGCCGCCGCCGATCACCAGAAGATCGACCGTCCCCGCCATGGCCTAGGCTTTCGCCCCGGGTCCCGCCAGCGCGGTTCCGGCGGCGATATCCTTCCAGTCGTCCTGCACGCCATACGAGGAAAAGCCGCGGACCGTCTCGGCGATCTGGTCGTCGGTCAGGATCACCGGCGTGCCAAGGCCAAGCGCCAGCACATACTGGCGCGCAATGGTTTCCAGTTCGACCGCGCGCCACATCGCCTTGTCCAGCGTCTCGCCCATGGCGATCGATCCGTGGTTGGCCAGCAGGCAGGCAGACCGGTCCTGCAGCGCATCCAGCGCCAGCACCGACAGTTCCGGCGTGCCATAGCGCGCATAGGGCGCGCAGCGCACGTTGGAACCGCCGAAGGCCGCGATCATGTAGTGGCAGGCGGGAATTTCGCGCCCGTTGATCGCAAGCGCGGTGCAATAGGTCGGGTGGGCATGCACCACGGCGTTCATGTCGGGACGGTTCTTCAGGATTTCAAAGTGAAAGCGCCATTCGGTCGAGGGTTTCAGCGGCCCTTCCCAGGTGCCGTATTCGGCATCGAACGGCATCGACGCGATCATCTCGGGCGTCATGCGGTCATAGGGGGTGGCCGAAGGGGTGATCAGCATCCGGTCACCCCACCGGGCCGAGATGTTGCCCGAGGTGCCCTGGTTCAGCCCCGAGGCGTTCATGAACCGGGATTGGTCGATGATCGCCTGGCGCAGGTCGGTTTCAGCATTGGTCATCGGATGCTCCTGTCAGCAGGGGTTGAGGGGCGGCGCGCCGGTCAGCCAGCGGCGGACCTCTTCGGCGGCCTGTGCGGCGGCCACGCGGGCCGTCTTGCGGCTGGCCCCGGCGATGTGCGGGGTCAGCGTCACGTTCGGCAGTGCCAGGATCGGGTGGTCCTGCGGCACGGGTTCCTGCGCAAAGGTATCCAGCATCGCGCCGCGCAGGTGGCCCGACACCAGCGCCCCATGCAGCGCGTCAAGGTCCACCAGCGGCCCCCGTGCGGTGTTCACCAGCACCGCGCCCGGCCGCATCGCGTCCAGCGCCGCCCTGTCGATCATGCCCGTCGTTTCAGCCGTGACGCGGGGATGCAGGGTGACCACGTCGGCCTGCGCCAGCAGCGGACCAAGCCCGGTCTGGATCACGCCGCAGGCAAGGTCGGCGGCGGAAAGCTGCACATAGGGGTCGCAGACCAGCACCCGCGCCCCGAAGGCACGCAGCAGGCGCACGACCCGGCTGCCGACATGGCCATAGCCGATCACCCCCACGGTCATCTCGGACAGCTCTTCCCCGGCATCGTCGGCGCGGTACAGATCGCCGCGCCAGTCGTTGCGGCGCAGCGCGTCATGGCCAAGGGTGATGTTGCGCGTCACCGCCAGAATGGCCCCGATGGTGAATTCGGCCACTGCCGAGGCATTGCGCCCCGGCGCGTTCACCACGCGCACGCCGCGCCGCGCCGCCGCAGCCATGTCGATGTTCACCGGCCCGCCCCGCGCCACGGCGACCAGCCGCAACTGCGGCAGCGCGTCCAGCATTCCGGCCGACAGCGGGGCCAGGTGGGTGACCAGAACGGCGGCATCGCCGACATGCGCCAGAATCTCTTCGGGCGCACCGAAGTATTCCCGCAACCCCTCCAGCCCCGGATGCACCGCATCCAGATGCATGGGCTGGTCGGGCCAGGGCAGGTCGACCTCGTGGCAGGCCACAAGATCGCCGCAGGCGGCCGTCAGGGCGGCGGAAAAGACCCGGGCCTGCATGAATCGGTCGCCGATGATCGCCACATTCACGGTCATGCCGACCCGGCCTTTCCGGCCGGGCCCGCGCGCCATCCGGCCTGTGCGGACCAGACCGGGGCAAGCGCCCCGCGCGTGGTGCGGTAGGTGTCGAACATCCTGTCATAGACGCCGGTCAGGCCCGTGTCCGGCAAGGTGGGCGGCTGCAGCAGCGGATCGACCCAAAGCTTCGACATGCTGGCGGTATCGGGATAGACCCCGAGGGCAAGTGCCGCGATCATCGCGGCCCCTGCCGCCCCGGCCTCGTCCTGTGCGACGATCCGGACGGGCACGCCCAGACCCGAGGCCAGCAGGTGGCGCAAGGCCCCCGACCGCGCGGCACCGCCGCTGAGGCGGACCTCGCCCGGCATCGGGCCCAGCATCGCATGGCAGTCGCGCGTGGCCATCACCAGCCCGTCGCAGACCGCGCGCAGGATATCGGCCCAGCCGGTCTGCAGCGACAGCCCGGTCAGGCTGGCGCGGGCGAAGGGGTCGTTGAAGGGACCGCGTTCGCCCGATTCCGAGATATAGGGGTGGAACATCGCGGCGCCGGGGTCGGCCCCCAGAATCTGGTCGTCAAGCCGTGCCAGAAGATCGCCGCGCGACCGGTCCACCCCCGCCGACTGCAGTACCTGCACCGCCAGCCCCAGCACCCAGTCAAGGTTCAGCGTGGCCGCCATGTTGGTCTGAAGCTGGGCCAGCGCCCTTCCCGGCAGGGGCAGCATGTAGCCCGTCCGCGCCGCGTTCAGCCGCACCTCGGTATGATCCCGCGCCAGACGCAGGTGGGCACCGGTCGAGCCGAGGATCGTCAGCCCCGCATCGGTGGCGGCAGACTGAAGTCCCGCGCCAAGCGCGGTACAGGCCATGTCGATGTAGCCCAGGGCCACGGGCAGACCTGCGGGCAACCCGACGGCGGCGGCGGCGGGGGCCGACAGCGGATGGGTCAGCGTGGCACCATCGACGATGGGGGGCAGCAGGTGGCGCAGGTCTTGCTGCCCCAGGGCGGCCAGCACCTCGTTGGAATAGGCGCGGGTGCGATAGTCGCCAAAGGCCAGCACGCCTTCGGTCGGGTCGGTGGCGCGCGTGCCGGTCAGGTTGAAGTACAGCCAGTCCTTGCAGTGGAAGGCGGTGGCGGCACGCGCGATCAGGTCGGGCGCGTGGCGGCGCAGCCAGGGCAGTTGCGCGCGCATCTGGCAGACATTCACGCCCGTGCCGGTGGTGCGATAGATCAGGTCGATGCCGTCCGAGGCGGCAATCGCCGCTGCGTCGGCTGCGGCGCGGGCATCCAGCCACAGCCAGCCGTCATGCAGGGGGCGGCCTTCGGCGTCGATCAGCCAGGTCCCGTCGCCCTGTCCGGTCACGCCAAGGCCAAGCGTGCGCGCCGCCAACCCGTCCACCCGCCGACCGAGGTCGGCCAGAACGGCAACCGTATCCGTCCAGGTCCGCGCCATGTCCTGTTCGGCACCGCCCCCGGCCAGCCGCCGCCAGCCGTTCGGGCGGCTGGCCATGCCGATCTGCCGCCCCGACAGATCGAAGGCCACCGCCTTGATGACCGACGTTCCCGCATCGATTCCGATCAGCAGATCGCCGGTCATGTCGGCCCCACGACCAGAAAGTGCAGGCGCGACCGGGCCGTCAGGTAAAGGGCGGTGTAATACTCGATCGCCGTCTGCGAGGCGGTGGACCCCACCGACTCGATCCGCAGGGCCGCGTGACCCGGGGAAACCTGCAGCAGGTCGGCATCCGCCGGTTCCAGCGAAACGGCCTCGATCCAGCGTTCGGCGCGGGCGAGCCGCACCCCGTATTGCCGCAGGATCGTGTCGTAGAGCGACCGGTTGTGCAGCACCATCGTCTCGAGCCCCGGCACCACGCTGTGCAGCATCGCCCACCGCACGATGATGCGCGGCAGGCCGTCAACGCTCATCACCCGGTCGATCTCGACCACCGTTTCGTGCGGGCCGATCTGCAGCGCGCGCTGCATCCGGGGGCTGGGCGGGATCACTTCCTGCCGCAGCACCTGGCGGGTCACCAGATGCCGACGTTCCTCAAGCTCGCCGCTGAAGCCGATGGTGGTGCCGACAAACCCCTGGTCCTCGCGCTGGCCGCGCACGAAGGCACCCTTGCCCTGCAGCCGATAGATCAGCCCTTCGTTCACCATCTGCCCCAATGCCTCGCGCACGACCGTCCGCGACACGTCGAACCGGGTGCAGAGTTCGGCTTCGGAGGGCAGGCGTTCGTCCTGCGTCAGGTTCTGTTCGCGGATCGCTGCGGACAGGGACTGCTTGAGTTGCTGCCACAGCGGCGTGGCCGACGCGCGGTCAACGGGCGGGGGCTGTCCGGGCCCGGCTGCCTGTGTCATGCGCGCACACGGTGGTTCCGGTCCAGTTGCGCAACCGTCGCCTCGACCGCCGCCGCGCTGTCGTGGACGGTCCAGCCCAGCACCTCGGCCACGACACCCGCGACCTCGTGCAGCACGGCGCGGCCGGTGTGCCCTTCAAAGGCCATCAGCGTGCGCCGCAGCACGACGTCCTGCAGGTGCGACACCCGTTCGGTCCGGCAGATCAGCGCGATTTCGGCGGGCGTATAGGCGTCAAGCCCGGCAAAGCGGCGCGGGTCGGCCTGTTCGGCCTGGGCAAAGGCGCGCGCAGTGCTGCCATAGCGGCCCGCCAGCACTTCACAGCGGGCGACGGATATGCCGGTTTCGGCCGCAAGTGCCTTCAGCCAGACGGCAAGTTCGGCGGGGGTGCGCGGATAGCCGCGCGCGCCGCCGATCTCCATCCGGTCGGTCTGCCGGCGCCGCAGGGCACCGCGCAGGGCCAGCACCCGGTCGGTCACCTGTTCGGCAAAGGCGCGATAAGTCGTCCACTTGCCGCCCACCAGCACCAGCGTTTCGAACGGCCTGCCCGGCGCTGCGGCAACATGGTCCAGCCGGTGGTCGCGGCTGATCGCGCCGGCTGCCTTGACCGAGGCATCCTGGAACGGCAGCGGGCGGATGCCGGCCATCACGAACACCACATCCTCGCGCCGCCACTCGACCCCGGGAAGGACGGGGCGCAGGACCTGAAAGATGTATTCTACCTCGGCCTCGGTAAAGCGGCGGTCCTCGGGGTCGTCGGTGCGGATGTCGGTGGTGCCGACATAGACGTGATCGGCGTCCAGCGGCAGCGCGAGGCAGGCGCGGAAATCATGCGTCTCGAAATACAGCATCCGGCCGCCCAGATCGTCGGCCAACCTGCGGTTGCGCATGACAAGATGCGTGCCGCGGGTGCCGCCCATCAGCCGCCCGGGAATGCCAAGGTCGCCCTGGACCCGGTCAACCCAGGCACCGGCGGCGTTGATGACAAGGCGCGGGGCGACATGCAGCGTCCGGCCGCCGATCCGGTCCTGCAGCGCGATGCGCCCGTCCTGCTGCCCGGCGGCGGCGAGGTAGGGCATGGCCATCGCCTCGGGGCAGTCGGCCTCGGCGTCGGCGACCAGTTCCAGCACAAGGCGTTCGGGGTGGCTGATGCGGGCGTCGTGATATTCGGCAACCACACGCACATCGGGGGCCAGCGCCGGCATCTCGGCCCTTGCCCGGGCCGCGGACAGCATCCGGTGGTTGGGCATGCTGCGCTCTGCCCGCCCGAACAGGTCATAGAGGTTCAGCCCGATGGCCACCGGCACCGCACCCTTGCGGCCCGGCGTGCGGGTCAGCCGCAGAAACCGCGCCACCGCCGCCACGCTGCCCGCCAGCCAGCTTTGCAGCGGAATCCAGACCGGTTGCGGATGCACCACATGGCGGGCGTTCTGCAACAGCAGGTTGCGTTCGCGCAGGGATTCGCGCACCAGCCCGGCCTCGCCGGTTTCCAGATAGCGCAGGCCGCCGTGGATCAGCCGGGACGGCGCGGCACTGGTGCCCGACGAAAAGTCGCCCGCCTCGACCAGCAGCGACGCGATGCCCTGCGCGGCCAGATCGCGAAACACGCCGACACCATTGATTCCGCCCCCGACAATCAGCACGTCGGGCACCTCGCCCCGGTCAACTCGTGCCAGAAGGTCGTCGCGCCCGCGCATCCCGATCTCTCCGCGAAGCCCCGAATCTTTGCCTTGCAGGAACGACAATGGCGGCAATGAAACAGGATGACAATCGCCAAGCTGTAATAACAAGTTACTTCGCAATTGCGGCAGAAATTGCCGCATTGCAGCGGAAAGGGTAACAAAAACAGCCAAATCCAATGGTCGCTTGACTTGTAGGGCAGTCATCGTAGGGTCAAGTCATAATTACAAGTTGGCGAGTCGGCTGCCCTCGGGACTCGACCAAAGGGAGGAGAATGCGATGGGTGAGTGCGTGATCGGCATCGATGCCGGTGGCACGATGACGAAGGCTGCGCTCTTCGATCTTGCGGGGCGGGAACTGGCCTGCGCCCGCAGCCACAACATCACCACCTTTCCGTCGGTTGGCTGGACCGAACGCGACGCCGAAGGCATGTGGCGTGCCGCAGCAGGTGCCATTGCGCAGGTGCTGGACGAAAGCGGCACGGCCCCCGGCGATGTCCTGGCGGTCAGCGTATCGGGATACGGCAGCGGGCTGTATCTGGTGGACCGCAACGGCAATTCCCTGCGCCCCGGGATCGTTTCGACCGACGGGCGAGCAGGCCGCATCGTGGCCGAATGGAAGGCGGATGGCCGGGCGGCACAGATCGAACGGTTGGTCGGCCAGTATGTCTGGCCGGGGCAAAGCCTGGTGCTGATGGCATGGCTGCAGCGCCATGAACCCGAGGTTGTGGCACGGACGCATCAGGTCACCTTCTGCAAGGATTTCCTGCGGGGCAAGCTGTGCGGCGATCTTTCGACGGATTTCACCGATGCAGGTACGGCGGGTCTGATCGACGTGGCGCGCGGCACCTATTGCGACGAGGCGCTGCGGCTGGCCGGTCTGACGGGCTGGCGCGACCGGCTGCCCCGGATCGGGTCATCGGAGGAGGTGGTCGGGGCCGTGTCGGCGGCAGCGGCGGCGGTGACGGGGCTGCGGCAGGGCACGCCCGTGGTGCGCGGCACGGTCGACATGGCGGCCTCGGCCATGGCGTCGATGGTCACCAGCCCGACGCAGATGAGCGTGGTCGCGGGCACCTTCTCGATCGCCTCGACGCTGCACCCCGACCGGCCCAAGGCGGATGCGGTTCCGATGGTGCAGTTCGCCTACCCTCTGGGCGGCTGGCTGGCGGTGGACGGATCGGCCACATCGGCGTCGAACCTGGACTGGGTGGTGAAGACGCTGGTGCGGCAGGGCGCGGCACCGCAGGACATGACAGACATCTATGCCCGCGTGAACGACGGCGTACGGCGCGAGATGGGCAAGCACACCAACGCGATGTTCTTTCCCTATCTGTTCGGCGGGCCGGCCGGGGCACCTGCCGGGCTGGTGGGCATGACCGCGCGCACCACCTTTGACAAGGCGATGCTGGCGGTCTTCGAAGGCATCGTGTTCTCGCACAAGGCCGATATCGACCAGGCGCTGAGCGGGCGCGATGCGGCCCGCCCGCAGGTGATCCGGCTGACGGGCGGTGCCTCGCGCAGCCTGTGCTGGTCCGAGATGTTTGCCGACATTCTGCGCCTGCCGGTCGAGGTTCCGGTCGGGTCCGAGTTCGGGGCGCTTGGCACGGCGATCTGCGCGGCGACCGGCACCGGGGCCTACCGGTCGCTTGGCGAAGCGGTGACGGGCATGGCCGGAATTGCCCGCCGCCACGAGGCGGACGTCGCGCGCGGGGCGGTCCATCTGGCGAAATACCCCCGCTATTGCGCGCTGCGCGATGCGATGGCCGGGGCGATGCTTGCAACTGAACCCGCCGTCCTTGCGGCTGCACCGGAGCCTGTCCATGCTTGAATTGCGCGGGGTGTCGAAAACGGTCCGGGGCAAGGTGCATATCCAGCCGACCGATCTGGTGCTGGAACCCGGCACGATGAACGTGCTGCTTGGGCCGACCCTGGCCGGAAAGACCACGCTGATGCGACTGATGGCGGGGCTTGACGTGCCGACCGAAGGCCGGATTCTGGCGCATGGCCGCGACGTGACGGGCAACCGGGTGCAGGACCGCAAGGTCGCGATGGTCTATCAGCAGTTCATCAACTATCCGTCGATGACGGTGTACGAGAACATCGCCTCGCCCTTGCGGCTGATGGGAAAGACGGCGGCCGAGATCGACCGGGCGGTGCAGACCACCGCAGACATGCTGCGCCTGACGCCGATGCTGAAACGCAAGCCGCTGGAGCTTTCGGGCGGACAGCAGCAGCGCTGTGCGCTGGCGCGCGCGCTGGTCAAGGGCAGCGATCTGGTGCTGCTGGACGAGCCGCTGGCGAACCTGGACTACAAGCTGCGCGAGGAACTGCGCGCCGAAATCCCGCGGATATTCAGGGAAAGCGGCGCGATCTTTGTCTATGCCACGACCGAGCCGGAAGAGGCGCTGCTGCTGGGCGGCAACACGGCCACCCTGTTCGAAGGGCGGATCACGCAGTTCGGCCCGGCCCCCGATGTCTATCGCCGCCCGAAGGATGCGACCACGGCTCGGGTCTATTCCGACCCGCCGATGAACTTTGCGCCCTGCCGCAAGCACGGTGCCGTTCTGGAGTTCGGCGAGAATGTGCGGGCCCCCGCAACGGGGTCCTTCGCGGCGCTGCGCGACGGCACCTATCGCGCCGGTTTCCGCCCGAACCATCTGCGGCTGAATGCCCATACGGGGAACGCGATCGAGTTTCGCTGCACTGTCGGCATTGCCGAGATCACCGGGTCGGCGACCTTTCTGCATCTGGCACATGGCAGCGAGAAATGGGTGGCCCTGATTCAGGGCGTGCATCATCTGGCGCAGGGCAGTGCCGTCGGCCTGTGGCTTGACCCCGCATATATCTACCTGTTCGACGCGGACGGGCGGATTGCCATGCCTGCGTCCTACGCCGACGCAGCCTGAGGAACACATGGCCCGCATTGTCCTGTCCAACCTTGCCCACAGCTACCTGCCGAACCCGGTGGGCGAGGACGATTACGCGCTGAAGACCATCGACCTGACCTGGGAAGACGGCGGGGCCTATGCGCTGCTGGGGGCATCGGGCTGCGGCAAGTCAACGCTGCTGAACATCATCTCGGGGCTGATGCGACCGTCGCGGGGCAAGGTGCTGTTCGATGGCCGCGACGTGACCGACGCGCCCACGACCGAACGCAACATCGCGCAGGTGTTCCAGTTTCCCGTGGTGTATGACACCATGACGGTGCGCGACAATCTGGCCTTTCCGCTGCGCAACCGCGGCATGGACGCCGCCTATATCCGCGACCGCGTGCAGAAGATTGCCGGGATGATCGACATGGCCGACCAGCTTGGCCGCAAGGCGCGCGGGCTGACGGCGGATGAAAAACAGAAAATCTCGCTTGGCCGTGGCATGGTGCGCGAGGATGTGAACGCGATCCTGTTCGACGAGCCGCTGACGGTGATCGACCCGCATCTGAAGTGGGAACTGCGCACCCAGTTGAAGCAGCTTCACCGCCAGTTCGGCCACACGATGATCTATGTGACCCATGACCAGACCGAAGCGCTGACCTTTGCAGACCGGGTCGTGGTGATGCATGACGGCAGGGTGGTGCAGTTGGGCACGCCGGAGGAACTGTTCGAACGGCCGGCGCATACCTTCGTGGGCTATTTCATCGGCTCGCCCGGCATGAACGTGCTGGATGCAAGGGTCGAGGGGCGCATTGCCCATGTGGCCGGGCATGCGGTGCCGCTGGCGGCGGCCTATGCGAACCTGACGGGCCGGGTGCAGATCGGCATCCGTCCGGAATACGTCCGCTTTGACGGCAGCGCCGGGGTTCCGGCGACGGTGAAGCGGATCGAGGATGTGGGCCGCCACCGGATCGTGCGTGCCGACATTGCGGGAACGGCCGTCAATGCCGTGCTGCCCGAAGGGACGGACGTGCCGTCGCCGGGTGACCGGATGGTGTTCGCGCCCGAACAGATCGGCGTCTATGCAGATGACTGGCGCGTTGCGCCGGTTGACCGGGAGACCGTGTGATGGACAAGACCCAGAACAACCGCGCCTGGTTCATGGTGCTGCCGGTGCTGATCCTCGTCGCGTTCTCGGCCGTGATCCCGCTGATGACCGTGGTCAACTATGCCTTCAACGACACTTTCGGCGACAACGCCTTTTTCTGGGTGGGGCTGGAGTGGTTCCAGGACGTTCTCGGGTCCGACCGGATGTGGGAAGCGTTGCAGCGGCAGCTCATCTTTTCGGTCGTCATCCTGATCATCGAAATTCCCCTGGGGATCGCGGTGGCGATCTGCATGCCGAAAAAGGGCGTCTGGGCCTCGGTCTGCCTGGTGCTCATGGCGCTGCCGCTGCTGATCCCGTGGAACGTGGTCGGCACGATCTGGCAGGTGTTCGCGCGGGTCGATATCGGGCTTCTGGGGCACACGCTCGGGTCGATGGGGATCGATTTCAACCTGGGGCAGAACCCGACCGCCGCCTGGGTCACCGTGATCGTGATGGACGTGTGGCACTGGACATCGCTGGTCGTGCTGTTGTCCTATGCCGGGCTGCAGTCGATTCCCGAAGCCT
>JAAFHX010000002.1:0-35649 GCA_013297695.1 Rhodobacterales bacterium | reverse complement strand
CCCGCATCGACCAGGCAAGCCGATGGGCCGTGTTCCGCTATGTGGAACTGCCCAAGCTGAAGGGTGTGCTGCTGATCGCGATCCTTTTGCGGTTCATGGACAGCTTCATGATCTATACCGAACCCTTCGTGGTGACCGGGGGTGGTCCGGGATCGACCACCACCTTCCTGAGCATCGACCTGGTGAAGATGGCGCTTGGCCAGTTCGACCTGGGTCCGGCGGCGGCCTTTTCGATCATGTACTTCCTGGTGATCCTGCTGGTGAGCTGGGTGTTCTACACGATCATGGTGAACCTTGACCGCGAGGAGCGTTCCGAATGACCACCCAGGCGGGGACCGTTTCGCTCAAGGCCGTCGGATCGGACGGTGCAGGCCTGCGCCGGATCGCGCGATATGGCGTGCTTGTGCTGTATCTGCTGTTCCTGCTGATCCCGATCTACTGGCTGGTGAACATGAGCTTCAAGCCGAACGTCGAGATCCTGAACCAGTTGACGCTGCTGCCGGTCAACCCGACGCTGCAGAACTATGCGAACATCCTGACCGACCCGACCTGGTACATGGGATATGTGCATTCGCTGATCTATGTGGTGCTGAACACCGTCATCAGCGTGACTGTGGCGCTGCCTGCCGCCTATGCCTTTTCGCGCTACAGCTTCATCGGCGACAAGCACCTGTTCTTCTGGCTGCTGACCAACCGGATGGCCCCGCCGGCGGTGTTTGCGCTGCCGTTCTTCCAGCTTTATTCCTCGATCGGGCTGTTCGACACGCATATTGCGGTGGCGCTGGCGCATTGCCTGTTCAACATTCCGCTGGCGGTGTGGATCCTGGAAGGGTTCATGCGCGGCGTTCCCAAGGAAATCGACGAGACCGCCTATATCGACGGCTATAGCTGGGGCAGGTTCTTCGTGCGCATCTTCATGCCGCTGATCGCTTCGGGGATCGGTGTTGCCGCCTTCTTCTGCTTCATGTTCTCGTGGGTCGATCTGCTGTTGTCGCGCACGCTGACCTCGGTGAACGTCAAGACCATCGGGGTGGCGATGACGCGCACATCTTCGGCCACCGGGCTGGATTACGGCACGCTGGCGGCGGCGGGGGTGCTGACGATCATTCCCGGCGCGCTGGTGATCTGGTTCGTGCGCAACTACATCGCCAAGGGCTTTGCCCTGGGGCGGGTGTGATGTCGGGCGCGCGCTGGACCACGATCTACCTTGCCTGCGCCGCCGTGCTGCTGGCGATCCTGGGGCTGTTGCTGATGGCCGTGCCCCGCAAGGATGGCGAATGGCTGTGGACCGATCAGATGATCGACGGCGGCTGGATGGCGTGGTCGTTCCCGATCGCGCTGTTCTTCTGGATCATCGGCGCGACGCTGGTGGTCTTTACGCTTCTGGCGATCCGGTTTCCGGAAACGCCGAGGGTCGGCATTCTGGGGATCGAGACTACCCGGGGCGACCGGCTGTTCATCACGCTGCTCGGGTCGGCCTTCATCAACCTTGCGTGGCTGGGGCTGGAGCTTGGCCCGCAGCCCTGGGCGCTGGCCGTCTGCGCCGTCTATTCCGCGCTTGTCTTCTGGAGGGTCTGACATGCGTTTCGGAATGCCAAGGGCCTTTGCCCGTCCCCGCCAAGGCCGGGGCGACGCGGGGCCTGCACAAAAACGACTCAAGTCAGGGAGGACTGAGATGAAACGACTACTTCTATCCGCGGCAGGCTTGTCGATGGTATGGGGCATGCCGGCATTCGCCGACATGGACGCCGCCAAGGCATTCCTTGATAACGAGATCGCCGGGCTTTCGACGCTGGACCGTCCGGCCCAGGAAGCCGAGATGCAGTGGTTTGTCGATGCCGCGAAACCCTACGCAGGCATGGAAATCAAGGTGGTGTCGGAAACCATCACCACGCATGAATACGAAAGCCAGGTTCTGGCCCCCGCGTTCACCGCGATCACCGGCATCAAGGTGACCCATGACCTGATCGGCGAAGGCGACGTTGTGGAACGTCTGCAGACCCAGATGCAGTCGGGCGAGAACATCTATGACGCCTATATCAACGACAGCGACCTGATCGGCACGCACTGGCGCTATCAGCAGGCGCGCAACCTGACGGACTGGATGGCCGGCGAAGGCGCAAGCGTCACCCTGCCGACCCTGGACCTGCCCGATTTCATCGGCCTGTCCTTCACCACCGGCCCGGACGGCAAGCTGTACCAGATGCCCGACCAGCAGTTCGCCAACCTCTACTGGTTCCGCTATGACTGGTTCACGGACCCCAAGAACATGGCGGATTTCAAGGCCAAGTACGGCTATGACCTTGGCGTTCCGGTGAACTGGGCAGCCTATGAGGATATCGCCGCGTTCTTCACGGGCCGCGACCTGTCGCACCTTGGCCACACCGGCCCGGTCTATGGCAACATGGACTACGGCAAGAAGGACCCCTCGCTTGGCTGGCGCTACACCGACGCGTGGATGTCGATGGCCGGCATGGGCGACAAGGGCGAGCCGAACGGCCTGCCGGTTGACGAGTGGGGCATCCGCGTGAACGAGAAGAGCCAGCCCGTCGGGTCCTGCGTGACCCGCGGTGGGGCAACCAACGACGCGGCGGCGGTCTATGCGATCACCAAGGCGAAGGAGTGGCTGGAGAAATACGCGCCTCCCGCAGCCTCCGGCATGAACTTTGCCGAGGCCGGCGCGCTGCCGAGCCAGGGCGACGTGGCGCAGCAGATGTTCTGGTACACCGCCTTCACGGCATCGATGGTGTCCCCGGACCTGCCCGTCGTGAACCCCGACGGCACGCCGAAGTGGCGCATGGCCCCCTCGCCGCATGGCGTGTACTGGTCTGAGGGCACCAAGATCGGCTATCAGGATGCCGGTTCCTGGACCCTGCTGAAATCGACCCCGGTCGACCGCGCTCAGGCGGCCTGGCTTTATGCCCAGTTCGTCACGTCCAAGACCGTCGACCTGAAAAAGTCGTCGGTCGGCCTGACGTTCATCCGCGAATCCACCATCGACAGCCAGTACTTCACGGACCGGGCACCGAAGCTGGGCGGACTGATCGAGTTCTACCGGTCGCCCGCACGTCTGGCCTGGTCGCCCACCGGCACCAACGTTCCGGACTATCCCAAGCTGGCGCAACTCTGGTGGCAGAACATCGGGGATGCCCTGTCGGGCGACAAGACCCCGCAGGAAGCCCTCGACTCGCTCTGCGCCGAGCAGGAAAAGGTCATGGAGCGGATCGAACGGTCCGGCGTTCAGGGCGATATCGGTCCCAAGCTGAACGAGCCGCAGGACCCGAGCGTCTGGCTGAGCGACACCGTGGCCCCGCGCAAGAAGCTGGCCGACGAGCGTGGCCAGCCGATGACCGTCCCTTATGACGAGCTGATCAAGTCCTGGCAGTGACCTGAACACCAGGCCCGGCAGCCCATGGGTTGCCGGGCCTATGCATGCAACACCCGCGCGCGGGAAGGATACTCACGATGGCCGAACTGCACGCGGGCGATCTTTTGGTTCAGATGCTGATGGACTACGGGGTGGAGTATGTGTTTGGCATGCCCGGTGGACAGACCACCGCCCTGCATGATGCCATTGCGCGCAATTCCGACCGGATTAACCACATCCTGATGCGCGACGAGCGCAATGCCGCCTATGCCGCCGACGGGTATTCCCGGATCACCGGCAAGGTCGGCGTCTGCGATGCAACGGTCGGGCCGGGTGCCAACCTGCTTCCCGCCGGGTTCCTCGAGGCGCTGAACGCCTCGGTCCCGATGATCGGGATCATCGGCGACGTGCCGCTGGACTGGCTGTCGCTGAAGACCAAGGGAATCGCCAGCCAGGGGTTCGACCAGGTGGCGTTCTTCAAGACCTGCTGCAAGGATGCGTTTCAGGTGCCGACGCTGGCCTCGCTGCCAGAGATGATCCGCACCGCGTTCCGCATCGCGACCGCACCGCGCCCCGGCCCGGTGGCGCTTGTGATTCCGCATGACATTTTCGACGCGACCTGGGACCCGGCGGTGCTGAAGGCCACGACCGACCAGCGGACCGTGCACATCCCCTACCTTCGGTCCACCGCCCCGGCGTCCGAGATCGAACGGGCGGCAGACCTGATCCGCAAGGCAAGACGCCCGGCGCTGGTCTGCGGCGGCGGGGTGCATGGATCGGTCGCCGCCGAGGACGTGACGGCCTTTGCCGACCGGCTGGGCGGTCTTGTCGTGACCTCGCTGACCGGAAAGGGATCGGTGCCCGAGACGCGGGCCTATGCGGGGGGCGTGCTGAACCCGCTTGGGTCGCTGGCCGCGATAGACCTGATGCCCGAGGCCGATCTGGTGATCTGGTGCGGGTCCAAGGTCAGCCAGAACACCGGCCTGAACTGGACCCTGCCGACGCCCGAACAGGCCACCATCACCATCGACTGCGATCCGCTGGAACATGGCCGCACCTTCCGACCCACGGTGCCGCTGCTGGGCGACGTGCGCGAGACGATCCGCGCGCTGGATGCCGCGATGGGTGAAAGCCGGGCCGATGCCAACCCCGCCTGGGCCGCGCGCATCGCCGAGGTGAAGGCGCGCTGCGACCGCCAGAAGGCCGAGGAAATGGCATCGCCGAAAATCCCGGTGCAGCCGCCGCGCGTCATGGCCGAAATCGCGAAACGGCTGGGACCGGAGGATGTGGTGGTTTCGGACGCGTCCTTTGCCGCCGGCTGGATTGCAGGCTATATCCCGGCGCTGAGGCCGGGGCGGTCCTTTGTCTATGGCCGGGGGCAGGGGGGCCTTGGCTATTCGGTGCCTGCCGCCATCGGCGCGGCGACCGTGGTCCCCACGGGGGCGCGCGTCGTGACGGTCGCGGGCGACGGCGGCTTTTCCTACACGGTCGGTGAACTCGCAACGCAGGCGTTGTACCGGCAGCGCATCGTCAACGTTGTCATCAACAACGGCAAGCTGGGCTGGATCAACTTCTGGCAGAAGTTCTACTTCGGTCGCACGATCTCGGTCGATCTGGAAAGCCAGGGCGCGACACCCGCCTATGCGGCGGCGGGCGAAGCGATGGGGCTGAAGGCGTTCTACGTCGAAAAGCCCGACGAGATCGGCGCGGCGCTGGATGCGGCCTTCGCCCATGACGGGCCGTCGGTGGTCGAGGTGCGGATCGACGAGATGGCAACGCCGATCCATTCCTTCAAACGCCGCCTGCAGCAACCCGACGACACGCAGCGCCAGCGCCCGGGAACCGTGTACAAGCTGCGCGACTGGAAGGTTTCTCCAGACCTGTGACGGGCGCAATCCGTCTGCGCCTGGCGCAGCGCGGGCGAGACTGCCGTGCCCGGGGAACCGGTCCGCCACTCATGGCCTGATACGCGCCCTTCCGCCCGGCGGGACAGGCAACCGGCAGACGGGAGATGGTAGGCCCGGAGGGACTCGAACCCCCAACCAAGGCGTTATGAGCGCCCTGCTCTGACCGTTGAGCTACAGGCCCGTCCGACCACCGGGGTAGCAGAAACGCCGCGACGGTCAAGCAGCCTCGGGGCTGCGGCATCAATCCCGCGCTCTGGGCGTCCGGCGTTGTCACACCGCACGGAACCGCGTAAAGGGCACGGCAAGGTCGGGCGGGACAGGAGATGGCGAATGACCACGGCAGAGAGCGGGCTGACCTATTCCGATGCGGGCGTCGATATCGAGGCGGGCAATGCGCTGGTCGACCGCATCAAGCCCGCCGCGCGGCGCACGGCCCGCACCGGCAGCATGGGCGGGCTTGGCGGGTTCGGCGCGCTGTTCGACCTCAAGGCCGCAGGCTACAGCGACCCGATCCTTGTCGCCGCCACCGATGGCGTCGGCACCAAGCTGCGCATCGCGATCGACACGGGCCGGGTGGATACCATCGGGATCGACCTCGTCGCGATGTGCGTGAACGATCTGGTCTGCCAGGGGGCAGAGCCGCTGTTCTTTCTGGATTACTTCGCCACCGGCAAGCTGGATGTCGATCAGGGCGCGCGCATCATCGCGGGCATCGCGCAGGGTTGCGAGGCCAGCGGCTGTGCGCTGGTCGGCGGCGAGACGGCCGAGATGCCGGGCATGTATCACGGCGGCGATTTCGATCTGGCAGGCTTTGCCGTGGGCGCGATGGAACGGGGGCGCGACCTTCCGGCCGGTGTGGAGGATGGGGATGTGCTGTTGGGGCTGGCCTCTGACGGCGTGCATTCCAACGGGTATTCGCTGGTGCGAAAGGTCGTCGAACGCTCGGGGCTGGCTTGGGACGCCCCTGCGCCCTTTGCCGCCGATACCCTTGGGGGCGCGCTGCTGACCCCGACGCGGCTTTACGTCAGGCCCGCGCTTGCGGCGGTGCGGGCAGGCGGCGTGCATGCGCTGGCCCATGTCACCGGCGGCGGGCTGACCGAGAACCTGCCGCGCGTGCTTCCCGACGGGCTTGGGGCGACCATCGATCTGGGGGCCTGGCCGCTGCCGCCGGTGTTCCGCTGGCTGGCGGACACCGCCGGGATGGCCGAGGCGGAACTGCTGCGGACCTTCAACTGCGGCATCGGCATGATCCTTGTGGTGGCCCCGGACCGCGCCACCGCGCTGGCCGACCTGTTGCGGGAGGCGGGCGAGACGGTGATTCCGATGGGTAATGTCGGGCCGGGGCAGGGGGTCGCCTACAGGGGCCGCCTGCTGTGAAGCGGGTCGCCATCCTGATTTCGGGGGGCGGCTCGAACATGCTGGCGCTGGTGCGCGACATGACGGGGCCGCATCCGGCGCGGCCGGTGCTGGTGCTGTCGAATGATCCTGCAGCAGCCGGGCTTGGGCATGCGGCGGCGCTTGGCCTGCCGGTGGCGGCGGTCGATCACCGCCCCTTCGGCACCGACCGCGCGGCTTTCGAGGCAGCGCTCATGGCCCCGCTTCGGGCCGCGGCCCCCGACCTGATCTGCCTTGCGGGGTTCATGCGCGTGCTGACCCCCGGCTTTGTCGGGCACTTTGCCGGGCGGATGCTGAACATCCACCCTTCGCTTCTGCCGAAGTACCCCGGCCTGCACACCCATGCCCGCGCCCTTGCGGCCGGCGATGCCGAGGCGGGCTGTTCGGTGCATGAGGTCACGGCAGAGCTTGACGGCGGCCCGCTGCTGGGGCAGGCACGCGTGCCGGTCCTGCCGGGCGACAGCGCAGCCAGCCTGTCGGCCCGCGTGCTGCTGCAGGAACATCGCCTGTACCCCGCCGTCCTGCGCCGTTTCGCAACCGGCGACCGTCGCCCGGTATTCCTGCCCTGAGGGCCGGATCACCCCGGTCATTCATCTTGGCAAAAATATCCCCGCCGGAGGCTTCCGTACGCGCAACCGGGTGCGCGGGCTTTATTTTCGACCCCGCGCCCCCTATAGCGAACCAGCGGGATACCCCCGCGAGCACCCCAGACCCGCGGGACCCGCATGAAAACCATCACCACCACTGACGCGCTGGCCGAGTTCTGCGCGAAAGCCCGGACGCAGCCCTATGTCACCATCGACACCGAATTCCTGCGCGAACGGACCTACTGGTCAAAGCTGTGCCTGATCCAGATGGCCCTGCCCGGAAAGACCGGCGAGGCGGTGCTGGTCGATCCGATCGAAGGCGAAGGCATGTCGATGGAGCCGCTTTACGATCTGTTCCGCCACGAGGCGACGGTCAAGGTGTTCCACGCCGCGCGGCAGGATCTGGAAATCTTCTTTGTCGAGGGGCAGGTGTTCCCGACGCCGATGTTCGACACGCAGGTGGCGGCCATGGTCTGCGGCTTTGGCGAGCAGGTGGGCTACGAGACGCTGGTCAAGAAGATCGCGCGCGAACCGCTGGACAAGACCTCGCGCTTTACCGACTGGTCCCGCCGCCCGCTGTCGGACGCCCAGAAGGATTATGCGCTTGCCGATGTCACCCATCTGCGGGTGATCTACGAGTTTCTTGCGGCACAGATTGCCAGGAACGGACGGCAGAAATGGGTCGAGGAAGAGCTTGCGATCCTGACCGATCCCGCAACCTATACGATTGCCCCCGCCGATGCCTGGGAACGGATCAAGACGCGCACCACCTCGGGGCGGTTTCTGGCCGTGGTGCGGGAACTCGCGCGGTTCCGCGAGGATTACGCCCAGGGCCGCAACATCCCGCGCGCGCGGGTCTACAAGGATGATGCGCTGCTGGAACTGGCCTCGACCCGGCCTGCAACCCATGAGGATCTGGGCCGGTCGCGCCTTCTGCTGCGCGAGGCGCGGCGGGGCGAGATTGCCGACGGCATTCTTGCGGCGATCCGCACGGCGGCGGACCTGCCGCCCGAGGCCCTGCCGAAACCCGACCTCAGCCGCGAACAGTTGCAGGTCAATCCGGCGCTGGCCGACCTTCTGCGCGTGCTGCTGAAGGCCAAGTCCGAAGAACTGGGGGTGGCGTCCAAGCTGATCGCCTCGGCGGCCGATCTGGACGCCATCGCGGCGGGCGAGCGCGACGTGGCGGCGCTGACCGGCTGGCGGCGGGAAGCCTTCGGCGAGGATGCGCTGCGGCTGTGCCGGGGCGAGATCGCGCTGTCGGCCAAGGGCAACGAGGTGCGGGTGATCCGCCTGTGACGCGCTAGGGGCGGCTGGAGCGTGACGACCGCGCACCCCGCACCACGATTTCGCGGATGTTTTCAAGGTCACGGTTCGACAGGAAGGCCCCCGCCGTAATCTCGCGTGACGGTTGGGTGGAGACGCGCTTTGGCGTGATCGGCGGAATGGCAAGGAAATCGAAGATGATCCGGCCGTCTTCGTCATCGCCGCGTACGAGGGCCGCTTCCCAGTAACCCTGCGTTGCGGGAACCCCGGTTGCCCGGACGATCACACCGCCCGCCATCGGTTCGACGGCCATCGAGATGACCTGATCGATCGCCGGGCGCGGATCGCCGGGAACGGGGGGGGCGGCCTCCATCGTTTCGACCTTGGGTCCATTCTGGAACCAGTTTGCCGGGTTCAACCCCGATCCGCCCCCCTGCCCGCAGGCGGCGACCAGCGCCAGTGCCGCCAGGGCTGCAGGCCGCGTGCTTTTCATGTCCCTGACCCCTTCATGATCTGCCCCTTGGGTAGCCGATGCCGCCGGCTTTGAAAAGCCGTGCTGTCCCGGGCTGGACCTTTCGGCCTGACGGACCTAGGTCAGGCAGGAACCCGCAGGAGACCGCCCTTGGCCAGCCCCGCCTTTGAAGAGATTGCCGAAACCTTTGCCTTTCTGGAGGATTGGGAAGACCGCTATCGCCATGTGATCGAACTTGGCCGGGCGATGCCCGAACTGGACGCGGCGTTCCGGGTGGCGGCCACCAAGGTCGACGGCTGTGCAAGCCAGGTCTGGATCGTGCCGCGGATCGAGGGCGCGCGGTTCGACTTTCAGGGCGACAGCGATGCGATGATCGTGCGCGGCCTGATCGCGATCCTGCATGCGCTTTATGCCGGACTGACCCCGGCCGAGGTGGCCCAGGTTGACGCGCCCGGCGAACTGGCGCGACTGGGTCTGAACGATCACCTCTCGGCGCAACGGTCGAATGGAGTGCGCGCCATGGTCACACGCATCCGCACCAGCGCCGCCGCTGCGGCCTGAGAACGATTTTTCTGCGAAAAATCAGCTTTCTGTCAGGCCGGGTGCCCAAGTGCCGCGCGGGCCAGGGCCGGTTCGAGATCACCATAGCCGGTGAAGCGTCGTTCATGCGCAAGACCCAGGCGGGCCGCGCAGTCCCGTGCCTTGGCGTCCAGCACCGGGTCATCGGTCTGCGCCTGATGGACCAGCTTGGTGTAATTGCCGAAATACATGTCGCGCAGTTCGGGGTGCCGGTCGAGACCCATGGGCCGCCAGACGAAGGCGTCGAACTGGCGCACCAGAAAATCGGTCAGGTAAAAGGCAGTGAACTCGGTCTCGGCCCGCGCCGTGAAGGCGGCATTGCCTTCGAAGAAGGCATAGCAATGCGGGCCTTCGACCATCTGAACCCCGAGCGCGGCACAGCGGGCTTGCAGCAGGCCGCCGGTGCCGCAGTCGGCGTAGACGACAAAGACGCTGTCATAGTCCGCACGATGGGCGGTCACGGCCGCCTCGACAGCATCGGGAATGCGGTCGGGCCAGAGGTGCAGATTCGCCGGAAGGCATTGCAGATCAAGGTGATCCCAGCCGTTCCCGTGCTTCAGTGCAAGGATTTCGTGGGCCAGCGCCCCGCAAGCGATCAGCAGCACGCGGCCTGTGCGGGACGGGGCCACCCCGGATTCGGTCAGCACCTCGTCGGGGGGAAGGCCTGTCACCGCCGCAGGCCCCGCGAGCCTATGATGAGGCTGGCGCAGAGCGCCGCCAGACCGAGCGCGACAAGAGGCAGGCCGGCAAGGGACCAGACCGCGATGGTCGTACCTGCGGCGGCAATGACCGAAAGCAGCAGCAGGGCAAAGGTCCGGGGCGGCATGGCAGATCTCCTTGTCGCCCGAAGATGGGGGCCGGCCCGCACGGGTGCAAGCCGGGCCAGGACCGGATCAGCCCGCCGCCGTCTGGTTGTGCTTGCGCAGGATGAATTGCTTGGCGGTTTCCACGGCGACAGCGGCATCGCGGCAATAGGCGTCGGCCCCGATGGCGCGGCCGAATTCCTCGTTCAGGGGGGCACCGCCGACCAGCACGATATAGTCGTCGCGCATGCCCTTTTCCTTCAGCGTGTCGATCACGACCTTCATGTAGGGCATGGTCGTGGTCAGCAGCGCCGACATGCCCAGGATATCGGGCTGTTCCCGCTCCAGCGCATCCAGATACTTGTCGACCGAGTTGTTGATGCCAAGGTCGAGCACCTCGAACCCGGCGCCTTCCATCATCATGCCGACCAGGTTCTTGCCGATGTCGTGGATGTCGCCCTTGACGGTGCCGATCACCATCTTGCCCATGCGCGGCGCGCCGGTTTCCACCAGCAGCGGCTTCAGGATCGCCATGCCGGCCTTCATCGCGTTGGCGGCCAGCAGCACCTCGGGCACGAACAGGATGCCGTCGCGGAAGTCGGCACCGACGATGGTCATCCCGGCGACCAGCGCCTTGGTCAGGATGTCGTAAGGGGTCCAGCCGCGTTCCAGGAGGATGTTGACGGCATCCTCGATCTCTTCCTTCAGCCCGTCGTACAGGTCGTCGTGCATCTGCAGCACAAGCTCGTCATCGGAAAGTTCCGACAGGATGATTTCGTCGCCATCGTCGGCCATGGGCTGCTCCTGCATCTGGTTGGGTGTTGAATGGGCCTTCGGGCCGTTGCGGACTTTTCGGATTGCGACATGCCCGGGGCAAAAGCCGACAGGATCACGTCGCAGATGGAAGATACTGGCGTATGTTCCTTTAATGTTCTAATTTGGTCGCATGACCAAGGATGACGGCATCATGCCCGGCCAGCGGTTGCGCGCAAGGGGGGCTCGGTCGAACCGCGCCGGACGGTTCGAGCCGCGGACGCATGTCGCGGTGGATGACGGCTGGGACAGTGCCTGCGAGGCAAGGCTGGTGCAGACCGAGGTGCGGGTGGAAAGACCCCGGTCGGCGCTGTCGTTCAACCGCTCGCCCGATCTGCCGTTCGACCGGTCGGTGAACCCCTACCGGGGCTGCGAACATGGCTGCGTCTATTGCTTTGCCCGGCCCACGCATGCCTTCCTGAACCTGTCGCCGGGGCTGGATTTCGAAACCCGGCTGATCGCCCGGCCGGGGATCGGGGCGGTGCTGGCGGACGAGCTTTCGGCGCGGGGCTATCGGGTGGCACCCGTGGCGATCGGGACGAATACCGATCCCTATCAGCCCTGCGAGGCCGAGCATCGCGTGATGCGCGACGTGCTGGAGGTTCTGCGCGATTTCAATCATCCGGTGGCGATCACCACCAAGGGCACACTGATCGAACGCGATCTTGACATACTGGGACCCATGGCCGCTGCCGGGCTGGTGCGGGTGGGCTTGTCGGTCACCACGCTCGACCCGGTGCTGTCCCGGGCGATGGAGCCGCGCGCAGCCGCGCCCGCCCGGCGGCTGGAGGTGATCCGGCGGCTGACGGCGGCGGGCGTGCCGGTGCGGGTCATGGTCGCCCCGGTCGTGCCGGGTCTGACCGACAGCGAGATGGAGCCGATCCTGCGGGCCGCAAAGGTTGCGGGCGCGGTGGCGGCAAGCTGGATCATGCTGCGCCTGCCGGGCGAGGTGGCCCCCTTGTTCCGCGACTGGCTGGCCGAGCGGTTTCCCGGGCGCGCAGCGAAGGTGATGGCGCGGGTGCGCGACGTGCATGGCGGACGCGATTATGACCCGGCCTGGGGCAAACGGATGCGGGGCGAAGGGGTCTGGGCCGACCTGATCGACCGGCGGTTTCGGGTGGCGGTGGCACGGCTGGGTCTGGACACGGCGCTGCCGCCCTTGCGAACGGACCGCTTCGCCGTTCCACCCCGACCTGGTGATCAGTTGCGCCTGTTCTGACGGAGGTGAAGAGTCCTCTGCGAAGGCCTGGAATTTTCGCAGAAAATTCGTTTCAGCCGCGCCGGTTGCGGCGTTCGCGCCTGGGGTCGCCCGAGGTATCGCCGGTTCCGTCCGAGGCGGAAGAGAACCCGCCCAGCTTTTCCGATATCGTTTCCAGCGACGGGCGCGGACCTTTCGGGCGATCCTCCAGCGCGGACCGCATCCGTTTCAGATGCTCGGGCATCGTGCCGCAGCAGCCGCCGATGATCCGGACCCCTGCGTCCCGCGCCAGCACCGCATATTCGGCCATCAGGTCCGGTGTGCCGTCATAGTGGATATGACCTTCCTGATATTTCGGGATTCCGGCGTTCCCCTTTGCGATCAGCGGGCGCTCGGTTCCCTGGGCGACAAAGCCCAGCACCGTGCGCATCAGGTCCGACGCGCCGACGCCGCAGTTCGCGCCGAAGGCAATCGGCGGGTTCGGCAGTTTTTCCACCAGCGCGACCATCGCCGCAGAGGTTACGCCCATCATGGTCCGGCCTGCGGTGTCGAAACTCATCGTCCCGCACCAGGGCATGTCGGCGCGCAGCGCGGCCTCGGCGGCGGCGCGGTATTCCTCGGGGGCCGACATCGTCTCGACCCAGAGCACATCGGCCCCGCCTTCCTTCAGCCCTTCGGCCTGTTCGTGGAACATCTCGACCGCGACGGCATGGGTCATCGTGCCCATCGGCTCGAAGATGTCGCCGGTCGGTCCGACCGAACCTGCCACGACGACCGTCCGCCCCGAGGCATCCGCCACTTCGCGGCCAAGCGCTGCCGAAACGCGGTTCAACTCGCGCACCCGGCCCTCGGCCCCGTGCAGTTTCAGCCGGCTGGCATTGCCGCCGAAGGTATTGGTCAGGAAAATGTCCGATCCGGACTCGACCGCCCCGCGGTACAGCGTGCGGATGCGGTCGGGATGCTCGACATTCCACATTTCCGGCGCATCGCCCGAGGACAGGCCCATGTTGAACAGGTTGGTCCCCGTGGCCCCATCGGCCATCAGCCAGTCGCGGGACGCAAGCAGGCGGGTCAAGGCATCGGTCATGGCGTCTCCAGGCACTGCGCGTGGCCATTCGTGGCACGGCGCGGGGTGTGGCAACGGGAAACATCCCCGATGCCGGACATCGGGGATGGTGTGCCATGCAGCAGGGCAAACGGCAATTTCATAATCTTCATGACGATCCTGCGGTTTCCCGCATGACAGGTCGGGCCGGCCGCCCGGTGTCAGGCCTCGTCCATCAACTGCTGGCGGGCGACAGCCATCAGTTCGGACATCTTGGCGCGCACGTCATCGGCCGTGGCCTTTCCCGCCAGGTCGCCCGCGACCTTGCGCACGACATCCTCGATCCCGGCTTCCTCGAAGTCGGCGGAAACGACGCTCATGGCATATTCCGTGGCTGCATCGCCGTCCTTGCCCAGAAGGCCTGCGGCCCAGAACCCGAGCAGCTTGTTCCGGCGCGCCTCGGCGCGGAACAACATTTCGGAATCATGGGCATATTTGCTTTCGAACGCCCGTTCGCGGTCATCAAAGGTCGGCATGTGGTGGGCCCTTGCTGTTGTTCCGTTGGCCCTTCATATGCCCTCGCAGACCGCCTGCCGCAAGGGGCAGGTGGCGCAGGCCGGTCAGCCTGAGTCTTGCGGCGCTGTGCCGCCTGCCGTATAGGCTGATGCTGTCAGCGTTCGGGGCCGGGGCCGCAAGCCTCCGGCCCCGAACGCCATAGGTCCGGAGAGTTCATGGCACGTCGCAAGAAGGTTTACGAAGGCAAGGCCAAGATCCTCTACGAAGGGCCGGAACCGGGAACCCTGATCCAGTATTTCAAGGATGACGGCGGCACGGTCACGGCCCCCAAGCCGGGGGCGCAGACCGAAGGCAAGGGCGTGCTGAACAACCGGCTGTCGGAATTCTTCATGTCGGGGCTGAACAGCATCGGCGTGCCCACCCATTTCATCCGCCGCCTGAACATGCGCGAGCAACTGGTGCGGATGGTCGAGATCATTCCGATCGAGGTCGTCGTGCGCAACTTTGCCGCAGGCCCGCTGTCGCAGCGCCTGGGCATCCCCGAAGGCACGGCCCTGCCGCGCCCCATCGTGGAATACTACTACAAGGACGAAAAGCTGGGCGACCCGATGGTGGCCGAAGAGCACATCATCGCCTTCGGCTGGGCCGGTCAGCAGGACCTGGACGACATGGTGGCGCTGGCCCTGCGGGTGAACGACTTTCTGTCGGGGGTGATGATGGGCGTCGGCATAAGGCTGGCCGATTTCCGGATCGAGATCGGGCGCATCTGGGAAGGCGACTTCATGCGCCTGATCGTTGCCGACGAGATCAGCCCCGACTCTTGTCGGCTGTGGGACATGCGCGCGGCCGAACGGGCCGAGGGCATGCCCGCCAGCGACCCCGGCCCGCTGGCCGATGTCTATACCGAACTGGCGCGCCGTCTGGGGGTTCTGCCCTCGAACGTCACGCACAGCCCCAAGCCCACGCTGATCAACTGAAAGGCCCCGCCCATGCCGTTGAAGGCCCGCGTCCAAGTCATGCTGAAGGACGGCGTTCTTGACCCGCAGGGCGAGGCCGTGCGCCATGCCCTTGGCACGCTTGGCTTCGGGGGCGTGACCGGCGTCCGGCAGGGCAAGGTGATCGAGCTTGACCTGGACACCGCCGACCGCGGCGCGGCCGAGGCCGAAGTGCGCGCGATGTGCGAAAGGCTTTTGGCGAACATGGTGATCGAAACCTTCAGCGTCGAGATCACCTGAACAGGCCGGGGCAACAGAACCGCAGGGCGGTCCCGTCAGCCGTCGCCATCCGCCCAGAGACAGCAGCCAAAGAAGGATTGCGTCGCGCCGTTCACGGGGGCGCGCAATTCCATGCGCATCGGAAAATCCAGGTTTCGGATGCCGCAGTCGCGCTTTTCCAGAACCACCGGCCAGACCTGCCGCCGCGTGATCAGGCTGTGGCGCTGATAGACCACATCCGAAGACGTCAGCGGCGGGTCAAGCCGGAAGGTTCCGTCGCCGAGGTAGTCAAAGGTCACGACATCGGATTGCACGGTCAGGGCGAACCGGGGGGCGATGCCCAGGCACAGGAGCATGCCCGGGTCCTGCGCCCGGGCGTCGCCTGCAACGACAACGCCGCAGGCGATGACCAGCAGACCGGCAAGGGGCGGTGGCAAGACGCGGTTCATGCGGGGGAAGGTAGGACTGCCACAGCGCAGGTCCATCCGTCGCAAACACGGGAAAGGCGATGGCCTGTCTGTCGCGGGCCGGTGTTCCGGGGCGTCCGGTCATGCTAGCTGTTGCCCACAGGCAGCGGAAAGGACACCGTGCGATGACCAGACTGACCACATCGGATTTTCATCCCGACCTGATCGCACTGTACGACTCCTACGCGCATGGCCAGATCACGCGGGGCGAATTCCTGGATCGGGCCGGCCCCCATGCGGTGGGTGGCATGACCGCGCTGGCGCTGCTGACCCTGATGAGCCCGAATTATGCGCTGGCCCGGCAGGTTGCCCCCGACGATCCGGATATCGTCGCGCGGCGCATCACCTATCCGTCGCCCAACGGCCATGGTGCCGTGAACGGATATCTCGTCTGTCCGTCGGGGGGCCACGGTCTGCGGCCTGCGGTGGTCGTGGTGCATGAAAATCGCGGGCTGAACCCCTACATCGAAGATGTCGCACGGCGGTTGGCCAAGGCGGGGTTTCTGGCGCTTGCACCCGACGGGCTGACCTGTCTGGGGGGCTATCCCGGCAATGACGAGAGGGGCCGCGAGATGCAGCAGTCGCTGGACGCAACGCGGTTGACCAATGATTTCCTGGCCGCCATCGACTTCCTGGCCACCTGTGAGGGGTCAACCGGCAGGGTGGGGATTGTGGGCTTTTGCCATGGCGGTGGCATCGCCAATGCGGCGGCGGTCGCCCGTCCGGACCTTGGTGCGGCGGTGGCCTTCTACGGGCCGCAGCCCGATGCCGCCGACGTGGCGAAGATCAGGGCACCGCTGCTGCTGCACTATGGCGCGCTGGATGGGCGGATCAATGCGGGCTGGCCCGCCTACGAAGCCGCGCTGAAGGCGGCGGGAACGACCTACGAGGCCTGCATCTACCCGGGGGCGAACCACGGATTTCACAACAACACCATCCTGCGCCATGACGAGACGGCGGCCAGGCTGGCCTGGGACCGGACGATCGCGTTCTTCAAGGCGCATCTGGAATAGGGCAGGGGTCATCGCCGTCCGTCTGGTCGGCTGCGCCGTGACCTTTCCGGCGGCCACCCGCGCTGCACGGCTGGCCGCCGGGTCATCGGGATGTTTGCCCGGCGGATGCCGTGCTACAGCGTTTCGTCGACATAGGCCTCGATTGCGGCGGTGTTCATCATCAGGCGGGTGTTGGACACCATGATCGGGGCCGAAAGCGCGTCGGTCAGTGCCTCGGCCAGCGAATAGGGACCGCCCGTGGCATAGCCCCGGATGCCGATCAGCCGAAGGGCACCCTGGCAGATCTCGTTCAGCCAGTCGGCGCAGCAGATCTTCAGCCGGTTGATCCGCGCCGCCTGGGTAAAGCCGATGCTGCCGGGGGTGCCGCCGGGGTCCGCCTCGAAGGCGGCGATGGTGTCGCGGATCATCGCGTTCATCGCATAGTGCCGGTTTATCAGGCCGCTGAGGTCATGCCGGGCAATTGCAGCCACCTCGGGGTCGGTGCCGATTTCCTTGTGCAGGAAAAGCTTTGCCTTTTCGATCACACCCCAGGCGATGCCCGACCACAGGGCCGCCCACAACACCTGGATGCAGGGGGTCATCGTGCGGCGGGCGATGGGCGCGAAGGGGTCGGGGAACACGGCGTCGGGCGGGGCTGCCCAGGTCAGGGCGACCGGCTGGTTCAGGATGCCCTTCATCCCCATGAAGCCGCCCTGATAGGGCACCGAAACCGCCACATCCGGCATTTCCAGCGCGATCAGCACCTGCCGGGGCGGCCCCTTGGGGCGCGCCATCATCGCGGTCAGAAGGATCGCCCCCGCATGATCCAGATACGAGATGTTGGGGCTTTCCTTCAGCCCCGACAGCGCGCCTTCGGCCCCGACCTCGACCTGGCAGAGCGAAGTGAAGATATCGCCGCCCGGACCCTTTTCCGAGGTGCCCGAGGCGATCAGGATCTGGTCGCGCACCATGCGGCGCTGAAAGTCCTCAAAGAACGGTCCCCGCCCATGGCGCACCACCGACAGGGCCTGGCTCATGTGCATGGCATAGATCAGCCCGACCGAGCCCGACTGCCGCGCCAGCCGTTCGGTGATGCGCGCGGTGTCTGCAAGGCCCAGCCCCGGCCCGCCCTGTTCGGGGCCCACGACGACCGACAGCAGGCCGTCGGCACGGGCCTGCGCCAGCAGCGCGTCGGCATGCGCCTTGTCGTCGCTGGGGCTGCGCTTGCGCCCCACCCGCGCCGCCAGCGTCGCGGCCTTGTCCAGATAGCTGCGGGCCATCTGGCCCGGATCGGCGTCCTCGGTCATGGCGTCCCCCACATCTGCTGCTTTCGGTCATCCTGCAATGCCAAGGGCCATGCCGATCAGCCGGAAGGAAGCGCCGATGGGTGCATGGCCGTACATCACGGTAAAGCTGCCGCCAAGCGCGACATAGCACAGTGTCATCGCCCATCCGGCCACGGCACCCGCGCGCGTCTTGAACAGGCCGATCTTGCGTTTCCGGACCTGCTGGCCCCAGAACATCAGCCAGGCCAGCCCAAGGCCGTGCCAGACCCCCCACATCAGCCAGTGCGGCCCGGCCGAATGCCAAAGCCCCATCACCGCGAAGGTTGCGACAACGGCGACATAGGGGTTCCGCGTCAGCCCGATCATCGACATGTAGATGTAGGTGCGGCACCAGTTGGCCAGGGTCATGTGCCAGCGCTGCCAGAACATCTGCAGGTTCGTGGCCAGGAAGGGCAGGTTGAAGTTCTCCATGATCCGCAGCCCGAACAGGCGCGACGACCCGATGGCGATGTCGCTGTAGCCCGAAAAGTCGAAATACACATAGGCAAGGGTCAGGAACAGCGCCGCCCAGACGGTCGCCGCCGGTGCAGTCGTCTCGGCCAGGGCCAGCCCGACAACGCCGGCCCGGCCGGTCACATGGTCGATCAATTCCAGCGCGATCCAGCCCAGCACGAATTTCTTCACCAGCCCCTGCGCGATCCGCAGCACACCTTCCTGGACAAAGCGGGTTTCGAACCGCTGGATTTGCCGTTCGCGCAGGAAATGCTCGAACCGCTCGATCGGACCGGCGGTAAAGATCGGTGCCAGAAACAGCCATGCGGCAAAATCCGCAAGTCCGTGGGCGGGAAAGTTTCCCCGGCGCATCTCGATGGCATAGTGCATCAGCTTGAAGCTGAAATAGCTGACGCCAAGCGGGATCAGCACCGCCTGCACCCCGCCCGCCGAAAGGACATGCGCCAGCGAGGGCAGGTATTTGGCCCAGAGGAAATAGGCCAGAACCGCCCAGATCGGCCAGGGCGAGCGCGCCAGCGCCAGCATCGGTGCGGGCAGGCGTGCCGTCACCCGGGGCGGCAGGCGGAAGGCGGCATAAACCACAAGGCCAAGCGCCATCATGATCAGAAGGTCATGACCCGCGAACACCGCCAGAAGACCCAGGCTGGCCAGCGCCAGCGCCGGGGTGCGCCAGTGGACCGGCAGCAGCCAGTAGAGGACCGGCCCCGCGGCCAGAAAGCACCACCAAAGACTTGACTGGATCATGGGGTCAGAATCCCTGGTACTTGAACGGGCTGATGTCCGCCGCAAGTGACAGAAGTTCCATTCCGGCCAGCACCACCAGAAAACCCAGGACCAGCCCCTGCGCGACGGCGCCCGCGCGGCGGAACCACAGGGTCTTGCGGGGATCGGGGGCCTTGGGGTCAGTTGCCATCGGGGGCCCCGTCATAAGCGTTCCATTCCGCGATGACGCGGTCGGACAGCGCGACCTGCACGCGGTCCTGCGGCGTACCGGACAGGACGTGCAATTCGTCGAAATAGTCGGCGGCGGTCAGGTCGGCCTCGGCGACAATCGGCCAGAAAGGGGGCATCCTGCCCGGTCCACGCTGCGCCAGCGCCGTCTCGAGTTCCGCGCGCGGGCCTGACAGCCGCTGTTCTGCCACCAGCGCGGGCGAGATGGTCTCTTCGATCAGCACCATCCTTGTGTTCGGCACCAAGGCCACCCGGTCCGCCAGACGGGCGATCTGGTCAAGATAGGCGTCCATCCGGGCGACGCCGCTGCGCGTTTCCCGCCCGATCAGCGCGTGCCGCGCCGCGCTTTCCATGGACGCCCCGTGCACATACTGGTCCGTGTCCTGCCGGGCCGGAGTTT
Source organism: Rhodobacterales bacterium (assembly GCA_013297695.1). Taxonomy (GTDB): domain Bacteria; phylum Pseudomonadota; class Alphaproteobacteria; order Rhodobacterales; family Rhodobacteraceae; genus Aliitabrizicola. The sequence goes on along the minus strand of JAAFHX010000002.1, from coordinate 15,881 downwards.
GCAGCAACAGGCGCATCAGCGCCTCGGACCCGTTCAGCAGGACGAAGGACCAGTTGTCGGGGATGTAGAAGCCGGTCCGGGCCGGAACGGTCCCGCCCAGCAGGCGCGCCTCGTCATCGGCCCAGGTGTGGGCGACGCCCAGACGTCCCATCGCATGAAAGCCCAGGGTCTGTTCGGTCGTCCAGCGCAGGCGCTGCGCGCCGAACCCCACCGCCACCAGTGCCAGCGGGCTTTCGGCCGTCTGGCTGGCCAGCGCCGTCTCGGCAAGGGCGAACTGGTCGGTCGGGCTTTGCTGCGGGGTGGCCAGGTTCACGACGTCCCACGCCACACCGGTTCCTGCCTCGATCCGATCCTTCAGCAGGGTCCCCGTGCCGATGGATTGCGCCACGGCCGACGTGCCCAGCAGGATCAGCCTGGGCCGGTCCGGGGGCACATGTCCGGTATGCAGGGCCGCCCGGGTGGCAAAACCTTCGGCATCCAGCGCCGACCGGGGCAGGAACGCCCCCATCGGCCCGGCCAGCGTGGCAGGCGAAAAGTACCACAGGCACAGGCCAAGCGTTGCGGCGAGCGACAGAAGGAACGTGCGGAAGGCCAGCGCCGAGGGTTCGGAAAACCCCTGCCAGGCGGCAGCCAATGCCGCCTTCCATCCGGTGACCTCTGCCGGAGGCTTGCGGGCGGCCGCTGCGGCAGGCATCGGGCGGGCGGGTTCAGCCATTCTGCACGTCCGAGGCGGCAAGCCGGGTCAGGGCCGGGTAATCGACCTTGCCGTTCGGATTGCGCGGCAGGTGGGGCAAGACACGGTACTCCCGGGGTTGCATGTAGGGGCTCATCGTGTCGCGGGCATGACGTTTCAGTGTCTTGATCGCGGCCTGCGGGTCACCGTCGGGCAGGCTGACCATTGCCACGATCAGATCGCCCAGCATGTCATGCGGGCGCGCCACGACCGCGGCCTCGCGCAGGACACCACTGGACAGAAGCAGCATCTCGACCTCGTCCGGGGAAACGCGGACGCCCATCGACTTCATCTGCCGGTCGCGGCGACCGTGAAGGTACAGCAGCCCCTGCGCGTCCTTGTGGCCCAGATCGCCCGTGAAGACCACCAGCGGGGCGGGCTTTGCAGGGTCGGACCACAGGGGATCGGGGCGCAGCACCCGGGCCGTACGTTCGGGGTCGTTCCAATAGCCCAGAAACGCACCCTCGCCGCGATGGATCACTTCGCCCTCTTCGCCGGGCGCGGCCTCGGTCCCGTCCGGGCGCAGCACGACAAGCGACGATCCCGGCAGGGCATGGCCGACCGAGGTCGGGTGCGTCTGCGCCAGATGCACCGGCAGGCTGGCCGAGCGGTAGGTTTCCGTGAGCCCGTAGTTCAGCGACAGCGCCGCCTGGGGGAACAGACGGATCAGCTCCTCGCGCACCGGATCGGGAATGCGTGACCCGGTGTTGGTGATCAGCCGGACCGAACTGCGGTCGATGTCCCGGATCGGGGCAAGGCCGGTCAGAAGGTCGGCAAAGACCGCAGGCACCCCGGCCATGACGGTCGGGCGGTGTCGCGCCAGCGCGTCGCACAGCCCCATCGCTCCGCGCGGTTCGGGCAGGACCAGCGGCAGCCCGCCCAGAAGCAGCGACAAAAGCTGGCCCCAGCCATAGTCGAAGGCAAAGGGAATGGGGCAGAGGATGGTGTCGTCCGCGCGGTAGCCAAGGGTCGCCGCCACCCGGTCCACCCCGCGCGCCAGGGTGCCTGCGGCCTGCACCACGCCCTTGGGTGCCCCCGTGGACCCCGAGGTGAACACGATGGACCCCGGCGCGCGACCGTCCTGATCCGGCGGGACACGAGGGGCCCCGGCCGCCATCGGCGCAAGCGGCAGAACCGGCGTCGGCAGGTCGGGCAGGGTGCGGTCGGGGGCCACCAGCACCACGGCGGCCTCGGTGGTCTGGACCGCATGGCGCAGATGGGCGTCGGGCGCATCGGCATTCACGAAGACCGGGATCGCCCCACAGGCCCAGATGCCCGGCACCGCGCAGGCCAGATCAACGCCGTTGGGTGCCGCGATCACCGCCCGGTCGCCCGGGCGCAGCGGCAGTGCCCCGGCCCAGCCGCAGGCCTGTGCGATCAGCCCGTCAAAGCCCAGCTCGCGGGTGCCGTGGCGCAGCGCGACATCGCCGCCCCGGCTGCCCGCCCTTGCCAGAAACCGATTCCACAGGGTGGCCGACACCGTGGCACCTTCTCTATGCTTGGGGCTTCGGTTCGGCGGCAGCACGCGACTGGCGCTTCATCTGTGTCGCAAGCTGGAACTGGCGGATCGCGGTATCGCGGTCGGGCGGTGCGGGCAGGCGCGGCACGGCATAGCCATGCGCGGCCATCAGCGGCGCAAGCTGCGGCAGGATGCGCGCGGCAGCGGCGCGCGGCAGGCGCTTGCGCCAGCCGCCTTCGACCGCAGGGCGCAGACCCGTCGTCTCGTCAATGCGGAAATCGCCCAGCCCGATCCGGGCCGCAGGCGAAAAGGCAGCGGCGATCATCGCCTCCGGGTCGCCAGGCAGGCCGATGAAGGCCAGAAGCCGCGCCAGCATGACCTGCGGGTCGGCCAGCAGATCCTCATAGCGCAGCGAAAAGCAGGAATCGGCATTGCGCGCGGCAAAGGTGTCAAGCGTCTGCTGCCGGTCGATCCAGGCACGGGCGATGCCGTCGCATTCGGAATTGATGCCGCGCGTGGCGCTGTAAAGCTCGGTCAGCCGTGCACCCATCGTGCGGGCGAGGTCCATGTTCGACGCGACCACATCCAGCGGATTGCGGGTGATGCAGACGAAGGCCGCATGCCCGGCCAGAAGCGGTTCGAGTGTTTCCAGATGAAAGATGTCGGTCCCGGTCTTTTCCACCCAGACCGGGGCACCATCGGCGATGCGGGTGTGAAAGCCGAAGATCAGGTCGCGCAGACCCGCCTGTACGTCGGCAGGCGGGATGCCCGCCATCGCAAGGCCGGTCAGCACCCCCAGAGGAGGCCCCTCGACCGCATCAAGTTCGGTCAGGAACCGCCCTGCCGCGCTCAGCATCCCGGTTTCGGGCGGGGCCGAGATGTCGGGGTGGCCATCCAGCAGACGCGCAAGCAGCGTCGTGCCCGACCGGGGAAAGCCCAGGATCACCAGACGACGGTGCGCGGGTTCAGACATCAGGGGCCTCTCCCTGCCAGCGGTTCAGCGCGGATTCAGACACGTCCGCCAGTTGCCCGCCCTGCCGCAGCACCTCGCGCGGTTCGGGATGCGAGATGAAACGGGTGGGCGAGGCGGTCAGCCCGTAAGCCCCGGAATTCGGGATCGCCAGAATGTCGCCGGGGCGCACCTCGGGCAGGTCGATGCCATGGGCCAAGCGGTCGATCGAGGTACAGAGCGGGCCGGTCAGCGTATAGCGCCCGACCGGACCGTCGGGGTTTGTGACATTCTCGAACACCCAGTTGCGCGGAATGACGGTGCCCATCATGCTGGCCGCCGCGAGGTGGTTGTTGAAGCCCGCGTCACAGGTGCGCACCGCAGCCCCGCGCGACTGCTTGGCCGAGACCACGCCGGTCAGCAGCCAGCCCGCCGGACCCACCAGCCAGCGCCCGAGTTCCAGGTTGCAGCGCGCGTCGCGGAACGCCGGTTCTGCCCGCAGGGCGTCGATCACGGGATTGACCAGCGCAGGCAGCGCCTCATGGTCCAACGGAGCCTCGCCGGGCAGGTAGTTGAGCCCGAAGCCCGACCCGAAGACCAGCCGCGTGGGCCGGATACCGGTGATCGCCTGCGCGCGGCGGAAGATATCGGCAAAGATCGCGAAGTTCTCGGCAATCGCGTTCGGGTCGCGGCAGTTGGTGCCGGAATAGATGTGAAACCCGATCAGCCTCAGGCCGGGCAGGGCGGCGATGCCGGGCAGTTCCGCCGCGATGTCTTCTTCGTCGATTCCGAACTGGCTGGGCGTCGCCGCCATCGAGGCACCAAAGCCGCGCGGCACCCGCATCGGGTTGATGCGCACCAGAACATCCTGCACCCGACCAAGTCGCTGCGCGATCGCGCTGGCTTGCCGCGCCTCGTCGGCATGTTCCAGCACCAGTTCGCCCAACCCCATCGCCATCGCCCGCGCAATCTCTTCGTGCCGCTTGGCCGGGCCGGAAAAGGTCACATGCGCGGGGTCCATTCCCGCCGCAACCGCCCGCTCCACCTCGGCATGGGACGAGGCGTCGAACGTGTCGAGCCATGGCCTGATCACGCGCAGCACGGCAAGGTTCGGATTCGCCTTGATCGCGTAGCTGATCCCGAAGCGGTCGCCGAACAGACCCGACAGGATGCGCAACCGGTCTGTCAGCAGGTCGGCGTCATAGGCGTACAGCGGCGTGCCGTAGGTGCGTGCGGCGGACACACGCCAGTCCATGTTCAGGCAGCGACCCGCGATACATAGGCCAGCATCCGCCCGATGGTATCCATATTGTCCAGATTCACGTCGGCCGGAGCGATACGGATACCCGCCTCACGCTCCAGAAACATCATGAGAGTCACCAGTGCAAAGCTGTCAACCAATTGGCTGCTGAACAGGGGCGTGTCCAGATCAATCCCGTCGACATCGACCCCCAAATCGGTTTCCAGAAAGTCAACAAGATCTTCTTTTGCAAGCATAATTCGGGCAATCCAAGGACGCTGTGCTCGGTCTGACGTATATTCTTGCAGGAACGCTTTGACAAGCCTGAAAAAGTGTCTGCCGCGCAACACAACCAATACTTGTTTTCCGGTTGATAGAATCAATCCATAATTTCAGAGGCCGCGACTTTTCGATCACCGGCGTCTTTCGGGAAGTCCGGGTCAGGCAGATGGCGCCCCCCCGCCGGTGGCGCGCCCTGTTCCCGGTGAACCGGATGCAGCGGGGTCCGCGTGCAGGCCGGAACGGATCGTTCGGCTGCCAGGCTCATCGGGTGTGAAGCCGCCGGCAAGGGCAGATGGCCTTCCGGCCGCGCATGGATCGGCCGATCCGGTTCGGCCGGTTCCGAAAACCTCGGGTCGCGGCGGCTGTCGCCTGCCCGGACAGTCAAGGGCACCGATGGTTCTTGGCAGCCCGGCCCTCAATACTTCAGCACCAAGGTCAGCAGCGGGTTGGGGAACCGCCGCTCTCGGGTGATGGCGTAGAAGGTTTCGGACATCCCCTCGATCTGCCCGATCTCGACCAGCAGACCTGTTGTCAGTTCGTCCTGCACCACGATCGGCGGGATGACGGCCAACCCGGCATTGTCACGCGCCAGAAGGCGCAGCATGGCCATGTCATCCGCCTCGGCCGCAATGGCCGGTACCAGGTGCAGGCGCGCGGCGAGGGCGTCGAAGGCCAGGCGCAGGGACGTGCCGGGGCCCGGCAGGATCAGCGGTTCTTCGGCCAGCAGCGTCAACAAGGGCCGCGGCAGGGCCCCCACCCGAAGTGGTGTACCGATCAGGCTTACGGGTTGCTGCGCCAACTGGTGCACCAGCCAGACACTGCCCGCCTCTCGGCTTGGCGCAAGGTTGGTCAGCACCACGTCCAGGGCAAGCGCATCAAGGTCGCGCAAAAGCTCTGCCTGGCTGCCCGACCGCAGCACGACCTCCACATCTGCACGTCCGATCAGAGGCCGCACGAACTGCATCTGAAAGTTGCGCGACAGCGTCGCCAGGGCACCCACCCGCATCGGCCGCCGTGCCTGTCCCGATTCGCGCAGGGTTGCGGTCAGATCGTCGGCGGTGCGAAAGATCGCCTCGGCATGATCCAGCGCGATGCGCCCGGCCTCGGTCAGAACCAGCCCCCGTCCACGCCGTTCGAACAGGTCCTGGCCCAGACTGGCCTCAAGGGTCTTGATTTGGGTCGAAAGCGCCGATTGCGACAGGTTCAGCCTCCGCGCCGCACCGGTCAGCGTGCCATCGGTGGCCACTGCGCGGAACAGGCGCAGGTGATGCAGGTTCAGAACATCCATCTCTTTCACCAAACAGAACGATAACACAGAAATTATGTAATTTTCTGCAAGTTCTGCAAGCGATATCACCAGCGCCATCCCTTTCTGACAGGAGCCTGACAGATGATACCTCTTCCTCCGCTTGCCCTTCTGGCCCCGATCCTGCTGCTGGCCGTGGCCGCGATGTCTGCAACCCGGCCGAACAGCCGACCCGGGCAGTTGCCACGGATCGCCGAAGGCGCAGCCCTGGCCACACTTGGGTTGGCGATTGCCGCCGTCTGCCAGTTGCTGATCCAGGGGGCCGGGACGCTGCCGTTCGGTTCGGGTCCGATGCTGCTGGCGTTCCGGCTTGACGCGGTCAGCGCGACCATGACGCTGCTGGTCAGCTTTGTCGGCTGGATCGTGGTGCGGTATGCGCGAACCTATCTGGACGGCGAGGCGCGCGAGGGGGCGTTTCACGGGCTTTTGCTGGCCACGCTGGCGGCTGTGCTGGTGCTGGTGCAGGCGGGAAGCCTGGGCGTTCTGGTGCTGGCGTTCCTTGCGGTCGGCCTTGGCCTGCGGCAGTTGCTGCTGTTCTATCCCGACCGGCCCGAGGCGCGGCGCGCGGCGGCCAAATTCTCGCTCGTCTGGGGGGTGGGCGATGGCGCGCTGATCCTGGCTGCGGGTCTGTTCTGGGCTGCCTTCGGCACGATGGATCTGATCGCCATGGGGATCGCGGCGCAGGACAAGCTGCCGCTGGCCGCGCAGGTTGCCGTGGCGCTGGTGGTGCTTGCTGCGGCGCTCAAGACCGCGACCTTTCCGCTGCACGGCTGGCTGACCGAGGTGATGGAGGCACCGACCCCCGTATCTGCGCTGCTGCATGCGGGCATCATCAACGCGGGCGGCTTCCTGTTGATCCGCATGGCTGACGTGGTGCAGGCCAGCCCCGGCGCGATGGCGGCGCTGGTGATGCTGGGCGGGTTCACGGCACTGTTCGGGGCGTCGGTCATGCTGACCCAAAGTGCGGTCAAGACCGCCCTGGCCTGGTCCACCGTGGCGCAGATGGGCTTCATGCTGCTGCAATGCGGGCTGGGCCTGTGGCCGCTGGCGCTGCTGCATATCGTGGCGCATTCGCTTTACAAGGCGCATGCCTTCCTGTCGTCGGGCACGGCCGTGCGCGCGGTGGCCGCGATCCGGCGGCCGGGGCCGGTTGCCGCTCCCGGGGTTGGCGCGGTGGCGAAAGCCTTTGCCGTGGCGCTGGTGCTGTATGCTGCGGTCGCGGTCGGTTTCGGCATCCTTGCGGGTCCGAAATCGGCGCAGGCGGTGGCGCTTGGCGCGATCCTGATCTTCGGCGTGGCCTATCTGGTGGCGCAGGGACTGGCCGATGCCGCGCCCAGGGCGCTGACCCGGCGCACGGCGCTGGCCTCGTTCGGGGCGGCGGTGGCCTATTTCAGCTTTCAACTGATTGCGGGCGCGCTGTGGGGTGCCGCGCTGCCGGCCCCGCCGGTGCCCGATGCGCTGGAATGGGGGCTGATCGTGCTGGCGATCCTGTCCTTTGGCCTTGTGGCCGTGGCGCAGGCACTGTTCCCGCTCTGGGCGCACCATCCTGCCGCTGCCGGGTTGCGCGTGCACCTGGCCAACGGGCTTTACCTCAACGCGCTTCTCGACCGGCTGATCGGCGGCTTCCGGGCCCCCGGATCGCTTTGACTCGCCCCCTTCCTGCTGTGGAGACCACCATGTTCATCAAGCACGACCAGATCGCCCCGGCCCGGATCACCGGCCTGCTGAAGGCCGCCGAGGCTGCGGCCCGCGCAATCCCGCCCGCCTTCCCGCTGGAGGCGACGGTGGCCGTAAATCCTTTCCTTGGCCAGACGGGCGAGGACCTGGCCACGGCCTCGGCGCGGCTGGCCCGTGTGGCGGGGGTCCGTCTGACCCGCCCGCGCGCTGACTATGCCGCACTGGTGGCGGGCGGGACGATCACCGACGAAGACCTTGCCGATGCCCTGTTCGCCTGCACATCGCCCGCGAAGCCCGCCGATCTTGCAGCCCTGAAGGCGCGGCTGCAGGTGCCGACGCCTGATCGTCCTGCCCTGCCGACGCTGGCCGACCTTGCGGCGCGTGCGACCGGACGTGACTGGCCCGCAGTCATCGGGCGGACCATCGGCCTTTGGGCCGCAGGGCATTTCGACCGGGGGCAGGCGCTTTGGACTCCCGCGCCCGGACAGGGGGCATTCGCTGCCTGGCGTGCCTGGGCCAGCCATGACCTGACACCCGAGGCGGCCGGTCTGTCGGGATTTTGCGCCCATGTGGCTGCTGCGCCCGATACGGCCGAGCGTGCCCTGCTGCGCGCCTGCGAGACGCTGGCGATCACGGAAAGCGCCGCCGAGACGGTGTTCCATCGGCTGCTCGTCGATCTGGGCGGCTGGGCGCAGCATGCACGCTGGCTCTTGTGGCAGGCGGAACTGGCGGGGCAGTCCGATGTTACGCTGACCGACCTGCTGGCGATCCGGCTGATCTGGGAAGAGGCGGTTTTCGCTTGTGCCCCGCAGGTCGAAAGCGCCTGGGTCCGCACGCTGGATGCCCATGCCGAACCTCTGGCAGCAAGCCCCGACCAGGTGATCGACGTGCTTTTGCAGGAGGCGGCAGAACGTGCCCACCAGCGTCGGCTGAAGGCTGTCCTGACGGGGACGCCGCAAGGCGAGGCTGTGGTACGCCCGCAGCTTCAGGCGGCCTTTTGCATCGACGTGCGGTCCGAAGTGTTCCGTCGCGCGCTGGAAAGCCTGGATCGGGGGATTGCGACCCTTGGCTTTGCAGGCTTCTTCGGTCTGCCCGTCGCGCACCGCAGCTTTGGGTCCGACGTGGTCGAGGCGCATCTGCCGGTGCTGCTGAACCCGGGCCTCGGCTCGCATGGCGCGGGCACAGCACAGGTCGAACAGGCCGCCCGCATCACGGCCCGCACGGCCCGCGCCTGGAGCCGGTTCCGGCAAGCGGCGGTGTCGTCCTTTGCCTTCGTCGAGGCGGCGGGGCCGGTCTACGGCTGGAAGCTGGCCAAGGACGCACTCGGGCTGGGGACGAAAGGGCCCGGCACCGAACCCGCGCCGCAGCTTGACGTGGCCCTGACGCCTGCGCAAAAGGCCGGGCACGCTGCGGCGGTGCTGAAGGCGATGAGCCTGACGACCGGTCACGCGCGGCTGGTGCTGCTGCTGGGCCATGGCGCGCAGGTTGCCAACAATCCGCATGAAAGCGCGTATCATTGCGGTGCCTGTGGCGGCTACACCGGCGAAGTGTCGGCCCGGCTGCTGGCGGCGCTTCTGAACGATCCCGAGACGCGCGCGGGCCTGCCGGGGCACGGCATCGATCTTGCCCCCGACGTGCTGTTCGTCGCGGGGTTGCACAACACCACCACCGACGACATCACGCTGTATCCCGACAGCCCGGCCCCCGGGCATGCTGCCGACCTAGTGCAGGCGCAGCGCTGGCTTGCGGCGGCCGGGGGCCTCGCACGGGCCGAACGCGCCTTGCGGCTGCCGGGGGCTGCGGCCGACACGGTCGCCGCGCGGGCTGCAAACTGGGCCGAGGTGCGGCCCGAATGGGGCCTTGCGGGCTGTGCAGCCTTCATCGCCGCCCCGCGCGAGGCGACCGCCACGGCCGATCTTGGCGGCCGGGCGTTCCTGCACAGCTATGACTGGCGGGCCGATGCCGGCTTTGCCACGCTGGAGCTGATCCTGACGGCACCCGTCGTCGTGGCAAGCTGGATCAGCCTGCAATACTACGGCTCTGCAGTTGCGCCTGCGGCCTTTGGCGGTGGCAACAAGCTGATCCACAATGTCACGGGCGGCATCGGCGTGATCGAAGGCAACGGCGGGATGCTGCGTGCGGGTCTGCCCTGGCAGGCGGTGCATGACGGGGTGCGGCTGGTCCACGAGCCGCTGCGGCTTTCGGTGATGATCGAAGCACCGCAGGCGGCCATCGCAGATGTGCTGGCCCGCCACGACGGGCTGCGCGCCTTGTTCGACAACGGCTGGCTGCATCTCTTTGCGCTTGAAGGCGGCCGGATCGCCGCCCGCTATCGGCCAGGTCTGGCATGGCACACCCAGGACATCGCGGTGCCGCAGGCGGGGTGACACTGGCCGACGGTGCTGCGTCCGGCACGATGCGCGGCCCCGTCGGCCCGCCGGGAAACGAGTCGTCCCGTTTCGGCCCCTTCGCTGCCGGAACGGTGGCCGGGTTACTGCCTTCCGGATTTCCCCGAACCACGCAGCACGTCGGAGAAAGCCCCGATGGCGGTGATCCGGGAACCCGCCCCGTCACGCGCGATCCGGGTCATGGGGGGCCACGAGGTCGCGGGTGCCGTGCGGCGTCAGCGCGATGTCCGCAAGGGTCGAGCGGTTCAGATCGTCCAGAAAAGCCGCTTCGGCCGACCGGAGACGGGCCTTCAGGCGACATTTTCCGGTGATCGAGCATGCCTGCGCCTGAGTTCCAAAGCATTCGACCAGCGGCTGGCCGTCTTCCAGCAGGCCGACGAGGTCGCCCAGCCGGATGTCCGCTGCCGGGCGGGCCAGAACCGCGCCGCCACCGCCGCCGCGCCGGGTGGCGATGATCCCCGCGCGCGACAGGTGCTGCATGATCTTGGCCAGGTGGTTGCGCGACAGCCCCAGCACCTCGGCCAGTTCCCCGGCAGAGAAAGCCCGCGCCGGTTCGCCCGCCATGAGCATGAGCATCCGCAGGCCAAAATCGGTGAACGAGGTCAGGCGCATGCGGATTCCCTTCCTTGAATAGGTATTTACAATGCCTATTAACAGGCCTATGCAAAACCGCAAGACGGAGACTCGGATGCAAACGGTCGCTTCCTCCCACCTTCCCGGCTCTGCCCGCCCCGGGATGACGGCTGCCGTGATGGCGGAAACCGGTCTGGACGAAGACGTGCTGCGCCGACTGGTCCACCGCTTTTACGGCAGGGTCCGCGCCGACCCGATGCTGGGGCCGATCTTTGCGGCCCGGATCACCGACTGGCCCCCGCATCTGGAACGCATGGTCACCTTCTGGTCGTCGGTTGCGCTGATGACGGGTCACTATCACGGTCGCCCGGTTCCTGCGCACACCCCGCTGCCCATCGAGGCGGCACATTTCGACCGGTGGCTGGTGCTGTTTCGCGAAACCGCGCAAGAGGTCTGCACCCCCGCCGGGGCTGCCCATGTCGTGGAACGTGCCGAACGGATCGCCCGTTCGCTTCATATCGCGGTGGCCTCCGCGCAAGCCTGCCCGACGGCACCGCCAAAGCTGTTCTGAAGACAGGAACATCCGGATGACATCCGCGCCGACCCAAGACGCCACCGCCCTGACGCATCACATCCAGACGCGGCATCACGCGCGCCACAGCGTGCAGTTGCCGATGCGCGCCGGCATGGTCGAACCGGCCGGGCGGGCCGATGCCTGACCCGGTCCGCCTTGCCTCGCCGCCCTGTCTGGCCGGCGACGTCGGACCAGACGGTTTCGTGTCGCTGGCGGTCGCTGCGGACCAGGCCCGCGATGTGGCGCGCTGGCGGCGGGCCGAACGCCTTCGTCTGCGGGCGCAGCGGGATGCGCTTTCGGTGGCAGACCGGCAGGGGTTGGCGGCGGCGCTGGCGGGGCATCTGCGACAGCTTCTGACGGAACGGTTCGGCGGGGCGGCGGGGCTGGTCCTGTCGGCCTACTGGCCGATCAAGGGGGAACCCGATCTGCGCGCGCTGATGGCGGACCTGCATGCCAAAGGTGTCGTGATCGCGCTGCCTGTGGTCGAGATGCGGGCAAGCCCGCTGGTCTTTCGCCGGTGGCAGCCCGAGATGCGGTTGGTCCGGGGCGACTGGAACATTCCCGTGCCCCCGGCGGATTCCGAACGGCTGGTGCCGGATGTTGCGCTGGCCCCGGTCGTCGGGTGGGACGGCGCCGGGTTCAGGCTGGGCTACGGTGGGGGCTATTTCGACCGCACCCTGGCCGCGCTGGCCCCGCGGCCTTTTGCCATCGGGATCGGCCTGCAGGCCGCGCGGCTTGCCACCATCTTTCCGCAACCCCACGACATCCCGCTGAACGTCATCCTGACCGAGGTCGGCGTCCAGTTTCCAGGCGAGAGGCCATGACAAGTTCTGCCGAACAGATGCGCGCATGGCGCGGACCCGCGATCCTGACCTATGGGTTCCGCCCTTTCTTTCTGGGGGCAGGCGTCTGGGCGGCAGTGGCCATGCTGCTGTGGGTGCCGATGCTGTCAGGCGATCTGACCCTGCCCACGTCATTTGACCCGGTATCCTGGCACGCGCACGAGTTCCTGTTCGGCTATCTGACAGCCGTGGTCGCAGGCTTCCTGCTGACGGCGGTACCGAACTGGACCGGCCGGCTGCCGATCGTGGGCTGGCCGCTGGGTGCCCTGTTCGGCCTGTGGCTGATGGGACGGGTCGCGGTGGCCCTGTCGCTGTATCTGCCGCCGCTGGCCGTGGCCCTGGCCGATCTGGCAATGCCGCTGGCGCTTGCCGCCGGGATCGGGCGCGAGATCGTCCTTGGCCGGAATTGGCGCAACCTGATCGTGCTGGCCATGCTGGGCATGCTGATCCTGGGCAACGGGCTGTTCCATCTGGAGGCCGCGCGCGGCCAATATGCGGCACAGGGGCAGGGCCTCAGGATCGGGCTTGGGGCCGTGATGATGATGATCGCCGTGATCGGCGGGCGGATCGTGCCGTCCTTCACGCGCAACTGGCTGGTCAGACGCGGGCCCGGCCGGCTGCCGGTGCCGCCGATGCAGCGGTTCGATGTGCTCAGCCTGCTGGTGCTTCTGGCTGCCCTGCTGGTCTGGGTCATGCTGCCCGATCATCCGGTGACCGGCGTGCTGCTGCTGCTGGCGGGGGGGCTGCACGCGGCCCGGCTGGCCCGCTGGGCCGGGGGCAGAACCCTGGCCGAGCCGCTGGTTGCCGTCCTGCATCTGGCCTATGCGTTTCTGCCGCTTGGCGCGCTGGCGCTGGCGGCCGGAATTCTTGTGCCCGGCCTTGTCGGCTTGGCGGCGGCCCAGCACTTGTGGATGGGCGGTGCGGCGGGCCTGATGACGCTGGCCGTCATGACCCGGGCCACGCTTGGCCATACCGGGCAGCCCCTGACCGCCGGGCGGGGCACGATTGCGCTTTATGCCGCGCTGGTCGGGGCGGTGCTGGCGCGGTTTGCGGCCGGTCTCTGGCCGGATGGAGCGTCTGTCCTTTACATGGTTGCCGGAACTGGCTGGATCGCCGCCTTTGCCGGATTTGCGCTGATCTACGGCCGTCTGCTGCTGCGCCTGCCGGCCGTCAGGCAGATCTGAAGGGTGGGGCGCGACCCGTGGACTGGATCGACTTTGCGGCGGCCTTTGCGGCGTTCTTCCTGACCCATTCGCTGCCGCTGCGCCCGGCGATCCGCCCGCGCCTTCAGCAGGCGCTTGGTCCGCGCGGCTTCACCCTGACCTATTCGGCGCTGTCGCTGGCCGTTCTGGCCTGGCTGGTCGCCGCGGCGGGCAGGGCCCCCTTTGTTCCGCTGTGGGACTGGGCGCCCTGGCAGAACCTGGTGCCGCTGGCCGTCATGCTGCCGGTCTGTCTGATCCTGTCACTGGCCGTGGCACGGCCGAACCCGTTTTCCTTCGGCGGTGCCCGCACCGCCACCTTCGATCCGGCCCGCCCGGGCATCGTGCGGCTGGCTCGCCATCCGCTGTTGCTTGCACTTGCGCTCTGGGCCACGGCGCATGTCGTTCCGAACGGTGATCTGGCGCATGTCGTGCTGTTTGGCACCTTTGCGGCCTTTGCGGTCATCGGGGGTCGCCTTGTGGACCGCCGCAAGCGCCGCGAACTGGGGGCAGACTGGGGCCGCCTGCGCGCTGAAATGGCGCGGTCCGCGCCAATTCGCCGGCTGGTCGGGCACGCCGATCTGCTGCGCCTGGTCGCCGGTCTGGTGCTCTATCTGCTGCTGATCGGCCTGCACCCGTGGGCTATCGGCGTCAGCCCCTTGCCCTGACGATCAGATCGCGTGGTCGTCGATCAGCGGATTGGGCCGCGCAAACCGCTCCAGGTCCTGCTGGTCGCGGATCGATATGTGCGTGCCGTTGACCGCGACGCCATAGGGTTGCAGCCCCTTGAAGGCGCGGCTGAGGTTTTCAGGCGTCATGCCCAGCACCGAGGCAAGGCGGCGCTTTTCGAACATCAGGTCGAAGTCGGCGGCTCCCCCCGCCCGCTTTTGCTGCCGCAGCAGATAGTTCGCCAGCCGCTCGAGCGAAGATCGCAGCTTGAGATCCTTCTGCGCCTTGATGACGGCGCGATAGCACTGACCCAGTTCGCCGACGATGGCCCGGGCAAAGTTGCCGTCCACATCGAAGATCGCCCGCACATCCTGGCTGGGGATCAGCACGATCCGGCTTTTCTCCAGCGTCCTCGCGGACATCAGATAGGGTGCGTTGCGGACGGTGGCCGCAAGGATGAAGGTCGAGATCGGCAGGACGGTCGCCATGCTGGTTTCGCGGCCGTTCCACTCCGAGTAGAGGTCGATCGAGCCTGACAGCACGACATGCAGGAAGTCGCTCGGCTCGCCTTCGCTGATCAGGTCGATCTGCGGGGGAAAGTTCTGCACATAGGCCCCGCGCATCAGCGCCTCGAAATGCGCGTCCGTCATTCCCGAGAAGAGGGCCAGTGTCCGAATCTCCGGGTATTGCGCTTCCGGCATTTCGGCACCCCCCTCTGTCCGCCATGGCAGGATGGGGAAGGCGCTTGATAATTGTCAAGGCGCGGCTTGCGCATCTGCCAGCAAAGACTTGACCGGGCAGCGTCACCGAGACGATATTTTTCCGCAAGCCATTTGTTTCACTATGTTTTCTGGCCTGTCATGATCTGGATCAAGTGCGTTGCGCCGATCCGGTCGCAGGTCTTGCGGGACCCCTTTCGGGGGGGCCCGTGACAATCCTGCCGGAGACCAAGCCATGCAGACCACAGCCACAGCCTCACGCGCCGACCAGACGCGCGCCCTGACGCTGAGCACGGTCGCCTTCACCGCCTGTTTCGCGGTCTGGACGATCTTTTCCATCATCGGTGTCGCCATCAAGGGCGAACTCGGCCTGAACGACACGCAGTTCGGGCTGCTGGTGGCCACACCGATCCTGACAGGGTCGCTGACCCGCATCTTTCTGGGCGTCTGGACCGAGAAGTATGGCGGGCGGCTGGTGTTCTCGGCCCAGATGATCCTGGCGGCGCTGGCCACCTGGGCGCTGACCTTCGCGCACAGCTATCCGATGTATCTGGTGGCGGCGCTTGGGGTCGGCCTTGCGGGCGGATCGTTCATCATCGGCGTGGCCTATGTCAGCCGCTGGTACGACGCAGGCCATCAGGGCACGGCACTGGGCATCTTCGGGGCGGGCAACGTCGGCGCGGCGGTGACCAAGTTCGTGGCCCCCTTCGTGATGGTCGCCTATGGCTGGCAGGGCGTGGCGAATGCCTGGGCGGCAGCCCTTGCGCTGATGGGCGTGATCTTCTTTCTGTTCGCCAAGGATGACCCCGCCCTCGTCGAACGGCGCAGGACCGGGGCCAAGGCACCCGGTTTCGCGCAGCAGTTCGCACCGCTGAAGAACCTGCAGGTCTGGCGCTTCTCGCTCTACTACTTCTTCGTGTTCGGCGCCTTCGTCGCGCTGGCGCTTTGGCTGCCGCACTACCTGATCGACGTCTATGGCGTCGATGTGCGCACGGCGGGCATGGCGGCGGCGTCCTTCAGCCTGTCCGCCTCGCTGTTCCGCGCCTATGGCGGGCACCTGGCCGACAAGTTCGGCGCGCGGACGGTCATGTACTGGACCTTCGGCTTTTCCATGCTGTTCCTGTTCATGCTGTCCTACCCGCCGACCAACTATGTCATCCAGGGCAAGGACGGCGTCATCGCCTTTTCGACCAGCATGGGCCTGTGGCCCTTCGTCGCCACGCTGTTCGCCCTCGGCTTCTTCATGAGCCT
>JAAFHX010000199.1 GCA_013297695.1 Rhodobacterales bacterium | reverse complement strand
GACGACCAGCCTGCGACCATCGACGCGGCGCTGTCCGACCGGATCGCGGCGTTCCGCGCGGCCCTGCCGCCGCAATTCACGCTGGAGGCAGGCGGCACAGTGGAATCCAGCGCCGAAAGCCAGGCCCCGATTGCCGCCGTGGTGCCGCTGATGCTGGTGGTGATGATCACGCTGGTCATGGCCCAGATGCAGAGCTTCCGGCTGGGCATGATCGTGCTGGCCACGGCACCGCTCGGGCTGATCGGGGTGGTGGCGGCGCTGCTGCCGTCCGGTGCGCCGCTTGGGTTTGTGGCGATCCTTGGCGTGCTGGCGCTGATGGGCATCCTGATCCGCAATGCCATCATCCTGGTGCATGCGATGGAAGAACTGCTGCAGGAAGGGCACAGCCGCTGGCAGGCCTGTTTCAGGGCCACGGATGAACGCGCGCGCCCGATCCTGCTGACGGCAGCAGCGGCCAGCCTTGCGCTGATTCCGATCTCGCGGCAGATTTTCTGGGGGCCGATGGCCTATGCGATGATGGGCGGGATCATCGCGGGCACGCTCATCACGCTGCTCTTCGTGCCGGCCCTGTATTGCGCCGTGTTCGGGGTGCGCGAACCGAAGGGGGGCGCGGCGGTTCCGTGACCGCCGCGCGCTGGCCTGGTCAGAAGCTGTAGGAAAAGCCGATCAGCGGCCCGCTCAGGTCGATGGTCGTGGGCACGGCGGCGTCGCCCAGATCCTTCTCGATGCTCATGTAGCGGTAGCCCGCGTTCATCGTCCAGCGGTCGCTCATCACATAGTTGACCGTCGCAATGCCCTGCCAGGTGTTGCTTGACCCCGCCCCGCCCACGTCGCCGAACAGGGTTCCCGACCACTTGTCATTGAACGGCACGATCAGGCGGGCGGCAACCAGCGGATCGACCCAACTGCTGTCGCCCCCGACGGATTCTGTCCTGATCGCGGCACCGACCAGCGTGGCCGTGGCATCAACCGAAAAGGCACGGAAGCCGACGCCCAGGTCAAATGCCAGCTTCGGATCGGTGCTCACGCGGTACATGCCGTATCCGCTCAGCGCGGTCACGTCGGTCTTGATGACGCCTTCGCTGAACAGCGCCCCCTTGGGCGTGTCGGCCGACATCGAGATGCTGGCATAGATCAGGTCGCCGATCAGGCTGAACCGCCCGGTCTGCGCCTCGAGCGTGCCCATGAAGGCAAAGTTCAGGTCGCCCAGCACGTCATTCGACGACTTGTTGCCTTCGACGGTTCCGAACTTCAACGTCTCGAAGCTGGTGTCAAATCCCGGAATCCAGGCATAGATCACGGCCTTGTAATTCCAGGTACTGTCTTGCGCGCTGGCGGGCGCGGCGATGGCGGTGGCGAGCAGCAGCGGAACGATCAGACGCATCGGCAAATTCCTCTTGGCTGACCTGACAGGTCAGACTGAAACGTCCGGCTGTACTGGCACAACCGGACGTCAGCAGTATTTACCTTTTTCGCGCGACAGCGTTCAACTCAATAAATCGCACCGAAGCCGGGCATTGAACCGAACGCGCCAAAATCGGCATTCCCGGTTGTGCCGCCCTGCCGTCAGAAGCGGAAGCGGGCACCGAAGAACAAGGCGTTGGATGAGTCGTACGCCACTTTCGTGGTGCTGAAATCGTAGTTCCGGTAGGTGATCCAGAACTCGGTGTTCCAGTCGGTTACGTTCTGGACCAGCGCAAGGCCGGTGGATTCGCTTTCCGATCCGGCCGACTGGATATCAGACCCCGAGTAGTAGTCGACCGACACGGCGGTCTTGCCCCAGGACACGACGTCTCCAAGCCAGCCGCCCTTGACGTACCAGTAGCTGCTTTCGCGCACCTGGGTGTTCTGGCCGGCGGTGGCAACGGTAAAGTTCAGGCCGGTCGGCGAGTGCAGCACCGATGCCGAACCGTTCATGATCGTCGTGGTCAGGTTGGTCGACTTGTTGTCGTTCCAGGAATAGGAGGCCTGTGCCCCATACTTGAAATCCCCCGTTTCCCCCGTATAGGCCAAGGCCACGTCATACAGCGGGTTGTCCTGCACGGCGGGGTTGGACGAGAGTTGATCCTGACCGTAGGACGTGCGGAACACGAAGCCGTTGAACGAGGGCGAGTCGTAGCGGACGCGCACCTTGCGGCCAAGGCCGTTATAGTCGTTGAAGGCGTTTCTGATCTGCACCGAAGACAGGGTGCCGTTCGACTGGCGCAGAAGCTGCGTACCGGCGGTATCCGCAACGGCCACGCCCGCGATCACAGTCGTCCCCGAAAAGTCGACCTTCACGGTGTCGTTCGACGCCATGTTGCCCTGGCCAAGGTAGAAGACACCATATTCCTTGCTGGTGAAGCGGTTGTCGAGCTGGCGGATGTTCGCGTTGGTGAACTCGTAGGCGCTGGCCGGCGGCTGTGGCGTGCGCAGGTTGATCGGCGCTGCCGAGTTGTTGGTGGAGTAGGGGAAGTACTGGATTTCCAGTGTACCAAGGTAATCCCACTGGTCGTTGATCTTGCTGTTGTAGGTCAGGCCAAAACGCGTGTTCGAGTTCTGGTTGTCGATGAAGTTGTAGCTTTCGCTGACCTGACCGTCGTCATAGTTCAGGAAGCCCTTGTTGATCTGCCCGTAGAACCGCAGCACGCTGCCGTTGGCGAACTTCTTTTCGACCTTGGGAAGCGGGTCGGCAAGCGCGGTGGACCCGGCAAGGGCCGCGACGGTCAGTGCGACAAGCGGCAGGGCCGCGACAGTGGTTTTGGAAAGGATGGGCATTGCGTGGTCTCTCCCGCATGAAAGCCTGCTGCATCTCGCCGCTCTCGCACCGTTCAAGAACACTGCGAAGAAACAACTGGGGCGTGGATAAGCGCAGGCTGTAACAGCGCCGTGAAGTTACTGTTGCGGTACAGACACAGTGTGCGACCGGCTGTACGCCGGGGGGCCCGTCCAGGGCATGCCGATCTGCGGCCCCGCGCAAGGCGACCGCCCGGACGTCTTCCGCAAGGGAACCGGAGGGATCGGCTGATGCTGCGAACGGCTGCCACGGCCGGGCCTGCGGCTGTCGGGTTACAGCGCGTGCCGGTCAGACCGGGACCGGCACGACCCACCCGGTGCCGGGACCCTGCACCGGGAATGGGGCTGACGGGTCACAGGTCCTTCACGGTGGCGTCGGCCTCGCCCGCCAGCCAGTAGCCCGCCGCGCGCAGCCATTCGGGCGGCAGGCCCCGTGCAAGGACGGCGTCGCGCAGGCGGCGCGCGACGTCGGCCTCGGCTGCGATCCAGACAAAGGTCTGCGGCTTCAGGTCAACGCGCTGCAGCGCCGCCAGAAGGCCGGTCGCGTCGGTCGGGTCGGTCCGGTGCACCCAGGTCGCGTGGTGATCGGCGGACGTGGCGATGACCTGCCGGTCGGCCGCCCCCGGAACCGCGACGATGCTGGTTACCGGCATGCCTGCCGCCATCTCCTCGATCCGCCGCGCGATCGACGGCAGCGCCGTTTCGTCTCCGACCAGAACCCAGGACCGGATCGGCCCGCCGATCACCATGGACCCGCGCGGCCCGCCGATCTCGACCGTGTCGCCCGGGGCTGCGGACAGGGCCCAGAGCGTGGCCGGTCCGGCGTCATGCAGGGCGAAATCGATGTCAAGCCAGCCTGCAACCGGATCATGCCGCCTTGGCGTGTAGTCCCGCATCACCGTCCCGCCTGCGCCATCGGGAACGAACAGCTTGACATGGTCGCCGGGCGAGGCCGAGCGGAAACCGGCCAGCGCGGGCCCTTCAAGACGCAGGCGCAGCATGTTCGGCGTAAGGCGGGTGGTGGTTGCAACCGTCAGGCGGCGACGCTGTGCGTCGTGGCGGATGCGATCCACCACCGGCAGCAGCAAAGCAGGGGGCGTCATGCGTCACCTCCGACCAGCGCGGCTGCCATGTCAGCCTCGGACTTGCCGGACGCCGCAGCGATGTCCTTCAGGGTCTGCGCCGCATCCCCGAGTGTAAAGCCCGCCGCCGTCAGCCTCGCCGAAAGCTCCGGGACCGTCAGTCCTATGCCCGGTGCCACCTCTGCCGGGGTATGCGACAGGACCGCATGCGCAAGCCGGAATTGCGGCGGCCCGCCTGCCGTCGCCGCCCCGCCGGTGGGCAGCAGGAAGATGCCGGCCGCGATGGCCGAAATCACCAGGGCCAGGGCCATGGGCAGATGGCGGAAATAGCCGACCATCGGCCGCCAGTTTCGCCACAGATGCAGGCCGAAAGGCAGGATCAGCAGCATCGAGAGCCATTCATGCATGGCGCGAAATCCGCCGGGTCCGACGTGGAAGAACAGGCCGATCCCCGAGATCAGCGACACGATGAAAAGCCCGGTGATGAGGGGCGTGGCATGGGACAGGAAGAATTTCGTCACGATGAGGTTCCGGGGTTGGGGGGGGGGCGGCAGCAATCCGTTCTGCAATGTCCTGTACGGACGGGCGGGCCCTTTCCGTCGCGGGCGAACGAAGATTTCTGCGGGTACGAGATGTCTTGCGCCGTTCTGCCCCCCGGGCCAGGCCCAGATCGCAAAGGTCGCCGGGGCGGCATCCGCATGTCGGCAGGGCAGCCGATCTGCTGACGGTTCCGGGCAGTCGGCGCAAGGCCCGGGTGCCGGGCTGGCCCGGTTCTGCAGGATCGTCACCCGGCCCCAAGGCGACGGATGCCGACAGTCGCCCCGTGCCCAAAGGCGGATGGACCCGTGCCTAAAGGCGACCGAAAAGGTTCGTCTGGATATTTTCCATGTGTTCACGCATGCCTTCCGCCGCGCCATCTGCATCGCGCCGGTGCAATGCCGTCAGGATGCGTTCGTGCTGTTCGCAATAGTCGCGCCTGCGGTTCTCGCTGAAGGTCTTGCGCTTCAGTTCGATCCAGGGATTGCGGTTGCGGACCACGCGCAGGATGTCATGCAGGCCAAGCAGAAGGTCATTGCGCGCGGCGGCAAAGATGCGCTGGTGAAACGCGGCGTCCCAATGCTCGA
>JAAFHX010000198.1 GCA_013297695.1 Rhodobacterales bacterium | reverse complement strand
GTCACGGTTGAAGACTTCCGACAGGGCGGCAAGCACCAGCGGGTTGGCATCGGCGACGGTCAGCGAGATCGGGGGCATCGGCGGCTCTGACCTTTCCGGAGGGATGTTTCCGCTAAACCTACCCGAAAAGATGGGTCAAATTTCACACGTCATCACATTCTGGCAATACGGGCAGGTAAAAAACAACCCAACTGGATACCCGAAAGCAGGATTAAGGCAGGTTGTGCCGGTGTGACAAGTCATATTTCATCCGCAGCATGCAAGATTTGCACAAGCGTTTGAGGAGGCGCGCCATGCAGGGCACCCGACATCTGTTCGTTCCCGGTCCGACCAATGTTCCCGATACCGTGCGCCGCGCGCTTGATCTGCCGATGGAGGATCACCGCGCGCCCGACCTGCCGCGCTTTACCCTGCCGTTGTTCGCCGACCTGAAGAAGGTCTTCAAGACCGAGACCGGGCAGGTCTTCCTGTTCCCTGCCTCCGGCACCGGGGCCTGGGAGGCCGCGATCACCAACACGCTGAACGAAGGCGACGTGGTGCTGGCCGCACGGTTCGGGCAGTTCAGCCATCTGTGGATCGACATGTGCCAGCGCATGGGCCTGCAGGTCGAGGTGGTCGAGTGCGAATGGGGCACCGGCGTGCCGGTCGAGATTTTCGCGGAACGTCTGGCGGCCGACAAGGGCCACCGGATCAAGGCCGTGCTGACCACGCAGAACGAGACGGCGACCGGCGTGCAGTCCGACATCGCCGGGGTGCGGCGCGCGCTGGACGCGGCGGGGCACCCGGCGCTGCTGTTCATGGACGGGGTCAGTTCCATCGGATCGGTCGATTTCCGGATGGACGAATGGGGCGTCGATCTGGCGGTCTCGGGCAGCCAGAAGGGATTCATGCTGCCGGCGGGCCTTGCCATCATGGCGGCCAGCCAGAAGGCGCTGGCGATGCAGGGGCAGGCCCGGATGCGCCGCTGCTACTTCGACTTCAAGGACATGATCGCCACCAACGCGTCCGGCTATTTCCCCTATACCCCGCCGATGTCGATGCTGCGGGGCCTGCGCGTCGCGCTGGACCGGATGTTCGACGAGGGGCTGGAGAACATCTTTGCGCGGCATCATTTCCTTGCCGAAGGCGTGCGCCGCGCCGTGGATGCCTGGGGCCTGACCCTGTGCGCCAAGGAACCGAAATGGCATTCCGACACGGTCACCGCCATCGTTGTTCCCGAAGGTCACGACGCGCGCCGCGTGATCGCGCGCGCCTATGACCGCTATGGCCTGTCGCTTGGCGCGGGTCTGTCGGTGGTTGCCGGAAAGGTCTTTCGGATCGGCCATCTGGGCGATCTGAACGAACTGATGCTGATGTCGGCACTGGCCGGGGCCGAGATGTCGATGCGCGACGTGGGCCTTCCGGTCGAGGCCGGGTCGGGCGTGGCGGCGGCGGCCGAGTACTGGCGCGCGGGCGGCGACCGCCTGGCGCTGGCGGCGGAATGACAATGGAACGCAAGGCTTTGGGAGGAGCGATGCATGGACATCCATGAGTATCAGGCAAAGGAACTGCTGAGGGGCTTCGGCGTCGGCGTGCCGGACGGTGCATTGGCCTACAGCCCCGAACAGGCGGCCTATCGCGCCCGCGAGCTTGGCGGCAGCCGCTGGATCGTCAAGGCGCAGGTGCATGCCGGGGGCCGGGGCAAGGCGGGCGGGGTCAAGCTGTGCGGCAGCGACCACGAGATCGCCGATGCCGCCGCCGCCATGTTCGGACGCCGTCTGGTGACGCATCAGACCGGACCCGAAGGCAAGGGGGTCTACCGCGTCTATGTCGAGGCCGCCGTACCGTTCGAACGCGAGATTTACCTTGGCTTCGTGCTGGACCGCACGACGCAGCGCGTGATGATCGTCGCCTCGTCGCAGGGCGGGATGGAGATCGAGGAGATCAGCGCGAAAAGCCCCGAGTCCATCGTGCGGTCCACCGTGGAGCCCGCCGTCGGCCTGCGCGAGTTCCAGGCGCGCGAGATCGCGTTTGCCCTCGGGATTCCGCCGGGTCTGACGCAGCAGATGGTGCGCACGCTGCAGGGCTGCTATCGCGCCTTCCGCGATCTGGATGCCACGATGGTCGAGATCAACCCGCTGGTCATCACCACCGACAACCGCATCCTGGCGCTGGACGCCAAGATGACCTTCGACACCAATGCGCTGTTCCGCCATCCGCAGATCGCCGAACTGCGCGACAAGAGCCAGGAAGACCCGCGCGAAAGCTCGGCCGCAGACCGGGGGCTGAACTACATCGGCCTGTCGGGCAACATCGGCTGCATCGTGAACGGTGCGGGGCTTGCGATGGCCACGATGGACACGATCAAGATGGCGGGCGGCGAGCCTGCCAACTTTCTTGACATCGGCGGCGGGGCAACGCCCGAGCGGGTGGCAAAGGCGTTCCGTCTGGTGACGTCCGACAAGAACGTGCAGGCGATCCTCGTCAACATCTTTGCCGGGATCAACCGCTGCGACTGGGTGGCCGACGGCGTGGTGCAGGCGCTCAAGGCCGAACCGCTGGACATGCCGGTGGTGGTGCGCCTTGCGGGCACCAACGTGGAAGAAGGGCTGAAGATCCTCGCGCGGTCGGGCCTGCCGATCATCCGGGCCACCAGCCTGATGGAAGCGGCGGAACGTGCCGTCATCGCCTGGAAGAACGACGCAGCACAGAACACGAAGGTGAGGGTCGCGGGATGAGCATTTTCATCGACGGTCAGACGAAGGTCATCGTCCAGGGCATCACCGGGCGGATGGCGCAGTTCCACACCAAGGAGATGATCGACTACGGCACCAACGTGGTCGGTGGCGTGGTCCCCGGCAAGGGCGGCGAGACGGTGCTGGGCGTGCCGGTGTTCGATACCGTGAAGCAGGCGGTCGCGGCGACCGGGGCCGAGGCGAGCCTTGTCTTCGTGCCCCCGCCCTTTGCTGCCGACAGCATCATGGAAGCGGCGGATGGCGGCATCCGCTATTGCGTCTGCATCACCGACGGGATTCCGGCGCAGGACATGATCCAGGTAAAGCGCTACATGATGCGCTACCCCAAGTCGCGGCGCATGGTGCTGACCGGGCCGAACTGCGCGGGCACGATCAGCCCGGGCAAGGCGATGCTGGGCATCATGCCGGGGCATATCTACCTGAAGGGCAATGTCGGCATCGTGGGCCGGTCGGGCACGTTGGGCTATGAGACGGCGCAGCAGTTGAAGGACCTTGGCATCGGGGTTTCGACCAGCGTCGGCATCGGCGGCGACCCGATCAACGGGTCTTCCTTCCGAGACATCCTGGAACGGTTCGAGGCCGACCCCGACACCCATGCCGTCTGCCTGATCGGCGAGATCGGTGGCCCGCAGGAGGCCGAGGCTGCGGCCTGGATTCAGGCCCACATGACCAAGCCGGTGGTGGCCTACATCGCGGGCCTGACCGCGCCCAAGGGCCGCACCATGGGCCATGCCGGGGCGATCATTTCTGCTTTCGGCGAAAGCGCCAGCGAAAAGGTCGAAATCCTGTCGGCGGCGGGCGTAACGGTGGCCGAGAACCCGAGCGTGATCGGATCGACGATCAAGCGGGCGATGGCGGCCTGATCCCTGCGGCGCGGTCTGGCGGGCATGCGCCCGCCAGCATCTCGACCAGCAGGCCACGGCAGCGCGCCGCGACCGGAGACAGGCGGCGGTCTGCGAGGGTCACGAGCGAATAGGGCGCAACCTCGATCCGTTCCGCCAGCGGCAGGACGGCCAGATCGCTGCGCCGCCCCGCCACAAGGTCGGCCACCTCGCGGCTGACCGGGGTCACCACCCGGTCATCGTCCAGCATCGCCAGCGCAATCAGCAGCGAGGCCGAGTTGATGACGTGGCGCGGCAGCGCTGCGCCCTGTGCAACGAAGGCCTCTTCCACCGCCTGCCGGATCGGCGCGCCCGGTGCCTGCATGACCCAGTCGCTTGCCCCCAGATCGGCAAGCTTCAGCGGCCTGCCCGTGACGGCCGGATGGCTGTTGCGGGCGATGATGCAGACCTCTTCGCCGCGCGCCGGGAACAGGGCCAGACCGTCCTGCGCCAGCCGGGGCGGCACCCGGCCCAGCACCATGTCAAGCCGCCGCGCGATCAGGCCCGACAGCAGGTCTTCGCTGGTCGCAACCTCGACATGGACTTCGGCTTCGGGGGAAACCGCCTTCAGGCGGCGGATCGCGGGAACCACATAGCCCACAGCCGCCCCGCTGACCGCGCCGACCCGCACCACCCCGCCCCGCCCCAGGCGCAGCCGTTCCACCTCGTCCGAGGCAAGGTTCAGCTCGTCCAGGATGTTGCGCGCGCGCCGCGCCAGGCTTTCGCCCACATCGGTCAGGATCATGCCCTTGGCGTGCCGTTCGAACAGCGCGGCGCTGACCCGCGCCTCGGCCTCGGCCAGCGTGCGGGACGCGGCCGGCTGGGTCATGCCAAGCGCCTCGGCCGCGATGGAAAGCTGGCGGTGCTCGGCAATCGCCGCGATCAGTCCAAGATGCTTCAGATTCAGCTGCGCGGCGGGGGATCGGGCCAATGGAATACCAGTTCTGCTATGCGGGGTTACGGATTGCGAATTTGATTGGTATGGCCCGACAAGTCTAGGGTGCCGCACGGGCCGGAATGGTCCGCAGGTAACAGGATCGCCGGGGCAAACTGCAGGTCACGCAGCGGGGTCGGCGGCAGGGAGGAAGATCAATGAAGCTTTTCACGTCAGTGCTGGCGTCCGTGGCGCTTGGCGCGGCCATGTTCGCCGCCCCGGTCCTTGCGCAGGACAAGGGCACCATCGGCATCGCCATGCCGACCAAATCCTCGGCCCGCTGGATTTCCGACGGCAACTCGATGGTCGAGCAGTTCACCGCCGCAGGCTATGCGACCGATCTGCAATATGCCGAGGATGACATCCCGAACCAGCTCGCCCAGATCGAGAACATGATCACCAAGGGCGTGAACGTGCTGGTGATCGCCGCCATC
>JAAFHX010000197.1 GCA_013297695.1 Rhodobacterales bacterium | reverse complement strand
CAAGTTCATCGACACGACGCCCGAGCTGTTCCAGTTCCGCAAGCGGCAGGACCGGGCGACGAAGATCCTCACTTACATCGCCGACATCACCGTGAACGGCCACCCCGAGACGGCAGGCCGCCCCAAACCGGCTGCCGAGGTGCGCACACCCAAGGCCCCGGCGGCGAAGGGTGAACCGGCCTACGGCACCCGCAACCTGCTGGAACAGAAGGGCCCGCAGGCGGTGGCCGACTGGATGCGGGCGCAAAAGAAGGTGCTGGTCACCGACACAACCATGCGTGACGGCCACCAGTCGCTGCTGGCCACCCGGATGCGGTCGATCGACATGATCCGCGCCGCCCCGGCCTATGCGGCGAACCTGCCGCAACTGTTCAGCGTGGAATGCTGGGGCGGGGCCACGTTCGACGTGGCCTACCGGTTCCTGCAGGAATGCCCCTGGCAGCGCCTGCGCGACCTGCGCGCGGCGATGCCCAACATCATGACGCAGATGCTGCTGCGCGCCTCGAACGGGGTCGGCTATACCAACTACCCCGACAACGTGGTGCGCGCCTTCGTGCTGCAATCGGCGAAAAGCGGGGTCGATGTGTTCCGCGTGTTCGACAGCCTGAACTGGGTGGAAAACATGCGCGTCGCGATGGATGCGGTGATCGAATCCGGCAAGCTGTGCGAAGGGGCGATCTGCTACACGGGCGACCTGCTGGACCCGGCGCGGTCGAAGTATGACCTGAAGTACTATGTCAGCCGCGGGATCGAGCTGAAGGCCGCAGGGGCACATGTGCTGGGGCTAAAGGACATGGCGGGCTTGCTGAAACCCGCGTCGGCACGGGTTCTGGTCAAGGCGCTGAAACAGGAAGTCGGCCTGCCGATCCATTTCCACACCCATGACACAAGCGGCATTGCCGGGGCGACCATCCTTGCGGCCTGCGATGCCGGGGTCGATGCCGTCGATGCCGCGATGGATGCCTTTTCGGGCGGCACGTCGCAGCCCTGCCTTGGCAGCATTGTCGAGGCGCTGAAGCATACCGAACGCGACACCGGGCTGGATATCGCCGAAATCCGCCGCCTGTCGAATTACTGGGAACAGGTCCGCGCGCAGTATGCCGCCTTTGAATCGGGCCTGCCCGCGCCCGCGTCAGAGATTTACCTGCACGAGATGCCGGGGGGCCAGTTCACCAACCTCAAGGCGCAGGCCCGCAGCCTGGGGCTTGAGGATCGCTGGCACGAGGTGGCGCAGGCCTATGCCGATGCGAACGCGATGTTCGGCGATATCGTCAAGGTCACGCCGTCCTCCAAGGTCGTGGGCGACATGGCCCTGATGATGGTGGCACAGGGGCTGACCCGGGCGCAGGTCGAGGACCCTGCCGTGGACGTGGCCTTCCCCGACTCGGTCGTGGACATGCTGAAGGGCAACCTGGGCCAGCCACACGGCGGCTGGCCCGCCGCAATCCAGCAGAAGGTGCTGAAAGGCGAGGTCCCGCTGTCTGATCGCCCCGGCGCCTCGCTGCCGCCGGTGGACCTTGAGGCGGTGCGGGTGCGGCTCGCAACCGATCTGGGTCTGGACGAGGACGACGCGCAGGGCGAGACGGTGGATGACGAGGACCTGAACGGATACCTCATGTATCCCAAGGTCTTCATGGACTACCGCGCGCGCCACCGAACCTATGGCCCGGTGCGGGTGCTGCCGACCCGCACCTTCTTTTACGGCATGGGTCCGGGCGAGGAAATCACCGCCGAAATCGACCCCGGCAAGACGCTGGAAATCCGGCTGCAGGCGGTGGGCGAGATGACCGATGACGGCGAGGTCAAGGTGTTCTTCGAACTGAACGGCCAGCCCCGCGTGATCCGCGTGCCGAACCGCGCCGTCAAGGCCAAGGCCGCCGCCAAGCCCAAGGCGGCCGAGGGCAACCCTGCCCATGTCGGCGCGCCGATGCCCGGCTCCATCGCCTCGGTCGCGGTCAGTGTGGGGCAGAAGGTGAACGCGGGTGACCTGCTGCTGACCATCGAGGCGATGAAGATGGAAACCGGCCTGCACGCCGACCGCGCCGCCGTGGTCAGGGCGCTGCATGTCCATGCCGGCAGCCAGATCGACGCCAAGGACCTGCTGGTCGAACTGGAATAGGCTCCGGGCATCGGGCGCGGCTTTACAGCCGCCCCGCCCCGCCCCAGGGTGGCAAGGACCGAGGGGGGAGACCGCCGATGACCCTGCTGCACCACCTGTCCCTGCCGGTGCGCGACCTAGACCGGTCGCGCGCCTTCTACCGCGACGTGATCGGCCTGACCGAACGGCCGCGCCCCGGGTTTTCCTCGCCCGGGGCCTGGTTCACGGTCGGGGACCGACAGATGCATCTGGCGGTGAACCCGAACGGCACCTTCCGCGCGCGCCCGGTTGTTGACCCGATCGACACGCATCAGGCGTTTCGTGTCGCCGATGTCGATGCCGAGGTCGGCCGCATCGCCGCCCTCGGCTACCGGCCGGTTGCCTTCCGGGGCGCGGGCCTGTCGCGCACCGACGACGACCTGATGTGCATTTCGGTGGATCGCGGCAGCCCGGCAGGCTTTCTTCAGGCCTTCCTGCTGGACCCCGACTGGCACATTGTCGAGTTGAACGACGCGCCCCTCGCGCCGTGATTGCCCACCCTCCGCGCCAGGCGGAGCAGGTGGAAATTTCCCGCCCGACCGCCAGTTTCCCCTTGCAGCCGCCGACGGGACTTTATAGACCAGCGCCTACCCAAGGACGCGGGCGTAGCTCAGGGGTAGAGCATAACCTTGCCAAGGTTAGGGTCGTGAGTTCGAATCTCATCGCCCGCTCCAGTTTCCGAAATGGAAACGTGCTGAAAGGGGTCGCCTTCGGGCGGCCCCTTTGCGTTGGTGCAAGCAGGAAAATGCGTGCAGACCAGCGTCAACCTGCTGTCGGGCTGCGCCCCGGCCAGGTCCGGCCCGGCGACGCCATTGACGGATCGGACGGGATTTCCCACTGTTCCCCGGAACACCCGGCCTTCGCCGTGGGCGCGCCGGAAGCCGGGCTGCAACAGGGGATGTCGCCATGTCGGCAGGCGGTTTCGGCAACAGTCTGTCAGACCGCTGGCTGCCCTTGGTGCCGCCGGACGTGCAGGTTCCCGCCTATGACCGGAGCGCCCTGCGCATCGGCGTCCTGCACCTTGGCGTCGGGGCCTTTCATCGCTGCCATCAGGCCGAGTATCTCGACGACCTCGCGACGATGGGAGAGAGAATCGGACTGGCGGGGATCAGCCTTGGCGGTTCGGCCCTGATCCGGACGATGGCAGCGCAGGACGGGCTGTATTCACGCACCCTTGCCCGCGACGACGAAAGCCGGACCCGCATCATCGGCGTTCTGCGCCACCTGACCGACCATGCGGCATCGCCGGAGACCAGCCTTTCCCTGATGGCCGATCCGAGGGTGGGCACCGTGACCATGACCCTGACGGAAAAGGGCTATTGCCACATTCCCGCGACCGGCCTTCTGGACGAAAACCACCCCGGTATCCGGCAGGACCTTGCCCTTCGCCTGACCCGCACGGTCACGGCACCGGGGTTTCTGGTGGCCGGACTCGCCCGTCGCCGCGCGGCGGGGCGGGGCGGGCTGACGCTGATAAGCTGCGACAACATTCCCCGCAACGGCACTGTCCTGCGCAACGTCGTGCTTGGAGTGGCCGCGCAGACCGATCCCGCGATGGCCGCATGGATCGGCGACCATGTGGCCTTCCCCTCGACCATGGTGGACCGGATCGTCCCCGCGATCACGGTTGCGGACCATGCGCGGATCGAGGCGCGGATGGGGGTCGAAGATGCCGCCGCCGTCCTGGGCGAGCCCTTCCGGCAGTGGGTGATCGAAAACCGCTTTGCCGCCCCGCGCCCGGCCTGGGAACGGGCCGGCGTCGAAATCGTCGGGGATGTCGCGGGCCACGAACAGGTGAAACTGCGCGTGCTGAACGCCGCTCATTCGATCCTGTCGCTGCTCGGCGCGCTGCGCGGCTATGAGACCACCGCCGAGGCGGTGCGCGACCCGGACCTGACGGGTTTCGCACGCAGCGTTCTGAACCGCGAGACCCTGCCGCATCTGCCCGTCGTGCCGGGGCTGGACCCGGCGGCCTATCTGCAAACCTGTCTTGACCGATTTGCCAACCGTGCACTGCACCACCGCTGCCACCAGATCGCCACCGATACCTCGCAGAAGATCCGCCAGCGGCTGCTGGACCCGCTGCGGGCCTGCCGTGCGGCAGGTCAAGAGGCACCGGGGCTGGAAACCGCCATCGCGGGCTGGATCGTCTATCTGGCGCGCGGGCAGGCAGCCTTTGGCGCAAGCTGGGTCATCAGGGACCCCGTGGCGGCAGAGGCGGCAGCCATCGCCCGCGACACCGGCGCGAACCCCGACGCCTTTGCGCGCCGCATCCTGTCGCTGGTGCCTGTTTTCGGCACCGACCTGTCACGGGACCCCGCGCTGGCAGACCGGATCGCACGGCGCACCTGCCTGCTGATCGAAGGCAAGGCACCGAAGGCCGTGGCGGGGTTCGACACGACGCCCTGAACCGCGCCCGCCGCAAAAGCCTGCGGCGGTCCCTTTGCAGGCGCCGCCGCAGGGAAAGACCGGGATGGCGGACCTGTCAGGCCAGATCGAACCGGTCGGCGTTCATCACCTTGGTCCAGGCCGCCACGAAATCAGCCACGAACTTTGCCGCACTGTCGTCCTGTGCATAGACCTCGGCATAGGCGCGCAGCACCGAGTTCGACCCGAACACCAGATCGACCCGCGTCGCCGTCCACTTCAGCGCCCCGGTCCTGCGGTCGCGCGCCTCATAGAGGTTACGCCCCTTGGGCACCCAGGTGCAGGCCATGTCGGTCAGGTTGACGAAGAAATCGGTCGTCAGTGCGCCCACCCGGTCGGTCAGCACGCCATGCGACGTGCCGCCGTGGTTGGTGCCGATCACCCGCATGCCGCCCACCAGCGCCGTCATCTCGGGCGCGGTCAGGCCCATGAGCTGCGTGCGGTCCAGC
>JAAFHX010000196.1:1906-5017 GCA_013297695.1 Rhodobacterales bacterium | reverse complement strand
CAAGTCATTCTCCTTCAGCGTGTGGCCAAGCTTGGCCAGATGGGCGAGGTCGTGAACGTCAAGGACGGCTACGCCCGCAACTTCCTGCTGCCCCAGGGCAAGGCGCTGCGCGCCTCGGACGCCAACATCAAGTCGTTCGAAGCCAAGAAGGCGCAGCTCGAGGTGCACAACCTCGAAACGAAGAAAGAGGCCGAGGCGGTTGCCGCGAAACTCGACGGCCAGTCCTTTATCGTGATCCGGTCGGCCTCCGACTCGGGCGCGCTTTACGGGTCGGTCACCACGCGCGACGCGGCCGACGCGGCCACCGGCGCGGGCTTCACCGTGAACCGCAACCAGATCGTCCTTGATCGCCCGATCAAGGAACTGGGGCTGCACACCGTCACGGTGACGCTGCACCCCGAGGTGATCGCCAAGGTCAGCCTGAACGTGGCCCGCTCGAACGAAGAGGCCGAACTGCAGGCCTCGGGCAAGTCGATCCAGGACCTGGCCGCCGAAGCCGAAGCCGCCGCCGAGTTCGAGATCGCCGAGCTTTTCGACGACATGGGCGCGGCCAACGACT
Organism: Rhodobacterales bacterium; assembly: GCA_013297695.1. Classification (GTDB taxonomy): domain Bacteria; phylum Pseudomonadota; class Alphaproteobacteria; order Rhodobacterales; family Rhodobacteraceae; genus Aliitabrizicola. Next base: position 4,458 of record JAAFHX010000196.1, on the reverse strand, counting down.
TCGACCCGCGCGACGAACGCTGACCGCATCGTTCTTCTGACACCAAAGGCCGCGCCGGACCCCCCGGGCGCGGCCTTTTCCATTCAGGCTCCGCACCCCGATTTTTCGCAGAAAAATCGTCCTCCCCGCACAAATTGAAAAGGGCCGCACCTTGCGGCGCAGCCCCCGATTTTTCTGCGAAAAATCGCTTTCCTACAGTTCGTCCAGCGCCTCGACAGCCTTCTGCAGGTCTTCCTTGGTGGCGGGCTTGTCGGTCACTTTCGCGCCTGCCACGATGTGATCCACCACCTTGTCCTCGAAGATCGGCGCGCGCAGTTGCTGCTGCATCTGCGGGTTCTTCTGCACGAATTCGAAGAACTGCCGCTCTTGCCCCGGATATTGCCGCGCCTGGGCCAGAACGGCCTGCGTCATCTCGGCGTCGGTCACGGTGATCTCGGCCTTGCGGCCCATCTCGGCCAGCAGCAGCCCCAGCCGAACCCGGCGCACCGCCAGCTTGCGATGCTCGTCGGTCGGCTCGATCGCGCCGTGGTTGTGGCCGTGATCGTCCGGATGGTCTTCGTGGTACAACTGGTGCGCGATCTGGTTTGCCTCGGCGTCCACCAGCGAGGCGGGCAGGTCAAAGGCCACCAGCCCGTCAAGCTGATCCAGCAGCGCGCGCTTCATGACGGCGCGCGAGGCCCCCTTGTATTCCGCTTCCAGCCGCTCGGCGATCTGCGCCTTCAGCGCGTCCAGGCTTTCGGCACCGTATTTCTTGGCCAGGTCGTCATCGATCTCGGCGGGTTTCGGGGCCTTCACCGCCTTGACGGTACAGGCGAAGACAGCGGTCTTGCCGGCCAGATGCGCCGCACCGTAAGCTTCGGGAAAGGTCACGGTCACGGCGACATCCTCGCCGGCCTTGGCCCCGACAAGCTGGTCCTCGAAGCCCGGGATGAACGACCCCGACCCCAGCACCAGCGCGTGATCCTCGGCCGCGCCGCCGTCAAAGGCCACGCCATCGACCGTGCCCTTGAAATCGATCACCACCTGATCGCCCGACTGCGCCTTGGACCCCTTGCGGCGGTCGTCGAAGGACTGCGACGACGACGCAAGGTTGGCGAGCGCCTCGGTCACCGCATCCGGGTCGGCCGCAACCACCAGCCGCTCCAGAACGACAGTCGCGGCGTCAAGATCCGGGATCGCGGGCAGCGTCTCGTAGTGCATCTCGACCGTCACGTCCTGGCCTTCCGACCAGGTCTCGCCGCCGACCATCTTGACCTCGGGCTGCAGCGCCGGGCGGTCGCCGCTGGCGTCGAAATGCGACTTCATCGCGCCGTCGATGGCCTCCTGCATCGCATCGCCCATCAGGCGCGGGCCGAACTGCTTGCGCAGCATCGCCATCGGGACCTTGCCCTTGCGAAAGCCCTTCATCTCGACCTCGGGCTGCGCCTCGACCAGCTTTTCCTGCACCTTGGCGTCCAGTTCGGCCGCCGTGACGGTGATGGTATAGGCGCGCTTCAAACCTTCGTTCAGGGTCTCGGTGACCTGCATGTCGTCCTCACAAGTTCAAGGCCGCCCGGGCTGCGGGCGGCGGATCGTCGGTTATCGGGTCTGGTAGTAATTCGTCACAGGGCTTGCAAGCGGGAAAGCCCCCGGCCCACCGTTTTTGCGTTCGGGGCGCGCCGGTCAGACCAGCAGGATCGCGCGAAAGTCGTTCACGTTGGTCAGGGTGGGGCCGGTCACCACCTGACCGCCCACTGCCGCGAAAAAGCCGTGGGCATCATTTGCCGCCAGCGCCGCAGCGGCGTCGATGCCCCCGGCCCGCGCCCGTGCCAGCGTCCAAGGTCCGATCACCGCGCCCGCCACCTCGGCCGCGCCATCCACTCCATCCGTATCGCAGGCAATCGCATGAATGCCCGGCGCACCATCCAGTGCCAGCGCCAGTGCCAGGCAGAACTCGGCATTCGGCCCGCCCACCCCGGCACCGCGCCGCGTCACCGTCAACTCACCCCCCGAAAGCAGCAGCAGCGGCGGATCGCCGGGCTTGCGGCCCGCCCGCACCCGCAGCGCCTCGGCAGCCTGAGCCGCCGCAACCTCGCGCGCCTCGCCCTCCAGTTCGGCACCAAGGCTGCGGACCTCGCAGCCCATGCCACGCGCCATCCCGGTCGCCGCCTCCAGCGACTGGGACGGGGCGGCATAGATCACGTTCGTCACGCCCGACAACCGCGCATCGCCCGGCGGCACGACGCCGCTGCCACCTGCCAGCGCCGCCGTCACTGCATCCGGCACCGCAACCTGCCACCGCTCCAGCACCGCCCGCGCGTCCGCCGGGGTCGATGCATCGCCCACCGTCGGCCCCGACCCGATGAAGGCCGGATCATCCCCCGGCACGTCCGAGATCATCAGGGCCAGCATCCGCGCCGGATGGGCTGCGGCGGCCAGTTGCCCGCCCTTGACCCGGCTGAGGTGCTTGCGGACCGTGTTCATCTGGCTGATCGGCGCGCCACTGGCCAGAAGCGCCGCATTGACCGTCTGCTTTTCGGCCAGCGTCACCCCTTCGACCGGCGCCACCAGCA
>JAAFHX010000196.1:0-1896 GCA_013297695.1 Rhodobacterales bacterium | reverse complement strand
TTCCCCAACCCCTGCAGCAGCCCCAGCAGCCGCGCCGTGGCCGCCGCACCCGCCGCGTCGGGCACCGGATGGGCGGCCTCGACCACCTCGATCCCCCGGCAGGGCCGCGCATGGCCGTAGCGGGTGATGACAAGCCCCTCGCACGGGCCCCAGGCGGCCTCCACCGCCTCGGCCATCCGGGCGCTGGCCTTGCCCGCCCCCACCACGACCACCCGGCCTGCCGGCTTTTCCGGCAGGAACCGCGCCAGCGACCGCATCGGGTCGGCCACCTCGACCGCCCGGTCGAACAGGGCACGCAGAAAATCCTGGGGATCGTTCATCATCGGCCTTCGGGTCCGGTTGAGGCGCGCTGGATCAGCGTTACAGGCGTAGCCAGTTCGGGCGGCGGCTGCACCCCCTGTTCCAGCCAGTCCAGCAGGTTTTCCGCCATCTGCCGCCCGAACCCGGCGATATCGCAGCGCACGGACGTCAGCGCGGGCCAGACCTGCGCGCATTCCTCGATATCGTCAAAGCCGATCAGCCGCAGGTCTTGGCCCACCCGCCGCCCGATCTCGGCGCAGCCCGACAGCAGGCCAAGCGCCACAAGGTCGTTGAAGCAGATGACGCCCCCCACCCCGGGATGATCCTGCGCCAGCACCCGCGCCGCCGTTCGGCCAAAGGCGCGGCCGGGACGGCCCGGCAGCACCAGCGGGGCCAACCCTGCCGCCGCCATCTCGGCCAGGTAGCCCGACATGCGCTGCTGCGTGACCCCCCGCCCCTCCAGCCCGCCGACAAAGGCGATCCGGTCAAGCGACAGGCCAAGAAGGTGGCGCGCGGCAAGGCGGCTGCCTTCGGCGTAATCGGGGGCGGCAAAGGGAAAGCGCGCCCCGTCGGGCACCACCTTGCGCAGCACCTGCAGGGCCGGGATGCCCGCCCGGGCAATGGCCCCGAAACTGGCTTCCTCCTGCCCGTAGGTGGGCGAGATGATCAGCGCCGACACCCCGTGCTCGATCATGGCCGAGACGACCTGCGCCTGAAGCCCGGGGTCCTCGTCGGTATTGGCCAGCACCGTCGCATAGCCGCGCGCCGACAGGGTCATCTGTGCCGAGGTGGCGAATTCGGTGAAGAACGGGTTGCGCAGGTCGTTGATGACCAGCCCGATCAGCCCCGCCTGAGACGACCGCATGTTCGCTGCCATGCGGTTGTAGACATAGCCGATGTCGGCCATCGCGCGGCGCACGGCGGCACGGGTTTCCGCGCGCACGGCGGGGCTGTTCTGCAAGACCAGGCTGACCGTCGATTTCGACACGCCCGCGCGGGCAGCGACGTCGATGATGGTCGGTCGCGCCACGGCTCAGGCGACCCCGTGCAGCGCCAGCAGGCTGCGCATCCGGGTCTCTGCAAGGTCGGGATCGGACAGCAACCCGGCCTGATCCGCAAGCCGGAAAACCTGCGCGTAATGGGTGATGCTGCGGCTCGACTGGAACCCGGCGGGCATGATGAAATGCCGCTGCGCCCCGTTCAGCCATGCCAGGAACGCGATCCCCGCCTTGTAGAACCGCGTCGGCGCGCGGAATATCTCGCGCGACAAGGGCACGGTCGGGGCCAGCAAGCGGTGATAGCTGTCCCGGTCGCCCATCGCCAGTGCCTCCAGCGCTTGCGACGCGGCGGGCGCAATGGCGGCAAAGATGCCCAGAAGGGCGTGCGAATGCCGGGTGCCATCGCCCTCGATCAGCGGCGCATAGTTGAAATCGTCGCCGGTATAAAGCCGCACGCCTTCGGGCAGGCGGGCGCGGAAGGCCACTTCCTGCGCCTCGTCCAGCAGCGATATCTTGATGCCATCGACCTTGCCCGGGTTGGCGGCGATGAGGTCCAGCACGAAATCGCCCGCCCGCCCCACATCCGCCGTGCCCCAGT
>JAAFHX010000195.1 GCA_013297695.1 Rhodobacterales bacterium | reverse complement strand
GGCGTATCTATACGCGGCACGCGTTGCTGGCGGGCGGGGCCACGGAACGGCCCATTGCCTTCGAAAACAACGACCGGCCCGGCGTGATGCTGGCGGGGGCGCTGCGTTCCTATGCCAACCGATGGGGCGTGGCGGTGGGGCGGCGGGTCGCGGTGTTCACCAACAACGACGACGGGTTGCGCACCGCGCTGGACCTGAAGGCTAGGGGCGTTGACGTGGCGGCGGTGATCGACGCGCGGGCCGACGCACCCGAACTGCCGGGCCTGCGGCACCTGCGCGGCGCGGTCGTGACCGACACGCGGGGGCGGCTCGGGCTGACCTCGGTCACCGTCCGGACTTCGGACGGGCGGGAGGAGACTTTTCAGGTTGATGCCCTTGGCGTCTCGGGCGGGTGGAATCCGAACGTCAACATCACCTCGCATCACCGCAGCCGCCCGGTCTGGGACGAGGCGATTGCAGCCTTCGTGCCGGGGCCTGACGGCCCGCCGGGGTTGACGGTTGCCGGTGCGGCGGCGGGGGTGCTTTCCACTCACGGTGCGTTGCTGTCGGGGCAGGCGCGGGCGTTGCAGGTGCTGGAGGCGATCGGGCGTCCTGCAACCGCGGCCCTGCTTCCGCGCGCCGAAGATCGGCCGGTGTCCATCACCCCGCTGTGGCATGTGCCCGGCGGCCACGGACGCGCCTGGATCGACCAGCAGAACGACGTCACGGTCAAGGACATCAGGCTGGCCCATCAGGAGAATTTCACCGCCGTCGAACATCTGAAACGCTATACCACGCTTGGCATGGCGACGGATCAGGGCAAGACCGGCAACGTGATCGGGCTGGCCGTGATGGCCGAACTTACCGGGCGCAGCATCCCGCAGACCGGCACGACCGTCTATCGCCCGCCCTATACGCCGGTGGCGCTTGGCGCGCTCGCAGGCCGGTCGCGCGGCAAGGACTTCAAGCCGACGCGCCTGACGCCGTCGCACAAATGGGCTGCCGAACAGGGCGCGGTCTTTGTCGAGGTCGGCATGTGGCTGCGCACCCAGTGGCTGCCGCGCCCCGGAGAGACGGAATGGCGGCAATCGGTGGACCGCGAGGTGCTGGCGACGCGCCGGTCAGTCGGCATCTGCGACGTGACGACCCTTGGCAAGATCGACATTCAGGGAACCGACGCGGGGACCTTCCTTGACCGGGTCTATGCCAACACCTTTTCGACCCTGCCCGTGGGCCGCTGCCGCTATGGGCTGATGCTGCGCGAGGATGGCATCGTGTTCGACGACGGCACCACCGCGCGTCTGGCGACGGACGAATATGTGATGACCACGACCACCGCCAATGCGGTCACGGTGTTCCGGCATCTGGAGTTCTGCCGCCAGTGCCTGTGGCCCGACATGGACGTGCAGCTGATCTCGACCACCGAGGCCTGGGCGCAGTTTTCGGTCGCGGGGCCGAACGCGCGAAGGCTGCTGGAACGGATCGTGGATCAGGACATTTCCGATGCCGCCTTTCCCTACATGGCGGCGGGGCAGGTAACGGTTCTGGGCGGCCTTCGGGCGCGACTGTTCCGCATCTCGTTCTCGGGCGAACTGGCGTACGAGATTGCTGTGCCCACGCGCTATGGCGATGCGCTGATCCGCCGGCTGGTGGCCGAAGGGGCGGATTTCGACGCCGTGATCTATGGCACCGAGGCGCTTGGCGTGATGCGGGTGGAAAAGGGCCATGTCGCGGGCAACGAGCTGAACGGCCAGTCCACCGCGCTGAACATGGGGCTGGGCAAGATGGTGTCGCCCAAGAAGGACAGCATCGGCATGGTGCTGGCGCAGCGCGAAGGGCTGACCGACAAGGGCGGCTATCGGCTGGTGGGCGTGAAGCCGGTCGATCCTGAGGCGAAACTGAACGCCGGAAGCCATTTCCTTGACATGGGCGCCGCCCCGGTGATCGAGAATGACGGGGGATGGATCACCTCGATGGTGTTCTCACCCCATCTGGGCCATGCAATCGGCCTTGGCTATCTGAAAGCCGGGCAGGACCGGATCGGCCAACGCCTGCGCGCGGTCAACCTGCTGGCAGGCACCGACACCGAGGTGGAAATCGTCAGCCCGCATTTCATCGACCCTGAAGGAGTGCGGCTTCGTGGCTGACCCCGTGCTGATCCCGGTCGCGCCGCTTGGCGGTGGGCACCCCGAAACCGTGACAATCGGCCCCTGGACCCTTGCCGAACGGGTCGATGTGGCCTTGGCATCGCTGGCCTTTCGTCTGGGGCGCGAGGTGGAAGCCACCGCGGCGGCAATGGCGGCGGGGGTTCCGCTGCCGCCGCCCGGGCGCGCCGAAACCGGATCGCCCTATGGCGCGTTCTGGCTGGCACCTGCGCAGTGGATGGCCGAGGCACCCTTTGCCAGCCATGAGGATATCGTGGCGCATCTAAAGCCGCTGTTCGGGCCGCTGGCGTCGATCACCGAACAGACCGACGCCTGGGCACGGTTCGACGTGACCGGCGACGGCTTGCCGCGCCTGTTCGAACGCCTGTGCAACGTCGATCTGGCCGCAGCCCCGGACGGCTTTGCCACCCGTACGGTGATCGACCATCTGGGCTGCTACCTGATCCGGCGCGGCGCAGCCGAGGTGACTTTGCTAGGTCCGCGGTCCTCGGCGCACAGCCTGTTTCACGCGCTTGGGCTGGCGGCCCGCGCTGCCGGCTGAACGGCTTTGGGTGCAAGGGACAGGCAGCTTGCCACTTGCAGGAAGGTTGCGATTGCGTGCAGCATTTTTTCCCATTAGTGAATCAGGAAGTAGTCATTCGCGCCGAGGTTCTGCATGTCCGACTCCGAACCCGACGACGTACTGCCGGCTTCGGGCGCAAGGCCCGCGTTCAACCAGAACCCCCACCGCCTGCGCGAGATCAGCGAGCGCAACCTTGAAGCCGCCATCGGGCGCGAGGTGCGCAATTTTCGCCGCCAGCAGGGGCTGACCGTCGCCGAACTGGCGCAGATCACCAACCTGTCGATCGGGATGCTGTCCAAGATCGAGAACGGCGTGACCTCGCCGTCGCTGACCACGCTGCAGGTGCTGAGCCACGCCTTTTCGGTTCCGGTCACCGCCTTCATCCGCCGCTACGAGGAGCGGCGCGAGGCGCAGCATGTGAAGGCGGGTGACCATGTGGAAATCGAACGGCGAGGCACGCGGGCGGGGCACCAGTACAACCTTCTGGGTCACATCGGGGCCAATACTTCGGGCGTGGTGGTGGAACCTTACCTGATCACCCTGACCACCGAAAGCGATGTCTTCCCGACGTTCCAGCACGAGGGGCTGGAACTGCTCTACATGCTGGAGGGCGAGGTGGACTATCGCCACGGCGATCAGATCTATGCGTTGAAACCGGGCGACAGCCTGTTCTTCGACGCCGACGCCCCGCATGGGCCAGAGGTGCTGGTCAAGCTGCCCGCACGCTATCTGTCGGTCATCTCGTATCCCCAGGGCTGACCGGACCGTCACGTCCGTTGCCGCACCCGACCTGACCGGTTGCCTTCGGGGCAGCGCGGCGGGCATCGGCATTCCGTTCGGGAAATTGCTTTCAGGTTAAAAAAGTTTCTTATGGTTGAAGAGAGTTTTCTTCGGTGCTAGCCTCTGGTGACCGAGATGAGGAGGCGAATCTATGTGTGGCATCGTGGGCTTGTTCCTGAAGGACCCGAAGCTGGAGCCGCAGCTTGGCGCGATGCTGACCGACATGCTGATTACCATGACGGACCGGGGGCCGGATTCGGCAGGCATCGCGATCTATGGCCGGCCCGAGAAGGGGCATGCCAAGCTGACCGTGCAATCAGCGCAGCCCGCGCATGATTTCAGGGGGCTGGAAAAGGACCTCGGGCGTGCCCTGGACGCGAAGGTGCGCATCGAGATCAAGGATACGCATGCTGTGCTGGACGTGCCCGCCGCCCGGCTGGACGAAGCGCGCGCGGCCGTGGCCGAGCTGCGCCCGGGGCTCAAGGTGATGAGCGCGGGCGACAGCATCGAGATTTTCAAGGAGGTCGGTCTGCCGCGCGACGTGGCGGCGCGGTTCGGCCTTGCGAAAATGGCCGGAACGCATGGTATCGGCCATACCCGGATGGCAACGGAGTCTGCGGTGACCACGGCGGGGGCCCATCCGTTCTCAACCGGGTCGGACCAGTGCCTTGTGCACAACGGGTCGCTGTCCAACCACAACTCGGTGCGGCGCGACCTGATCCGGCAGGGCATGCGCTTCGAGACCGAGAACGATACCGAGGTGGCCGCCGCCTTCATCAGCCACAAGCTGCAGGAGGGCGAGGCCCTGGGCCAGGCCATGGAGGCGACGCTGACCGATCTGGACGGCTTCTTCACCTTTGTCGTGGGCACGCGGAACGGCTTTGGCGTGGTGCGCGACCCCATCGCCTGCAAGCCCGCCGTGATGGCCGAAACCGAAGGTTATGTGGCCTTCGGGTCGGAATACCGCGCGCTGGTCAACCTGCCGGGCATCGAGACTGCCCGCGTATGGGAGCCCGAGCCTGCCACCGTCTATTTCTGGGAGCGTTGAGGGCATGCAAAGCTTCGATCTTGCCGCCGAGGGCTTGCGCGCCCTGAATTCCGCCCTGCACGCCCTGCGCGGGCAGACCAACATGACCGAATGGGAGGTCGTGAACCCCAAGGGCGCACATGCCATCGCCGCAGGCCTGGATGCGCCGGTGGACGTGACGGTGCGCGGCTCGACCGGATATTACTGCGGCGGGATGAACAAGCAGGCGACGATCCGCATCAAGGGGTCCGCCGGGCCGGGGGTGGCCGAGAACATGATGTCGGGCACCGTCATCATCGACGGCGATGCCAGCCAGTATGCCGGGGCCACCGGGCGCGGCGGGCTGCTGGTCATCAAGGGGAATGCTTCCAGCCGCTGCGGCATCTCGATGAAGGGCATCGACATCGTGGTGCATGGCAACATCGGCCACATGTCGGCCTTCATGGCGCAATCCGGCAATCTTGTGGTGCTGGGCGATGCGGGCGAGGGTTTGGGCGACTCGCTCTACGAGGCGCGACTGTTCGTGCGCGGGCAGGTCAAGTCGCTTGGCGCGGAT
>JAAFHX010000194.1 GCA_013297695.1 Rhodobacterales bacterium | reverse complement strand
CCGTTCGGATCGAATCCGCCATGTTCGCGCCCCAGCACGGTGGCAAGATCGAACCGGAACCCATCGACATGATAGGCCTCGACCCAGTGGCGCAAGGAGTCCATCACCATGCGCAGCACCATCGGATGGGTCAGGTTCAGCGTGTTGCCGGTGCCGGTGTCGTTGATGTAGTGCCGCCCGCCCTCGACCAGCCGATAATAGCTGCGGTTGTCCAGCCCGCGGAACGACAGGGTGGGGCCAAGCGCATCGCCCTCGCCCGTGTGGTTGTAGACCACATCCAGGATCACCTCGATCCCGGCGGAATGCAGGCGGTGCACCATGCTTTGCACCTCGCGCAGGCCCCCGCGCGCCATGTAGCGGGGTTCGGGCGCAAAGAAGGCCAGCGTCTGATAGCCCCAGTAGTTGCGCAGTCCCTTCGACACCAGAAACCGGTCGTCCATGAAGGCATGGATCGGCAGCAGTTCCACCGCCGTGACGCCAAGTTTCACCAGATGTTCCAGCATTGCATCGGAACACAGGCCCAGATAGCTGCCCTGCAACGATTTTTCCACACCGGGGTGCAGCGCGGTCAGCCCGCGCACATGGGCCTCGTAGATCACGGTATCGGTCAGCGGACGGCGCGGCGCGGCATCCTCGCCCCAGGCAAAGGCGGTATCGGCGACGACCGACTTCGGCACCGCAAAGGCGCTGTCGCGCGTGTCATAGGACAGGTCGGCGCGCGGGCTGCCCACCTTGTAACCCATCAGCGCATCAGACCAGCGCAACCGCCCTTCCAGTGCCGTGGCATAAGGGTCGATCAACAGCTTGCTGGGGTTGAACCGGTGCCCCTGTTCCGGCGCATAGGGGCCATGCGCGCGATAGCCATAAAGCGCCCCCGGCATCAGCCCCGGAACGCGGCAATGCCAGATGTCGCCGTCGCGGTCGCGCATCGCCACGCGGGTGGTTTCCTTGCGCCCGTCCGGCGAAAACAGGCACAGCTCGATCGCCTCGGCATGTGCGGAAAACACCGCGAAATTCACCCCGTCACCATCAAAACTCGCCCCCATCGGCCAGGGGCGGCCGGGTGACGTTGCGGCAGCCGACGTCCGCGCAGCGGGCTTGCGCGGGACCGATGTCATCCCGACAGCCCTTCATACAGCCGGGCATAGGCTGCGGCCGATGCCTCCCACCCCACAGGATGGCGCATCGCGTTCTTCTGCATCTGCGCCCAGAGCCTTGCATCGGCATGCAGATCCACCAACTGACGCAGCGCAAGCCGCAGCGCCAGCGCATCGGTCGGGTAGAACACGATGCCCGTGGCCACCCCGGCGGCCAGCGTGGCGGGCGTGGCCCCGATCACCGTATCGGCCAGCCCGCCGGTCGCGGTCACCACCGGCAGCGTGCCGTAGCGCAGGCCATACATCTGGGTCAGCCCGCAGGGTTCGAACCGGCTGGGCACCAGCACGGCATCGGCCCCGGCGAACATGCGGTGGCTCAGCCCCTCGTCATAGCCGATCCGCACGCCGACGCGCCCCGGAAACCGCGCCTCCAGCCCGCGCATCGCCCCTTCCAGCACCGGATCGCCCGAGCCCAGAACCGCCAGCCCGCCGCCACCCTCGATGAACTCCGGCAGCGCGGCGGGGATCAGGTCGATCCCCTTCTGGTCGGTCAGGCGGCTCACGACGATGGCCAGCGGCCCCGGCACCTCAAGCCCGAATTCGGTCTGCAGGATCGCCCGGTTCTCGGCCTTGCGGGCCAGCGTGCGCTGCGAAAAGGCCACGATCTCGGAATCCGCCTCGGGCGACCAGACCGAGGTATCGACCCCGTTCAGGATGCCCGACACCTGCGCCGCCCGTGCCGCGATAACCCCCTGCAGCCCCATCCCGAATTCCGGGCGCATCAGCTCTGACGCATAGGTCGGCGACACGGTGGTGATCGCATCCGCCGTCACAAGGCCCGCCTTGAGCGACGACAGCCCGCCGTAATACTCCAGCGCGTCGGCGTGAAACTCGGACCCCGGCAGCCGCAGCATCCCCAGCATCGCCGCCGGTGCCCAGCCCTGAAAGGCGATGTTGTGCACGGTGATGACCGATTTCACCGCCCCCGCCCCCTGATAGCGCAGATAGGCGGGCGCATACCCGGCCTGCCAGTCATGCACATGCAGGATGTCGGGCCGCCACCCGTCCCACAGCCCGCCGCGCGCAATTTCGGCCCCGGCCCAGCTCAACGCCGCAAAGCGCAGCGCATTGTCCGGCCAGTCGCCCGCGCCGCCCGAATAGGGGCCCCCCTCGCGGTCAAAGAACTGCGGCGCATCCAGCAGCAGCACGGAAACGCCGTCCACCTCGCCCGCCAGAACCCGGCCCCGGCCGCCGAACAGGTCGTCGCTTGCCCAGACCTCGGGCCAACCCGCCGCACGCGCCCGCAGGCTGCGGTACGCGGGCAGCAGCACCCGCATCTGCCAGCCCTGCCCCGCCAGCGCCGCGGGCAGCGCGCCCACCACATCGGCCAGCCCGCCGGTCTTGATCAGGGGCACGCATTCCGACGCCACCGACAGCACGCGCCCGCGCAAACCTTCAGCTTCCACCCCCAAACCCTTTCATCTTGGAGAAATATCCTCGGGGGTCCGGGGGCAGACAGCCCCCGGGGCGTTCCACCGGGATCACCCCAGCTTTGCCGCGCGCGCGTTAAGCATGTCTTGCGTCACCAGAACAATTCCGCTGTCGGTGCGGCGGAACCAGCGGGCATCCTCCTCCGGGTCTTCGCCCACGACCAGACCTGCCGGAATCTCCACCCCCCGGTCGATCACGCAGTTCTTCAACTGTGCCTTTCGGTGCACCACCACCTGCGGCAGGGCCACGACATATTCGAGGCTGGAAAAGGAATGCGTCCGGCATCCCGTGAACAGAAGCGAGTTGCGCACCTCGGACCCCGACACGATGCAGTCGCCCGACACCAGCGAGGATACGGCCATGCCGCGCCGCCCGTCCTCGTTGTGGATGAACTTGGCAGGGGGCACGAGTTCGGCATAGGTCCAGATCGGCCAGGTATTGTCGTAGATGTCCAGCTTCGGCACGAAATCCGTCAGGTCGATGTTGGCCTGCCAGAACGCGTCGATGGTGCCCACGTCGCGCCAGTAGGGTTCTTCCTCCAGCCCCGACCGCACGCAGCTGTCGGCGAACTTGTGCGCCACCGCCTTGCCGCCCTTGACGATGGCCGGGATCAGGTCGAACCCGAAGTCGTGGGTGGAATTGCCGTCCACCATGTCGCGCATCAGAAGGTCGCGCAGGAAGGCCCAGTCAAAGACATAGATGCCCATCGAGGCCAGCGCATGATCGGGGTCGCCGGGGATCGCGGGCGGGTCCTTGGGTTTTTCCAGAAAATCGGTGATCCGCATGGTCTTGTCCACATGCATCACGCCAAAGGCCGAGGCTTCCAGGCGCGGCACGGTCAGGCAGCCGATGGTCACATCGGCCCCCGAATCCACATGCTGCTGCAGCATCACCTCGTAATCCATCTTGTAGATATGGTCGCCCGCCAGCACGACCACATACTTCACGTTGTAGCTGTCGATGATGTCGATGTTCTGCGCCACGGCGTCGGCGGTGCCGCGGTACCAGTTCACCTCGTCCATCCGCTGGCTGGCGGGCAGGATATCAAGGTATTCGTTGCGTTCCGCCCGGAAAAAGTTCCACCCGCGCTGGCAATGCCGGATCAGGCTGTGCGCCTTGTACTGCGTGGCGATGGCCATCTTGCGGATGCCGGAGTTGACCGCGTTCGACAGCGCAAAGTCGATGATCCGGGTCTTGCCGCCGAAATAGACGGCCGGTTTCGCGCGCCGGTCGGTCAGTTCCTTGAGGCGGCTTCCCCGCCCCCCGGCCAGCACGAAGGCCATCGCCTGGCTTGACAGCCGCGCATTGGGTCTTGGTTGCATCTTGCGTCCTCCCTGGTGTCGCGGGGTTTGCCCCCGGCTGGCATCTGTTCTGCGGCCCTCATTCCTGCCGGAACATCACGGTCGAAAGCGGCGGCAGCGTGACAATGGCCGATTGTTTCTGCCCGTGCCACGGTGTCTTGTCGGTCTTGATCCCGCCCAGGTTGCCCCGGTTGCCGCCGCCGTACAGCGCGGCATCGGTGTTCAGCGCCTCGGCCCATTTGCCGGGGGCGGGGAAGCCAAGCCGATAGGGACGCTCCACCGGGGTCATGTTGCTGACAACCACCACCATCGGGTCGCCCTTCGCGCCCATCCGCGCCCAGGCATAGACCGAAGCCTCGGCATCGTTGGATTCGATCCATTGAAAGCCTTCGGGACGGGTGTCGTTGCGGTGCAGGGCGGGCGTTGCGCGGTACAGCCGGTTCAGGTCGCGCACCAGCCGCTGCATTCCGGCGTGCAGGTCGATGTCCAGCAGATGCCAGTCCAGGCTTTGCGCATGGTTCCATTCCCGGCCCTGCGCGAACTCCTGCCCCATGAACAGCAGCTTCTTGCCCGGGTGCCCCCACATGAACCCGTAATAGGCCCGCAGGTTGGCGAATTTGTCCTCGCCCTGCCCCGGCATCTTGTCCAGCATGCTGCCCTTGCCGTGCACCACCTCGTCATGGCTGATCGGCAGGATGTAGTTTTCCGACCAGGCATAGTGCAGCCCGAAGGTCATCTTGTGGTGGTGGTACTTCCGGTGGATCGGGTCGCGCTGCATGTAGGACAGGGTGTCGTTCATCCAGCCCATGTTCCACTTGAACCCGAACCCCAGACCCCCGTGGTTCACGGGACGCGACACGCCGGGAAAGGCCGTGCTTTCCTCGGCCACCGTCATGATGCCGGGGCATTCGCCATAGGCGGTGACGTTCATCCGCTGCAACAGTGCGATGGCCTCGTAGTTCTCCCTCCCCCCGTCTCGGTTGGGCACCCACTGGCCATCCTTGCGCGAATAATCGCGGTACAGCATGGAGGCGACGGCATCCACCCGCAGCCCGTCCATGTGGAACTCTTCCAGCCAGTACAGCGCGTTCGACACGAGGTAGTTGACCACCTCGGTCCGGCCGTAGTTGAAGATCAGGGTGTTCCAGTCCTGGTGGAACCCCTCGCGCGGGTCCTGGTGTTCGTAAAGTGCCGTGCCGACAAGCC
>JAAFHX010000193.1 GCA_013297695.1 Rhodobacterales bacterium | reverse complement strand
TCTGCCCCAGCACCAGCAACCACGCATAGGACCGCACGACGTAGGATGTCCAGAACGGCAGCACCGCCAGGAGCAGCGCCAGCCTTTGCCAGCGCGGCGGCACACGGAACGCGATGATCGCAGCCAGCGGATAGGCCAGCAGCAGCGACAGGACCGTTACCACCGCCGTGATCTGAAGCGAGGTCACCAGCGCCTTCAGCAGCGTCCAGTCCGTAAAGAAGCGGATGTAGTTTCCGGGGTCGAACCCCGGCACCACCTCGCGCCCCTCCATCGTGGCAAAGGACAGTGCCAGCATGGCGGCAAAGGGCAGCAGGAAGAAGGCCGCCGTCCAGACAAGCGCCGGGGCCAGCAGGCCCCAGCCGAGCCGCCGCTCGCGCGCCGCCAGCGTCACTGCTGGAGCATCTCGGTCCAGAGGTCCTGCATCGCCGTGTCCAGCGCCGCGTCAGGGATCGGATAAAGCTGCGCGCGGGCGAGGAACGCGGGCTGTTCGTCCCAGCGCAGGATCGCCTTCTGCTCGGGCGTCAGCACGTCGCCCGCCTTGGCGTTCGCGGGCATGCCCCAGTAGCAGGACGAAGTCGCCAGCCGCGCCTGCCCCTCGGGCGAGGTGATGTAGTTCACGAACTCCAGCGCCAGATCGGGCTGGGTGGACCCCGCGACCACGCCGATGGACTGCGCCCAGCGCAGGCCGCCCTGCGCGGGGATCGTCCAGTCGAGGTTCGGGTTGTCGGCGGCCAGCACCGCCGTGACCCATTCGCCGCCGCCCACCATGATGTCCACCTCGCCCGTCGCCAGCGCGGTCTGGGCCGAGACCACGTCGGACACCTGCTTGGCGGCCTTGCGCAGCGCGAACAGCGGCTCGCGCAGCCCGGCCAGCGTCTCGGCGCCGATGTCGGCGGTGGCCACCCCCTGCCCCAGCGCCACGAGACCGATCACCGGCAGGTAATAGTCGTAGATCGCGATGCGCCCGTCATACTTGCCGCCGGTCAGCGCCGCCATGTCCGCCATGTCGGCGGGGTCGACCTTGGTCTTGTCATAGGCGATGGTGTTGTAGCCGAACTTTTCGGTCACGGCATAGGTCTTGCCGCCGACGGTGTTGTTCTCGGCCATCACCAGTTCGGGAAAGAAATCGGCGGTGGCCAGCTTGTCGGCGGGAAGCTCGGCCAGGTAGCCGCCCTCGACCGCGCGGGGCACATCGACCGCGTCGATCACCAGCACGTCCCAGTCGCCGGGCTGCGACTGTTCCAGGATTGCCAGACCCGCCGCCGTGCCCTCGTATTCCTTCAGGTTCACCCGGACTCCGAACTTCTCCTCGAAGGGCGCGATCAGGGCGGGGTCGGTATGGTCGCACCAGACCAGCGCGTTCAATTCCTGCGCAAGGCCGGGGGTCGCGGCGGTCAGAAGGGCAAGGGCGGTCAGACCCTGGACGGGAAAGCTGGGGCGCATGGATCACTCCTCTGTTTGGGCCGCTGGCGGGCATATCGAAAAGAATTGAGTTCCGAGAATTTTGAAGTCAATGTCAAAATTGGGACAGCCTTCGAAAACAGACGGAAATGACCGGGCTCAGGGAACGCCACAAGGCCGACCGCACAAGACGGATGCAGGAGGCGGCGGCGCATCTGTTCCGCGAGGCGGGCTATGACGCCGCGCGCACCGAGGACATCGCGGCGGCGGCGGATGTGTCGGTGGGCACGCTCTACAACTATTTCGCCACCAAGGGCGATCTTCTGATGGCCATCGTGGCGATGGAGGTCGAAGAGGTTCTGGCGGCGGGGGCGAGCGTTCTGGAAAACCCGCCCGCCGACCCGGTCGAGGCGCTGGATACCCTGATCGGCGGCTATTACGACCATTCGCTGGTCTATCTGTCCAAGGCGATGTGGCGCACGGCCATGGCCCTGTCGATCGAGGCGCCGGACACGCCCTTTTCGCAACGCTATTCCGCGCTGGACCGGATGCTGACCGCGCAGGTCTGCGACCTTGTGGCGGTGCTGCAGGCGCAGGGCCGGCTGCGGGCGGATGTGCCAGGGCGGATCGTGGGCGAGGTACTGTTCAACAACCTCAACCAGATGTTCATCGAGTTCGTGAAGTCGGACGACATGGCGATGGAAAGCCTGCGCGCGTCGGTCCGGCAGCAGACGGGGCTGGTGGTGAGGTTGCTGGTGCCCTGACACGCCGCGCAGCCTTGGGCGCTTGTGCGCCACCGCCCTGTCCGGCATTGTCCGGTTTCAGGGAAAAGGGGCGGTCCCATGGATTACAGCAAGTCCGGCAATGCCCGGCGCGACAAGAAAATCCCCCGCGACCCCAAGGTCGGCACGCGCGGGGCACCAAAGGCGGCCTCCGGGGGGCGCGAGGACAAGGCCGCCCTTCTGGCGCGGATGAAGGCCGCCGCCGAAGCCCGCAAGCCGGGCAAGCCGCCCTTGGCCTGACGCGCTTCAGCGGCCTTGCATGTAGCCGTCGAACACGCTGGCGGCATCGGCGGCGAAATAGTCGCGCCGTTCGACGATATGGCGGCGGATCACGGTGAACACCCGTTCCAGATGCACCTGCATGGCGGCGGCGGCGGCATCGGGGTCGCGCAGCTTCAGCCCGTCCACCACGGCCACATGCTCGTTCAGCACGACCTCCAGATGGCTGGGCAACGGAAAGGACAGCCGCCGCACCCGGTCAAGCTGCGCCTTGGCACCGTTGATGATCTTCCAGATATGCGCCGAGGCGCCGAATTCGCAGATCATGCTGTGAAACGCCTCGTCCAGTTCGTAGAACCCGTCATAATCGGTGTCCTGCGCCATGCGCTTCTGCTGGAAGATGTTGAAATCCAGCGCGCGTTCGAACTGCGGCGTCATGCGGGTGGCCGCAAGGCGCACCACCTTCAGTTCCAGCGCGTCGCGCACCAGTTGCCCGTCGAACACCGATTGCAGGTCGATCCGCGAGACGTAGGTGCCCGAGTTGGGCACGACCGAAACCAGATTCTCGACCTGCAACTGCAGGATCGCCTCGCGCAGGGGCGTGCGCGAGATGCCGAGCTGCTCGCAGATCAGCTTTTCGTTCACGATGCTGCCGGGCGACAGGTGCAGGTTGACGATGGCACGGCGCATGATGCCATAGACCTGCGCCGTCTTTGGCAGCGCCGGGTCAATGCCGGCGATCAGCGAGGGGGGCAGCCCCGACATGGCGGGATCGGCCAGAGCGTCGGCGGCAGGGTCCTTCTTCTTCGGGCGAGCCATGACTTCCGCCTTTCATCGTCGGCCTGCCGGGGCGCAGGACGACCGACCGCGTGGGCACCGTCCGGCAGGACCGATGCGACGCCCTGATTGACAGGTAAAGAAATACCAATATATTGGTTCTTGCACAACCCCTCGAAAACGCAGGACGGCAGTGCGGCCGTGCCTGCGGGGCGATCCTTCATGCAGAAAGCCCGGCCATGACCCTGACTGGAAAGACGGCCGTTGTGACCGGCGCGGCCGGGGCCATCGGAACGGCGGTGGCCGGTGCGCTTGCGGCTGCGGGGGCACGGGTCGCCCTGATCGACCTGGAAGGCCCGCCGCTGGCCGCGCTCGCCGGGCGTCTGGTCAGCCCGGCCTTCGGGATCGACCTGGCGGACCCGGCCATGGTCCGGCAGGGGGCGGCACGGGTTCTGGACGACCTGGGCAGGGTTGACATCCTGGTGAACAATGCGGGCGTCCTGAGCAACGCCAAGATGGCGGCCACCTCGCTGGAAGAATGGCACCGGGTGCAGGCGATCAACGTCGATGCCGCTTTCCTTCTGGCGCAGACGTTTCTGCCCGCGATGCGCGCGGCACGCTGGGGACGGATCATCAACATGTCGTCCTATGCCGCCAAGTCGGGCGGGCTGACGGCAGGCACGGCCTATTCCGTGTCCAAGACCGCGATGATCGGCCTGACCTTCTCGATCGCGCGCGAGGTGGCGGGCGAAGGGGTGACCGCGAATGCCATCGCCCCGGCCTATGTGATGTCGCCCATGGTGTCGGAACAACTGACCCCGGCCCAGCAGGAGGCGCAGCGGGCGGCGATTCCCGTCGGCCGCTTCTGCGACCCGGCCGAGGTCGCCCATGCGGTGATGTTCCTGGCTTCGCCGCTGGCGGGTTTCATCACGGGTGAGGTCATCGACATGAACGGCGGGATGCATTTTGACTGATCGCACCCCGGCCCGTCAGGCAGCGATGCGCGCGCCCGGGGGCCGGCGGTGATGCGCCTGTCCGACGCCACGCTCGGCCATGTTCCGAGCGGGGTCGCCCGCCCGCAGTATGACCGCGCGGCCGTTCGCACGGGAATCGTGCATCTGGGCCTTGGTGCCTTTCACCGCGCGCATATGGCGGACCTGACCGATAGCTGTCTTGCGGCGGGCGCGCGCGACTGGGGCATCACCGCAGCCTCGCTGCGCAGCCCGGAAACCCGCGATGCGCTGGCCCCGCAGGACGGGCTCTACACTCTGGCCCTGAGGGAGAACGAGGCGCAGAGCCTGCGCGTCGTGGGGGCGCTGCGGCGCATTCTGGTGGCCCCCGAAGACCCCGGCGCCCTGCTGTCAGCCATGGCCGATCCCGCGGTGCGGATCGTGTCGCTGACAATCACCGAAAAGGGCTATTGCGCCGATGTCGCCGGCGGCGAGCTGCGGGTGGACGATGCGGGAGTGCGGCACGACCTGTCCAACCCCGATGCGCCGGTAACGGCCCTGGGCTTTCTGGTGCAGGCCATCGCGCTCCGCCGGGCCGCCGGGGTCGCGCCCTTTGCAGTGCTGTCCTGCGACAACCTTCCGCGCAACGGCCATCTGCTGCACCGCGTGCTGGCCCAGTTTGCCGAGGCGCGCGACCCCGCTCTGGGCCGCTTCGTGGCCGGTCACGTCGCCTGCCCCTCGACCATGGTTGACCGCATCGTGCCCGCGACGACCGACACCGACCGCGCCATGGTGGCCGAACGGCTGGGGATGGCAGATGCCTGGCCGGTGATGGGCGAGCCCTATTTCCAATGGGTCATCGAAGAGAACTTCCCCCATGGCCGCCCCGACTGGGCACTGGCCGGCGCGGAATTCACCAGCGATGTCAACCCGTTCGAGACGATGAAGCTGCGCCTTCTGAACGGTGCGCATACCAGCCTGTCGGCGATGGGGCGGCTTTCGGGGGCCGAGACGGTGGCCGGGGCGATGGCCGACCCGGTGATCCGCGCCTTCGTCTCGGCACTCTGGGCCGAGGTCGCGCCGACCATCGCCCCCGGCATCGATGTGGCGGGCTATACCGCGCGCCTGCGGGCCCGGTTCGACAATACCGCGCTGAACCATCGCTGCGCGCAGATCGCGACCGATGCCAGCGTCAAGGTCCCCCAACGGCTGGTCGCGCCCCTGCGGCAACTGGTGCAGCGGGGCCAGTCCGCGCCGCATCTGTGCTTTGCTCTGGCGGCCTGGATGCGGTCCTGCGAGGGGGTCGATGACGCGGGCCGCGCCCTGCCCCTGTCG
>JAAFHX010000192.1 GCA_013297695.1 Rhodobacterales bacterium | reverse complement strand
TCACCGCGATATAGGCCGACAGGCCCTCGACCCGGGCCGGTCCCGGACCGGGCGTCACGTCTTTGCAGCAGTCATCGGGGCCCCCGCGACCATGCGAACGATGTCGGCCAGTCGGCAGGCATAGCCCCATTCATTGTCGTACCAGGCGAAGATCTTCACCTGCGTGCCGTTCACGACCATCGTCGAGGGCGCGTCGATGATGCTCGACCGGGGGTCGTTGGTGTAGTCCGACGACACCAGTTCGCGGGTCTCGTAGCCGAGGATGCCCTTCAGGGGGCCTTCGGCGGCAGCGGCGGCGAAGAGCGCGTTCACCTCCTCGACCGTCGTCGCCCGCTCCACCTCGAACACGCAGTCGGTGATCGAGGCATTCAGCAGCGGAACCCGCACCGCATGGCCGTTCAGGCGGCCCTTGAGTTCGGGATAGATCAGCGTGATCGCCGTGGCACTGCCGGTCGTCGTCGGGATCATGTTCAGCAGCGCCGACCGGGCGCGGCGCATGTCTTTTGCCGGGCGGTCCACGATGGTCTGGGTATTCGTCACGTCATGGATCGTGGTGATCGACCCGTGGCGGATGCCGATGCCTTCGTGGATCACCTTGACCACGGGGGCGAGGCAGTTCGTGGTGCAACTGGCTGCCGTGACCAGATGATGCTGCGCCGGGTCGTAAAGCTGATGGTTTACACCGTAGACAAGGTTCAGCGCCCCGCCGTCCTTGACCGGGGCCGAGACGACGACCTTTTTCACCCCGGCGGCGAAGTAGGGGGCGATCTTTTCGGCGGTCTTGAACACACCGGTCGCGTCGATGACAAGATCGATGCCCATGGCGGCCAGCGGCAGGTCCTCGATCCGCCTCACAGCGGTCAGCGTGAGCCGCTGCCCTTCCAACGTCAGGCTTTCGGCGTCCCACGAAATGGCGCGCGGCCAGCGCCCGTGAACCGAGTCGAACTCCATCAGCAGCGCGTGCTGCTCCGCTGTTCCGACCGGATCGTTGATCAGGACGATCTCGCCCCCCGCACCGCTGTCGATCAGGTCACGCAGTGCCAGCTTGCCGATCCTGCCCAGGCCGTTCAGGGCGATGCGCGGGGCCTCGGTCATGCCGAACGCCCGATCTGGTCGAGCTTTTGTTGCAGGGCAACCTTCTCGAGTTCAGTAAAGGGCAGGGCGGCAAAGGCGATGATCCGGCGACGCAACTCCCCATAGGCCTTGGCGAAGGCCAGCCCCTTTTCGGCATCGGTGCCTTGCGCCTTTACCGGATCGGGAATGCCCCAATGCGCGGTCAAGGGCTGCCCCGGCCAGGGCGCGCATTCCTCGGCGGCTGCCGAGTCGCAAACCGTGAAGACGAAATCCATCTTCGGTGCATCAGGGGTTTCGAACTCCGACAGATGCTTGGACCGCAGCCCGTCCACCGTGTGACCTCCGCGCTGAAGGACCTCGAGCGCATAGGGGTTCAGCTGCGTCCCCGGTCGCGTTCCGGCGGAATAGGCATGGAACTTGCCCTGCCCGACATTCCGCAACACGGCTTCGGCAAAGATCGACCGGGCCGAGTTGCCCGAGCAGATGAAGAGCACATTATAGGGATGGTCGGCCATGGCACGCACCTTTTCGCTGTTGATGAAGGGAAAGCAGACGTCGGGACGACCGCGGCAGCAGTCCTCGGCGAGGTAGGACAAGAGGCCAGATGCTGTCGTCAGATTGGCCCGATAGAGGATGGAGCGGCCCTGACGCTCCGACACGATCAGCCCCGCCTGCTCCAGTTCAGACAGGTAATGCGACAGCGTGTTCTGCTTGAACCCGAGCGCTGCAACAATCTCTGTCGGTCGCACCCCGTCGGGCGTGAAGCGCATCAGCAGGCGGAACACGGCAAGGCGACCGGGGTGACCGAGCGTGAACAGCGCTACGCTGGCAGTAGTGATATCCATGATTCCAGAATATTAGATTTAGTGGTCTGGTCCAAGTGAAGGTTCTATGACACTCTGCGGAACCTGCGCTAACAGATTGATTGTGGGGCACGCAAACCAACGCGTTCCATACCAACCTCGGATCGCGCAGATCTCGATCTGGCATCGCCAATGCACATGAGAGAGCAGCCATGAACCGAAAGGACTTGCCGATATTTTTCGCCGGGGGCGTCATCGGCTCGCTCGGTGGTCTGATCGGGCTTGGTGGGGCTGAATTTCGCTTGCCCTTGCTGATCGGTCTGTTCGGGTTTGGCGCACTGGAGGCGGTGATCCTGAACAAGGCGATGATCCTTGTCGTAGTCGCCAGCGCCCTTCCGTTCCGGGCAGGAACAGTTCCGATGCACTTGGTTCTTCAGCACTGGCCGGCCATCCTGAACCTGCTGGCGGGCAGCCTTATCGGGGCGTGGATCGGTGCCGGGTGGGCCGTTCGGCTCAAGGCTGCGACGCTATACCGGGTGATTGCGACGCTCTTGGTGCTGATTGCGTTGGTGCTGTTTGTCGGACACGACCCTTCGGCGGCAACCGCGCCGCTTTCGGACCTTCCGCTGCTGGCCGCGGGGACCGTGGCAGGGTTCTGCATCGGCGTTGTCGCATCGCTTCTGGGCGTGGCGGGCGGCGAGTTGTTGATCCCGACGCTGGTTCTCTTGTTCGGTGCGGATATCCGGCTTGCCGGGAGCCTGTCGTTAGCGGTGAGCCTGCCAACGATGATCGTGGGTTTCGCGCGCTACAGCCGCGACAAGAGCTTTTCCGTGCTCGGCGAGAACCGTCGCTTCGTCATGATCATGGCGGCGGGGTCATTGTTTGGTGCGTGGATTGGTGGCCGCCTCCTTGGCATCGTGCCCGAAACGGTTCTGATCCCTGTCCTTGCGGCCATTCTTCTGATCTCCGCCGTCAAAGTCTGGCGTCACGGGTGATGCAGTTCATGTGCCAGTCCAAACGGTCAACACCTCGGAAGCCGGACGGCGCCTGGCAGGTCTGGGGACCTCGGTTGGAGTTCCAAGTGCGATGAACCCCACGAGGTGTTCCGTCGGGCCCAGCGCAAACGCACTGCGCATCGCTTGCGTGCGAAGCCGCGCCCCGCTGACCATCTTTGCCCCGAACCCGAGACTCGCCGCGGTCAGCAAGGCATTCTGCAGACCCGCGCCGACGCTGATCCACTGTTCGTGAGCGGGGATCGCATGATCTTCGAGGATGCGCGCGATCACCGCAACGAGCGTCTCTCCCGCCATGGCGCGGTCCTTCGCTTGAGTGACAACTCCCGCATTCGCGTCCGGATCGGTTTCAAGCGCGGCGAGCGCAAAGGCGGCGGCCAAGCTGGGGCGTGTTTCGCGAGGAAGTGCCACAAGACGTAACGGGCAAAGCTTGCCATGGTCCGGCGCGGCCGCAGTGGCGGCTGCAATCTGCATCAGGGCGTCCATGGTGGGCCCCGGCGGGCCAAGATGTCGTGGTCCGATAGAGTGGCGCGCAAGGATAGCCGCAAGGACGTCGGTCATTCCAGCAAAGGCTCAACCGTCAAGGGAGTGCCCGGACTGATCTGCGTAAGGTCATCGTCCAGCGCCGCGACGCCGCGCGCCTGTGCCAGCGGGGAAAGGCTGGCCGACGCGCCGACGCCGAGGCGGATCAGGATCGGACGGCCGAAGCCGTCACGCTTTTCCCAGGTCACCGGGATGTATTCGCGGCGGCTAGGGGTGCGGGCATAGGCGAACCCTGCCACGCCTGCGATCATCATGTCGGGCGTTTCCGTCAGACCGGCCGCGCGGCGCAGGGCCGGGCGGGCGATCTGGGCGAAGGTGACGGCGGTCGCATAAGGATTGCCGGGCAGGCCGATGTAGAGCGCTGCGCCGACGCGTCCGACGGTCAGCGGCTTGCCGGGCCGGATCGCGACCTTGAGCACGTCGAGGGTGGCGTTCTCGCGCCGGAGCGCATCAAGGATGTGGTCTTCTTCCCCTGCCGACACGCCACCGGAGGAGATCACGACGTCAAGGGTGGCTGCGGCCTCGCGGATGGTGGCCCGGATTGCTGAAGCATCATCCCGCAGGATACCAAGGTCGGTTAGGGCGATCCACGGCACCGTCAGCAGCGCACGCAGCATCACGCGGTTCGAGTTGTAAATCTGCCCGGGACCAAGCGGAAGACCCGGTTCCTGCAACTCGTTCCCGGTCGAGAACATCGCAACCCGCAACCTGCGCCAGACGCGAAGATCGGCCATGCCGCACCCCGCGAGCAGGGCGAGGCGCGGCGCAGTCAGGCATTGGCCTGCCGTCACCGGCTGGCTGAAGGCCGGGCAATCCTCGCCTTCGCGCCGAACGTTGGTACCCGGCGGGGGCCGGTGGTCAAGGCGGATGACTGCGCCTTCGCAGAAGACACGCTCCTGCATCACTACTGCATCTGCACCCGTTGGAACGGGCGCGCCAGTCAGGATGCGCGTCGCATGACCGGGCAGCAAAGGGTGACCGCCCGCATCCCCTGCGGCAACGCGTCCGGAAACTGCAAGGTTCCAGGGGCCGGACCCGGAAAGATCGGCAGTCCGGATCGCATAGCCATCCATCGCGGCATTGTCGAAGGGCGGCAGGTTGACCTGCGAAACCGCCCCGCCCGCGCAGACCCGGCCAAGGGCATTCGCCAGCGACACGAACTCGCTGTCGCGGACGGGGGCGACGGCCGCAAGTGTGCGCAGGCGAGCGGCATCGACCGAAAGGCTTGCACCGTGTTTTCCGGCGCTGCAGGGCTCGCCGAAGGCGATCATGTATTTCGCCCTGACGGCACCGCCCGGACGTGTCCGGGCGGCATTTCTTCGGGCCGGATCAAAGCTGGACTTGCCACGACTTGTACGAAGACCGTGCAGCCGCGGGCGTTGCCGCAGATATCCGGCGCAGATTGGCCCAAGTCTGCTTGTAGTTTGGCAGGACAAGTTCGTTCACCCCGGCGTTGACGACATTGCCCTGTGTCCCTGAAGGGGCACCGAAGACCATGAACGTCTCGTTCGGGCGGGCGGTCGGCTCGGGATAAGCCAGAGCCTGGGTTGCCCCCACATCGTTGAACACCTCGACCATGTCCCCCGGTTTCAGCCCGAGGTCCGCCATATCATCGGGGTTGATCTGGATAAAGGGCACCGGAAAGCGGTCACTGACGAACTCGTTCTTCTGGTCAAGAAACCAGTTCTGCCAGTTCAGGTTGGCGCGACCGTTGTTGATCAGGAAGCGGAAACTCGCCTTCTGACGGGCTTTGCCGGGTGCCTGCAGACCGCGCCATGCACCAAGGCAAAACAGCGCCTTGCCATCCTCGCGACCGTGGCGGGTAAAGACCCCGTCGGCATAAAGGCGCTTCGTGCCGACAAGCTTGCCATCCGCAAAGCCGGTCACCGGCTCCTGCACCCCGTTGTTGCCCATGGCGCGCAGCCGTTCGTAGGTCACCTCGGGATTGCCCTTGTTGTAGCCGTCCATGAAGGCATCTTCTTCGGACTTCCAGTCATAGCCCTTGAACTGGTCGGCGTAGTCGGCCCGCCCCCCGGC
>JAAFHX010000191.1 GCA_013297695.1 Rhodobacterales bacterium | reverse complement strand
AGCAGGTCGCGGTGGTGGGCATCCTGGCCGCCGCGCAGACTTTGGTCGTGCTGACCGCAGGCATCGACCTCGCCATCGGGGTGGTGATGGTCTTCTGCTTCGTCGTCATGGGCAACATGGTGGTCAGCTACGGGATGCCGGCGATCATCGCCCTCATTGCGGGTTTCGCGGTAGGCATCATCTGCGGCTATGCCAACGGCTTTCTTGTGGCCCGACTGAAGCTGCCGCCCTTCATTGTGACGCTCGGCACCTGGAACATCGTGATGGCGATCTGCCTGATCTATTCCGGCAACGAGACGATGCGCGAGGCCGACGTGACCGCAGCCACCCCCTGGCTGCATGTCTTCGGCATCAGCTTCAAGATCGGCGGGGCCGTGGTCACGCTTGGCGTGGTGGCGATGCTGCTGCTGTATGTCGTGCTGTGGTACATGCTGAACTACACCGCCTTTGGCCGGCACATCTATGCGGTGGGCGACGATCCCGATGCGGCTGAGCTTTCGGGCATCCGGACAAAGCGCGTGCTGATCTCGGTCTACACGCTGGCCGGGGCCATCGCGGCGCTGGCGGCCTGGGTGTCGATCGGTCGGAACGGGTCGATCTCGCCCTCGACGGTCACCACGGACTTCAACCTTCAGGCCATCACGGCGGCGGTGATCGGGGGCATCTCGCTGTTCGGCGGGCGCGGCTCGATCTTGGGCGTGCTGTTCGGGACGCTGATCGTGGGGGTCATGAGCATGGGCCTGAACATGCTGGGCGCCGATCCGCAGTTCAAGGTGCTGCTGACCGGCATTCTGATCATCGCCGCCGTGGCGGTGGACCAGTGGATCCGCCGGGTTTCCGGCTGAGGGAGGGAACGATCATGGCTGCACCCATTCTGACGGCAAAGGGACTGGTCAAACGCTATGGCCGCGTGACCGCCCTGGACCATGCCGACTTCGAGCTTTATCCCGGCGAGATCCTCGCCGTGATCGGCGACAACGGGGCGGGCAAGTCCACGCTCATCAAGGCGCTCTGTGGGGCCGTGACGCCGGATGAGGGCGAGATTCGGCTGGACAATCAGGTGATGACCTTCTCCAACCCGATGGAGGCGCGCAACGCCGGGATCGAGACGGTGTACCAGAACCTCGCCCTGTCGCCCGCGCTGTCGATTTCCGACAACATGTTCCTCGGGCGCGAGATTCGCAAACCGGGGCTCATGGGATCGGTGTTCCGGATGCTGGACCGGGGCGCGATGGAAAAGCGCGCGCGGGAAAAGCTGTCGGAACTGGGGCTGATGACGATCCAGAACATCGGTCAGGCGGTGGAAACCCTGTCGGGCGGACAGCGGCAGGGGGTAGCGGTGGCGCGGGCGGCGGCTTTCGGGTCCAAGGTCGTGATCATGGACGAGCCGACGGCGGCGCTCGGCGTCAAGGAAAGCCGCAGGGTGCTGGAACTGATTCAGGACGTGAAGCGGCGCGGGCTGCCCATCGTGCTGATCAGCCACAACATGCCCCATGTGTTCGAGGTGGCCGACCGCATCCACATCCACCGGCTGGGCAAGCGGCTCTGCGTGATCAACCCCAAGGACTATTCGATGTCCGACGCCGTGGCCTTCATGACCGGCGCCAAGGTGCCGACCGAGGCGGCCGCCGCCTGATGGAGGCGCTGCTCGCCCGCATCCGGTCGCTTGCCGCAGGGGCCGGGGGGCGCGTTCTGGTGGCGGTCGCCGGTGCGCCGGGCGCAGGGAAATCCACCCTTGCCGCCCGGCTTGTCAAGGACCTGGGGCCGGAGGCCGCGCTGGTGCCGATGGATGGCTATCATCTGGACAACGCGATCCTGGATGCGCGCGGGCGGCGGTTCGAAAAGGGCTCGCCCGACACGTTCGACGTGGCAGGTTTCGCCGCCATGCTGCGCCGCCTGAGGTCCGAGGACGAGGTCATCATCCCGGTCTTCGACCGCACCATCGACCTGTCGCGCGGGTCGGCCCGGGTCGTGGGGCCAGAAGCGCGGATCGCGGTCGTGGAAGGCAACTATCTTTTGCTGCGCGATCCCCCCTGGGACGGGCTGGCCGAACTTTGGGACCTGACCGTGTTTCTCGACGTGTCCGAGACCGAGCTTGAGCGAAGGCTGGTCGCCCGCTGGCTGCATCACGGGCTGGACCCTGCCGCCGCCCGTCACCGGGCCGAGGCGAACGACCTGCCCAATGCGCGGACAGTCGTTGCCCGGTCGGTCCCTGCGGACCTTGTTCTGCGCGCGGATGAACTTGCCGGGCAGTCGCATAAAGACAATTGAATGCTTGACAAGGATCAAGGCGGCACGCCCGGAACCGTCGGATGATTTGGTCCTGCGGAAGCCCGCTGCGGAGCCTGCGATGTTCAGCCTGATGATGACGCTGTTTTCGATGGTCGCGACCACGACCATGGGAATCGCCGTGGTGATTGCCCTGACCCTTGGTCTGGATACGTGGCAGCCCCTGGTCATCGCGGCTGTGGTCGGGTTTCTTCTTGCTCTGCCGGTCTCCTGGCTTGTGGCCAGGAACCTGCCCTGAGCGTAGGCTTGCCCCGCAGCCCCGATTCGTGCCGGGGAAAAGAAAGTCTGACGTGACAGGAGGTTTCATGTCCGCACCCAAAGGCTACTCGTCCGCCCAGATCGGCCTGCACTGGATCATCGCCGTGCTGATCGGCCTGCAGTTCCTGTTCAACGAGCCCATCGGCGAGGCGTTCGAGCAGATTGAGGAAGGGGCGGTACCCGCCTTCAGCCTGCTGGTCTGGGGCCATATCGCGGGCGGTGCCGTGATCCTGCTTCTGGTGCTGTGGCGCGTGTCGCTGCGCCTTCGGCGCGGTGCGCCGGACAGCCCGTCGGGCACGCCGCCGCTGCTGCACCTGGCGGCGGCCGCAGGTCATCTGGCGCTTTACGCGCTGATGGTGCTGGTGCCGGTCAGCGGGTTGGTCGCCTGGTTCGGCGGTCTTGAACCGGCAGCCGAGGGGCATGAGGTGATGACGACGCTGCTGCTGATCGTGGTCGGCCTGCATGTCGCTGCGGCGCTGTATCATCAGGTCATCCGCAAGGATCACCTGCTGCTGCGGATGATGCGCCCCGAACGCTAGGAACCGGGGTCCCGGGACAGGAACACCCGCACCGTCTCTTCGAACTCGCGCGGCTTTTCGGCATGCAGCCAGTGGCCCGCGCCGGGAATCCGGACGAAGCGCGCGGCAGGAAAGAGCGACCGGATGGCGGCGCGGTTCTCGGGCCGCACATAGCCGGACTCGGCGCCCGAGACGAACAGCGTGCGCCCTGGAAACTGCCCCGTGACCGGGGGCCAGCCGACGATCTTCGGCATCTCGGCCTCCAGCGCGTCAAGGTTCAGCCGCCAGCGGGGCGGATCCGATTTCAGGTCCAGCGACTGCAGGAAAAAGGCGCGCAGGCCCTCCTCGGGCACCAGGGCAGCCAGCCGCCGGTCAGCCTCGCCCCGGCTGGTCAGACCGTCCAGCGGCAGGGCCCGCATCGCCCGCACATGCTGCGTGTTGTCATGCGCATAGGCGACGGGGGCGATATCGGCCACCGCCAGCCGTGCCACGCAATCGGGCCGGGTCAGCGCCAGCATCATCGCGGCCTTGCCGCCCATGGAATGGCCAAGCACATCGGCGCGGCCCCCATGGGCTGCGACCACCTCGGCCAGGTCCGCCGCCATCTCGGGATAGCCCTGGGTCGGAAACCAGGGCGAGGTGCCGTGGTTGCGCATGTCCACCGCGATCACGTCGCGCACATCGGCCAGCCGCCGCGCGATGACGCCCCAGTTGCGGGCCGACCCGAACAGCCCGTGGACGATCAGCAGGGGAAGGGCGGGGCCGGGGGTCTCGGCGGGGTGCAGGATGGCTGACAGCATGACCCGATGCTAGCGCCCGCCCCGTTCCGCCGCCAGAGGAGTTGAAGCCGCCGCCCGCAGGGCATAGCCTGCCCCCGGCAGGCGGAGCGGATGATGGCGGCGGGGTCGATCGAGGAAATGGCAGCCAGCGTGGCCGCGCTGATGGAACAGCGGCTGCGCGTCGGCGGTGCCACGCTGACCGACAAGCTGCGCCGTGGCGGCCGGTCACTGCCGCGCGTCATCCGCGCCGAGGCGACGCTGCTGGCCGAGGCCGCCAGTCAGGCCGGCCACCCCCGGCTTCTGCGCCAGATCGATCAGGACCGGGTGACCCGCGCCTACGAGACCTGCCTGCGCCACCTTGAGGAGCTGGATCGCGCGGCCCGCCGCCGCGCCGCGGTCATGGGAATCGTTGAATCCATTGCCTTCCGCTTTTTGGCGGTCGCGCTGCTGCTGGCCGCCGTCCTGCGCTGGCGCGGCTTTCTCTGACACCGCGCGCCCCGAACGGTCTGCCAAAGCTTGGCAGCCGTCCCCCCGGGTTCCCGTTCAGGACTCCGGGGGTGGGCGACGGTCACAGGCCCGGATAGATCGGGAACCGCGCGCAAAGCGCTGAAACCTCGGCCTTCACCCGCGCCTCGACCTCGGCATTCCCGGCTTCGCCATTGGCGGCCAGCCCGTCCACGACCTGCACGATCCAGTCGCCGATCTGGCGGAACTCGGCCTCGCCGAAGCCGCGCGTCGTGCCTGCGGGCGTGCCGAGCCGCACGCCGCTGGTGATCGTGGGCTTTTCGGTGTCGAAGGGGATGCCGTTCTTGTTGCAGGTGATATGCGCGCGGCCAAGCGCCTTTTCGGTCGCATTGCCCTTCACGCCCTTGGGCCGCAGGTCCACCAGCATCAGGTGCGTATCGGTCCCGCCGGTCACGGTGCCAAGCCCGCCCTTCATCAGCTGGTCGGCCAGCGCCTGCGCGTTGCGGATGACCTGTTGTTGATAGACCTTGAAATCGGGCCGCAGCGCCTCGCCGAAGGCCACGGCCTTGGCGGCGATCACATGCATCAGCGGCCCGCCCTGGATGCCGGGGAAGATCGCCGAGTTGACCTTCTTGGCGATGCTCTCGTCATTCGTCAGGATCATCCCCCCGCGCGGGCCGCGCAGGGTCTTGTGCGTGGTCGTCGTGGCCACATGCGCGTGCGGGAAGGGCGAGGGGTAAAGACCCGCCGCCACCAGACCGGCGAAATGCGCCATGTCCACCAGCAGATAGGCCCCCACCTTGTCGGCAATCGCCCGCATCCGGGGGAAATCGAGGATGCGCGGGATGGCAGAACCGCCGGCGATGATCATGGCGGGCTTGTGCTCCAGCGCCAGAGCCTCGATCTGGTCGTAGTCGGGCAGGAGCGTGTCCTGCCGCACGCCGTATTGCACGGCGTTGAACCATTTGCCCGACTGGTTGGGGGCCGCGCCATGGGTCAGGTGGCCACCGGCGTCCAGGCTCATGCCCAGGATGGTGTCGCCGGGCTTGATCAGCGCCTGGAACACGCCCTGGTTGGCCTGGCTTCCGGAATTCGGCTGCACGTTGGCGTAAGCCACACCGAACAGCTGGCAGGCCCGTTCGATCGCAAGGGTCTCGGCCACATCGACGAACTGGCAGCCGCCGTAATAGCGCTTGCCCGGATACCCTTCGGCATACTTGTTCGTCATCACGCCGCCCTGCGCCTCCATCACGGCGCGGCTGACGATGTTCTCGGAGGCGAT
>JAAFHX010000190.1 GCA_013297695.1 Rhodobacterales bacterium | reverse complement strand
TGCGGATCGACGTTTTGTAGCCTTCGTGGTCGAAGTTGGTCAACTGAACGTCGATCTCGGGGTTCGCGGCCTCGAAATCGGCAATCAGCGCCTCGGCTGCGGCCAGCGGAATCGGATCGTAGTCCGCGTTCCAGGTGACAACGCGCTTGTCCTGCGCCATTGCCGACGTGGACATGAGCAGCGCGGCAACAAGAGCCAGCGCGCCCGCTTTCTTATGGACCATGGTTTTCCTCCCCTTTGGTTCCATTATGTGAAACTTGGTCTTGAATATTGAAAACTATGCGGCGTATCGTGTAGCGTGTCAACAGGGTGAAAGAGGATCGGGCCGATGGGCGCGGACGGCGGAGGGGACGGCACGGTCGGCAAGGCGCTGGACGTGCTTGACCGGGTGGCAGAGTTCGGCCGCCCGGTGCGATTTTCCGAACTGCTGGCGTGTGGCTCTTATCCCAAGGCCACGCTGTACCGGTTTCTGCAGGCCCTCACGCATCAGGGGATGCTGGCCTATGACCCCGACCGGCAAACCTATGCACCCGGCGTGCGGCTGGTGCGGCTGGCGCATGCGGCCTGGGCGCAAAGCTCGCTGGCCCCGCTGGCGCGGCCGTTCATCGACCGGCTGTCGGCGGATGTGGGCGAAACGATCCATCTGGCGCAACTGGACCTGGGTCAGGTGCTGTATGTCGACAAGCGCAACGCCGCGCGGCCGGTCGAGATGTTCAGCCAGGCCGGCAAGGTCGGCCCCGCCTTCTGCACCGGCGTCGGCAAGGCCATGCTGGCCCATCTGCCGCCCGAGGCGCTGGAGCAGGCGCTGGACCGGCAATCCTTTCACCGCTTTACCCCGCAGACGCTGGACAGCCGCGAAAAGCTGCTGGCCGAGCTGGCGGCGATCCGCGCCCGGGGGCATTCCTTTGACAACGAGGAACACGAGCCGGGCATCATCTGCATCGCGCTGCCGATCCTGACGCGGGCGGGACGCGTGATGGGGGCGTTGTCGATCACCTCGACCACCGCGCGCTCCACGCGCGAGGCGCTGGTCGGCCTTGCCCCGCGGATCGCCCAGACCGCGACCGAAATCGCCATGGCTGCCGAAAGCTGGCGCTTTCCCGAGGCGGGGGGCGGCGCATGACGGCCTGCGCCCGGTCAGTCGTCGAAATAGCGGCTGCCGCGACGCAGCACGGTGAACCGCTGTGCGGGAAAGTTCCACAGCGTCGGATGGAGCCGCAGGAACCGCCCGCCAAGCCGCAACAGGTCAGGCGGGCCCCCGGGGCGGTGATCTGCGGCACTGCCCGCCTCGACCAGTTGCACCGGCAGCGGTGCAAAATCCGCGCCGCCAAAGGACAAGCCCTGCAGGACGGCATTCCCGGCACCCCCCGTCAGCAGTCCCGCCGCCTGCCAGGTGGCGCGGGTTGCGGGCGAAAGATACAATGTGGTGCCGTCGCCCGTGTCCAGATCGATCTGCACCGGCCGGCCGCCGACCGCTCCGGCAAACTGCGGCAGGTCGCCTTCGCCAGTCTGCAGCGCCACTTCGGCGAGGATGTCGGACGGGGCGGGTGGGCGTGCAAGCCCGCCGTCGGCTTGCGCGCGCAGCAGCAGCAAGCGGCCCCGGTCATAGTCCAGCCCGAAGACCGCGCCCGCGACCATGGGTGCCCCGACAAAGCCTATCAGCGCAAGGCCCATTCCCCGTGCGACAAAATCGAGGTCGGCGCTGAGCAGCGGGCCGGTCGGCGCAATGTCCTGACCGGCAATCCGAAGGCCCGGCGGCGCGCGGTGGCGGCGAAGGACCACGGCCTGCCCCGAAGCCGCCGTGCCGGAGGCCATCGCGCTGCCTGCGTCCAGCGGCACGAAGGCCCGGTTCAGAAGGATCGCGAAGGGCGTTCCCGTATCGAACAGCACCAGCCCCTCGACCCCGTTCGCGCGGGCGGCCAGGAAGGGCCGGTCGTCGATCAGGGCAATCGGCAGCACAAGGCGCTGGCCCTCGGGCGGGATCAGGTCGGCCTGCGCCACCCCTGCCGCCCAGAGTGCGGCGCAGGTCATCAGGGTCGGAAACAGGTTCACGGCAGGCTCCGCAGAGGGTCGTTGCCGCAACAGATGTAGTCCGCAGCCACCGTGCGCGGCAATGGGGAGGAAAAGGACATGTCGGGAGTGACCCTTGAGCGCGTGATCAAGCGCTATGGTGACGTGCAGGTGATCCACGGGGTCGACCTGAAGGTCGAGGATGGCGAGTTCTGCGTCTTCGTCGGCCCGTCGGGTTGCGGCAAGTCCACGCTGCTGCGCATGGTCGCGGGGCTGGAGGAAACCAGCGAGGGCCGCATCAACATCGGCGCGCGCGACGTGACGCGGTCCGACCCGTCGGAACGCGGCGTGGCGATGGTGTTCCAGACCTATGCGCTGTACCCCCACATGACGGTGGCCGAGAACATGGGCTTCGGGCTGAAGATGACCGGCCATCCCCGGGCCGAGATCGACAGCAAGGTGAAGGAGGCCAGCCGCATCCTGAAGCTGGACGACTATCTGGCGCGCAAGCCCAAGGCCCTGTCGGGCGGCCAGCGCCAGCGTGTTGCCATCGGGCGGGCCATCGTGCGGGGCCCCGAGGTGTTCCTGTTCGACGAGCCGCTGTCGAACCTTGACGCCGAGTTGCGGGTGGAAATGCGGGTGGAGATCGCGCGCCTGCACCGCGAGATCGGGGCGACGATGATCTATGTGACCCATGACCAGGTGGAGGCGATGACGCTGGCCGACAAGATCGTGGTGCTGCGGTCGGGCCGGGTGGAACAGGTGGGCCGCCCGCTGGACCTGTACCACAACCCCGACAACAAGTTCGTCGCGGGCTTCATCGGCAGCCCGGCGATGAACTTCGTCGCCGCCACCGTCGATCAGGGGGCCCTGCGCGCGCCCGGTCTGGCCGATGCCCCGGTGCCGACGCCGGTCGCCCTGCCGGGGGCGGGGGCGAAAGTGTCGGTCGGGCTGCGCCCGCAGCACATCCTGCTTGATCCCGCAGGCAGCAGCCATCGGGTCGAGATCACCGAGGCACTGGGCGGGGTCAGCTATATCCACCTGTCGTCGGGCACGGGCGAAAAGCTGATCGTCGAATCGCGCGAGGATCCCCGGGTGGCATTGGGTGCACGCACCGGCATCCGGTTCGACTCCGCCGATGCGATGGTCTTCGCGGAAAGCGGCGCGCGGCTGCGCTAGGGGCCGGGCACCCCGCACCCGCCCGTTCCGCGCCCTGCCACCCCGGCAGGGGCGCGGTCCATGCCGCCGCAAGCCCCTTGACCTTGCCCGCCCCGCACCGTAACACGCGCCCACCGCAGGAGTTTAGCTCAGTTGGTAGAGCATCGGTCTCCAAAACCGAGGGTCGTGGGTTCGAGTCCCCCAACTCCTGCCAGGTTTTTCGGTCGGCATTGAGTGTACAAGACCCCGTAACGGCGGACGGGGAACAGGCCTTGCCTCCGATCCCTTTCATCTAGGCTCCCATCCCCGAGACATCCGCCCTCAAGCCGGGGTGAATGCGGTGTTGAAACAACCGCTTGTAAGTGAGACAATGACGAAGGTAACCTTCGGCATAAGCAAGGACGAATGACGTGAGTTCGAGGGGGCTTAGGTGTGAATAGGAAGCTTCTAGTGTTCGTTTCGAGCACTTACAAAGACTTGCAAGAAGAACGCCAAGCTGCAGTCCAAGCAATCCTAAAGGCTGGACATATTCCAGCTGGTATGGAGTTGTTTGCGGCTGGAGACAAATCTCAGTTAGAGACGATATATAACTGGATCGACGAGTGCGATGTCTACATGCTTATACTTGGTGGACGATATGGCAGCACAGACAAAGAGACTGGACTTTCCTACACAGAATTGGAGTACGACTATGCTAGGAGTAAAAATAAGCCGTTCTTTTCTGTTGTAATTAAGAAAGAAGCGCTTGAGGCCAAAGTCAAGGTAAAAGGTACAGAAGTCCTTGAAACTGAAAACCCGAAGCTGCTGAAAAATTTTCAGGAAAAGGTACTCTCTAGCATGTCTTCATTCTTTGAAGACTTAAAGGACGTAAAATTGGCCGTCTACGAGAGCCTTGGTGACTTCTCTCTTGACCCAGAATTATCTGGTTGGATATCTGGCAAGGAAATCCCAGACGTTTCGGCACTAAGGGCAGAGATCGACTCGTTGAAAGCAACCAATGCTGCTCTTGAAGCAAAGGCGACAAGGGGACGATCAGCAACAAAGACTAGCGATTCTGTGGACTTTGAAGAGTTGAATCTGATTCTCCTCGCCACCCCCGTCACGATACCAAAAGCCGCATGGGATCCACCCAAGAAAGAGGATGTGATTGTAACTCTACATGCCGCTATGCTTCAGGAGGCCGACAGGCTAGTGGCCGGCGTATCAAGCTATGGTTCAAACGAATACATGAAGTATTTGTACTTTAGTCTACTGCCAAAACTGCAGGTCTTGGGTCTGGCGGAAAATGAGAAGCCGCCCGGATCGAGTGCTCGCAGAAGTTATCTCAATAAGGAAGGTCAACGTTATCTGGCGTGGTTGCAGCGCAAAGCGCTTGAGAAGAAGTAGATATAGTAGGTTAGGGCGGTATGCAATCTTTGCATTGCTTTGTGATTCTTTGCGAACGGGGTCCATCTGCTACTATTTTTTCAAGCATGTTTGGGCTTGACAAGCTAGAAAAGGCAACCAAAACGTCACCATCGGCGGCAATCAGGGAATCAAGTATCACCTTAGCCTATACGTTATGATAGCCGCAAAAAATGCGCTAAGGCAGCACTACGCGAAGAGTGACCATGATCCATGGAAAGGCCGACGGAATTGGCAACGCGACCATCTGGGGGTAGCCGCCGTCTGTATCGCCTGCTATTGATAAAACAGCACTAGGCCCCGGCATTGCTACCGGGGACCCACCATCTCACAACCCTCGGCCGGACCTTACGCCTCAGCCTCTTCCTTCTTCTCGGTGATCTCGGCACCGGTCTCCTGATCGACCATCTTCATGCCAAGGCGCACCTTGCCGCGGTCGTCGAAGCCCAAGAGTTTCACCTTGACCTCCTGGCCCTCCTTGAGGAACTCGTTCGGGTGGTTCAGGCGCTTGGACGAAATCTGGCTTACATGCACCAGGCCGTCGCGCTTGCCGAAGAAGTTCACGAAGGCGCCGAAGTCCACCAGTTTCACCACGCGGCCGGTATAGACCTTGCCCTCTTCGGGCTCGGCCACGATGGACCAGATCATATCGTAGGCGCGCTTGATCGCCGCCGCGTCGTTGGACGCGATCTTGATGACGCCGTCGTCGTTGATGTCGACCTTGGCACCCGAGGTTTCCACGATCTCGCGGATGACCTTGCCGCCCGAACCGATCACTTCGCGGATCTTGTCGGTGGGGATGGTCAGCGTCTCGATCTTGGGGGCGTATTCGCTGAAGCCCTGCGGGGCGGACAGCGCCTTGTTCATCTCGCCCAGGATGTGCAGGCGGCCGTCGCGGGCCTGCGCCAGTGCGGTTTCCATGATTTCGGGCGTGATGCCCGCAATCTTGATGTCCATCTGCAGGCTGGTGATGCCGTTCTCGGTGCCCGCCACCTTGAAGTCCATGTCGCCGAGGTGATCCTCGTCGCCCAGGAT
>JAAFHX010000019.1 GCA_013297695.1 Rhodobacterales bacterium | reverse complement strand
GCCGCAAAAGCGTCTGGCTTCCTCAGGGACGCGCTCGGGCCGGACATGCACCGCACCTTTACCGCGATCAAGTCGGCGGAATATGCCCGCGTGGCCCGCACCGTGTCCGAGGTGGATTTCGACCTCTACCTCCATACGGTCTGATCGCCCGTAGGGTGCGTGCTTGCACGCACCGCCCCGTGCGACCGCTTGCCCGCACCGTGTCCGAGGTGGATTTCGACCTCCACCTCCATACGGTCCGATCGCCCGTAGGGTGCGTGCTTGCACGCACCGCCCCGTACCACCGCTCGCACGCACCGTGTCCGAGGTGGATTTCGACCTCTACCTCCATACGGTCTGATCGCCCGTAGGGTGCGTGCTTGCACGCACCGCCCCGTGCGACCGCTTGCCCGCACCGTGTCCGAGGTGGATTTCGACCTCTACCTCCATACGGTCTGATCGCCCGTAGGGTGCGTGCTTGCACGCACCGCCCCGTGCCTCCGCTTTCACGCACCGCCCCGTGCCTCCGCTCGCACGCACCGCGCCCCGTGCGACCGCTTGCAGGCGCCTCAGGCCAGGTTGTGGTCGCGTGCGATCATCGCGGCATGGGTGCGGTTCTTGGCCCCCAGCTTGCGCGACAGGGTGCTGACATGCAGCTTGACCGTCACCTCCTGCAGGTCATGGTCGCGGGCAATCTCCTTGTTGGACTTGCCTTCGCAGATGCCCCGCAGCACCTCGGCCTCGCGTCGGGTCAGGTTGAACGGTCCGTCTTCGGCCTCGCCCTGCAGGGCACCAAAGGGCACAAAGGTTTCGCCCGCAGCGATCAGGCGCATGGCCGAAACCAGCGCCCGCGCCCCCATCGTCTTGGGCAGAAAGCCGGTGGCCCCGGCACGGATCGCAAGGTCCGCCACCTCGCGCGAGGCGCTGCCCGACAGGATTGCCACGGGCTTGCCCGGATTGGCCTTCAGGACCCGCGACAACCCGTCGAACCCGTTCATCCCGGGCATCTGATAATCCAGCACCACCAGGTCGCAGGGCGGGGTTTCCACCAGCAGCGTCATGACCTCGGCCAGGCTGGCCGCCGTCACCACATCGCCAAACCCCTCGGCCTGCAGGAACGCAGCAATGGTTTCGCGCACAAGATCGTGATCATCCGCAAGAAGTACCCTCATTCCAATGTCTTGCCCCTGCGGGGAAAGCCCGCCCGAACCAGGGGCCCGTGCAATAACGCGACCCGGTTGCTGCGCCGACATTAACAGCTTTGCCACCGCTTTGCACGGCAACTTTGGCAGGCACGGCCGTCGCACTGGTCAGACCGGCCCGCGTGAACTAGGCTGACCGGATGCGTATTCCTGCGGAGGCGGCTGCGGAAAGAAACGGAATGGGGAACCCGGGCCTTCACGACTGGCCGACACGCCGCACCAACCTGTCGGTGCTTGCGTTCGTGCTTGCGATCTGTCTGTCCGGGATCGTCATGACGGGACTGGAGGTGCAGCGCCGTCTTGACGTTCTGGCCCGGGCCAACTCGGATTCCGTCCAATGGGCGCTGGCACAGCTTGAGGTTGAACTGATGCGGCTGAAAGTCCAGTCTGCCGCGCCTGACGGTGATCCGGAACAACTGCGGCTGCGGTTCGACATCTTTCACGGGCGCATGAAGATCATCCGGGAAAGCCCGCTTTACGCCGATCTTCGGGCCATTCCCGGCTTTCGCGCGCCGCTGGACCGGATAGCGACCTTTCTCGACGCCACTTCAGACAGCTTTGCCCCGGCGGCCCCGCCGGGCGTCGCACCGCCGGACCTGAGCAGGGACCTGGACAGGGTCTTGCAGGACGCCCGGACCATGTCCCTGATCGGGCTTGATTTCTTTGCCCGTCAATCGGACCTTCAGCGCAGTGCCGTGGCTGACACGCTGCGCCGGATGGTGCTGCTGACAACGGGTCTTGTAGTGGCCCTTTCGGCCTTGCTGATCGTGCTGGTCCGTCTTTACGGCACCAGCCGTCGCCAGTCCGAAGATATCCGGCTCACCTCGGCACGGCTGTCCACCATCGTCGCGACCTCGGCCGATGCCATTGTCGTTTCGGACCGGACCGGCCGGCTGCTGGAGTTCAACCCGGCTGCCGAGGCGATGTTCGGCTACAGCCGGGACGAGGCGCTTTCGATCAATGCATTCGACCTTCTGACCGATCCGGAAACGGCCCGGCACACGGTCGCCAGGATTGACGGACCATCCGGCCCCGACCGCCCCGGCGCAGCCTTCCAGAGCAGGGTCGAGGTTCAGGCCCGGCGCAAGCAGGGTGACACCTTCCCGGTCGAACTTTCGGTTGCCACCGCCGAAAGCCTGGACGGAGCCATCGTGATGGGGTTCCTGCGCGACATTTCCGAGCGGCGGCAGACCGAACGCGACCTGACCGAGGCGCGCGACCGCGCCCTTGCCGGCGAACAGGCCAAGGCCCGGTTCCTGGCCGTGATGAGCCACGAGATGCGCACGCCGCTGAACGGGCTGCTCGGGTCGGCCGAGATCCTGCATTCCACCGCGCTTGACCCCGATCAGGCGCGGCTGGTCGAGGTGATCGATACATCGGCCCATATCCTGCTGGACCACGTCAATGCCGGGCTCGACATCTCGCGGATCGAGGCCGGCGCGATCTGGACGCAGGTCATCGGGTTCTGCATGACGACCCTGGTATCCGAGGCCGTGGCCAACCAGCGCGGGCTGGCGGCGGCGGCGGGCAACAGCATCTCTGTCGTCACCCTGGGTGCGCCGACCGGAAGGCTTCTGGGCAATCCGGGTCAGGTCAGGCAGATCTTGCTGAACCTGATCGGCAATGCAGTCAAGTTCACGTCACAGGGCACCATCACGGTCGAGATAGAGCCCCTCGCCCGGCGCGGCGATACGGTCGAGATCGAGATTCGTGTGATCGACAGCGGCATCGGCATCGCCGAAGAGGACCTTGGCCGGGTGTTCGAGGATTATGTGACGCTGGATACCTCGTACCACCGCCCGACCGGCGGCACGGGGTTGGGGCTGGGCATCACGCAGCGCCTTGTCCGGGCGCTTGGCGGGACGATCGGCGTGGAAAGCGCGCCCGGCGCAGGCAGCGTGTTCTGGGTCCGCCTGCCTTTCGTGCCGGACCCTGCCACGGCGACCGACCCGGTCCCCGACAGCGGCGCACCCGCCCGGCCTGCCCTGTCCGTCCTTGTGGTCGATGACAACCAGATCAACCGGTTCGTCCTGCGCAGCCTGCTGGAAGAAGTGGGTCACCGGGTGACCGAGGCCGCCGACGGGCAGGAGGGCGTTGTCCTCGCCGATGCCACGCCGCATGACCTGATCCTGATGGATATCTCGATGCCGGGAATGGACGGAATCGAGGCCACGCGCCGCATCCGCGCCGACAGCGGAAGTTCGCGCGCCGCGCGGATCGTTGCCGTGACGGCCCATGCCCATCCTGCCGACCAAAGCCGCTTTCTGCAGGCCGGCATGCAGGACTGTCTTGTCAAACCGATCACGCGGGGCAGTCTTTCGACCCTGCTTTCGGGCGGTCCCGCGCCCCCGGTGCAGGTGCGGCACGGCGGATCGCAGGTGCTTGATCCCGACCTGATCGACGATCTTGCGGCGCGGCTTGATCCGGCAAGGCTGGCAGACCTGCTCTGCCGCTTTCAGGACGAAGGCGACAGCACCATGGCCCGGCTGGCGGCCGGGGTGCCCGATGACGAGGCGCGGATGCTGATCCACCGGCTTGCCGGGTCGGCAGCAACCTTCGGCGCGACCCGATTTGCCAAAGTGCTGCAGCAGGCCGAAGCCGCGCTTGCCGAAGACCCCCCCGACCCCGAGGGCGCGCGCGCCCTGGCCGGGCACTGGTCACAGGCGCGCTCCGCGCTGTCCGATGTCTTTCGGCAGCCGCATCGGGCAGCGGAATAGCCCGTCACCCAGATGCGCCAAGCGCTGCGGCGATCAGTGCCGGCACGCGCGGATCAAGCCCGACAGGGTCCAGCAGCGCCCCGGCAAACCCGGCTTCGCCAAGCGCCTGCGGCAGGTCGTCGATCACATGACCGCCGCGCGCGGCGAAGAACGGCAGGCACACGGCCTGGGCCCCCAGGTCACGCGCCACCTCGGCGATGCGGGGCTCCTGATCGATGAAACCGGTTTCCACCCGGGCCAGCCTCGTCTCGGCCGTGATCTTTGCCGCCATGGCCCGGGCCACGGCCGCCGGGGCCGGGCTGCGGAACGATCCGTGCGCGGCCAGCAGAAGCTCGGTCGCCCCCTTGGCCGCCGCACGGCGGGCCAGATCGACGGTCAGGTCCTGCACAGCCGGATCAAGGCCGAATGGTGCCAGCACCGTCACTGCCGACGCACCGGCAGCGGCCAGCCGTTCGGGAAGATGGGTCTGCGTGAACCAGCCATCGGCCATGAACAGCGGATAGACAACCATGTGGCACCCGCCCGCATCCTGCACCGCCTGCCGCAGCGCAGGCTCGCAGGCCAGCGTCGCCGACAGCACGCGCCACCCCCGCAGATGTGCCGCAACGCGCCCGGCAAGGGCCGCGATTTCAACCTCGGGCGGGGCGGGGTCAGAGGGCTGGCCATGGGCCACGATCAGCGCGACCCGCCCTGCTGGGGGTGTCATCCGGCCATGGGTTGGGGCTGACTGCGTCATTCCGGGCAAGGTAAGGCCAGCCGCGCCACTTGCAAGGCCGGGCTCTGGCCGAAGCCGGATCGTCGGGCTATCCTGCGACGGCCCTGCCCGGAAGGAGTCTCCATGCCCGA
Organism: Rhodobacterales bacterium; assembly: GCA_013297695.1. Taxonomy (GTDB): domain Bacteria; phylum Pseudomonadota; class Alphaproteobacteria; order Rhodobacterales; family Rhodobacteraceae; genus Aliitabrizicola. The sequence goes on along the minus strand of JAAFHX010000019.1, from coordinate 30,516 downwards.
TCTGCCCCGCACCGGCGGCCCGTCCTTCTGGTATGCCGACATCGGCCTGCCTGCCCGCCGCCCGCCGCTGCAGGGCGATGCCGAGGCCGACGTCTGCATCGTGGGCGCGGGCTATACCGGGCTGTGGTCGGCCTGGTACCTGCGGCAGGCCGACCCTTCGCTGCGCATCCTGATCGTCGAGAAGGAATTCGCGGGCTTCGGCGCTTCGGGGCGCAACGGCGGCTGGCTGACCGGCGGCTTTGCCTGGAACCACCGCCGCTATCTGGCCAACGGCACCGAGGCATCGGTGCGGGCGATGGTGCGCGCGCTTGGGTCCACGGTGGACGAGGTCATCCGCGTGGCCGAGGGCGAGGGGATAGAGGCCGACATCCTGCGCACGGACGAACTGATGGTCGCCACCAACCCGGCGCAACTGGCCCGCGCGCAGGCCGAGGTAACGCACCGCCGCCATTGGGGCGAGCCCCCCGACCGGGTGTACCGGATCGGAGCCGCAGAGGTGACGCGCCGCGTGACCATTCCCGGCGCGCTTGGGGCCATGGTGGTGGGCCGGGTGGCGCGCATCCAGCCAGCCAAGCTGGTGCAAGGGCTGGCGGCGGCGGTCGAACGGGTGGGCGTGCGCATAGCCGAAGGGACAACCGTCGCCCGCATCGACCCCGGCCGCGTCACGACCGACCGGGGTACGATCCGCGCCCCCGTGATCCTGCGCGCGACCGAAGGCTTTACCGCCGACCTGCCGGGCATGAAGCGCGAATGGCTGCCGCTGAACTCGGCCCAGATCGTGACCGAACCGCTGCCGCCCGAGGTCTGGCCGCACATCGGCTGGAGCGGGCACGAGATTCTGGGCGATTTCGCCAATGCCTACTGTTACTGCCAGCGCACCCGCGAAGGGCGCATCGCGGTCGGCGCGCGCGGCGTGCCGTACCGGATGGGCAGCCGGACGGACGACAACGGCGTGCCCGACCCCGAAACGATCCGGCGGTTGACCGCGATCCTGCACCGCCATTTCCCCGCTGCCCGGCCGTTCCGCATCGACCATGCCTGGTGCGGCGTGCTGGGCGTGCCACGCGACTGGTGCGCGAGCGTAGGATTCGACCCGGCCACCGGGCTTGGCTATGCGGGCGGCTATGTCGGCGTGGGGGTATCCACCTCGAACCTGGCAGGGCGCACGCTGGCCGATCTGGTGATGCGTGCAGATACCGATCTTGTGCGCCTTCCCTGGGTCAACCGGAGGGTGCGCAAATGGGAACCCGAGCCGCTGCGCTGGCTGGGCGTGACGGCCATGTATGCCGCCCTGCGCGCCGCCGACCGGTCCGAAGACCGACGGCAGGGCCCGCCTGCCGCTCTCGCGCGACTGGCCAACCGGATGATGGGGCGCTGATCGGTGGACAGCCCGGCCCCGCGCCCCTAGGCTGGCACGTCAACATCCCCGGGGTTCTGCCATCGTGCGCAAGCTGGTCCTGTCGTTCCTGTCATCGTTCACCGGGCTTGGCCTGATCCTCGGCACGCTGTTCTTCGCCGCCTCGCTGACCCCCAGCCTGGTACCGCGCTCGCCGGTGGTGCAGGGCGTGCTGAGCGGGGTCTGCCTTGCCGCCGGATACGGGATCGGCGTGCTGTTCCGCGCGATCTGGCTGGCACTGCAACTGCCGGTTCCCTCGGGGGCTGCGTTGCGGCTGGGTCGCGGGGCGGCTGTGGGGTTGAGCGTGGCGGCGGCGGCGGTCGCGCTGTGGCAGGCGTCGGAATGGCAGAACCGCCTGCGCGCGCTGATGGACCTGCCGCCGGTCGAAGGCGTGCGACCGCTGCTGGTCGCAGGGGTCGCGCTGGTCGTGTTCGCGCTGCTGCTGCTTCTGGGGCGGCTGTTCCGGGTCACGCTGGCCACGCTGTCCGGATGGCTTGGCCGCCGCGTTCCCGGCCCGGTGGCCGTCATCGTGGCGCTGATCCTCACGGCGGCGATCTTCTGGCAGGTGGGCAACGGCGTGATCGCCGGCGCGGTGATGCGCACGCTGGACGGCATCTACGCCCGGCTGGATGCCGCCTTCGAGGAAGGCAGCCCGCAGCCGACCGATCCGCGCAAGACCGGCGCGCCGGGGTCGCTTCTGACATGGGAGGGGCTGGGTCGCGCGGGGCGCGAAGTGGTGGCCGCAGCACCCGATGCCGACGCCATCGCGGCACTGACCGGCGGCGCGGCGATGGAGCCGCTGCGCGTCTATGTCGGCCTCAATTCCGCCGCCACGGTTGCGGAACGGGCGCAACTGGCGCTGGACGAGATGATCCGGATCGGGGCCTTCGAGCGGTCAACCGTGGTCATCGCCACCCCCACTGGCACCGGCTGGCTGGACCCGGAAAGCCAGCAGGCGGTGGAATACCTGTTGCGCGGCGATGTGGCCACGGTGTCGGTGCAGTATTCCTATCTGGCAAGCTGGCTGGCCCTGCTGGCCGATCCCGGATACGGGATCGAAACGGCGCGGGCGGTCTTTGCGCGGGTCTATGACCACTGGCGCAGCCTGCCGAAAGAGACGCGCCCGAAGCTGTATCTGCACGGCCTCAGCCTCGGGTCATTCAATTCCGACCTCAGCCATGACCTGTTCCAGGTCATCGGCGATCCCTATGACGGGGCGTTCTGGACCGGCCCGCCCTTTCCCAGCCGGACCTGGAATTCCGTCACAGCAGACCGCAACGCGGGCACGCCGTTCTGGCTGCCCGCGTTCCGTGACGGATCGGTGATCCGCTTTACCTCGCAGGACAACAAGCTGGACGACGCGCCCGCGCCCTGGGGACCTTACCGCGTCATCTACCTGCAATATGCCAGCGATGCCGTGACCTTCTTTGACCCCGCCGCGCTGTGGCGCAAACCCGCCTGGATGCAGCCGCCGGTCGGACCTGACGTGTCGCCCGACCTGATCTGGGTGCCGGTGGTGACCTTCCTGCAACTGGGCATCGACATCGCCATGGCAACCACGACGCCGCTTGGCCACGGCCATGTCTACCGGTTCGACCATTACCTTGACGGCTGGGCCGCGCTGACCGATGCGCCGGGCTGGACGCCCGCGGGGCTGGCGGCACTCAAGGCCGCTTTCGCGGCGCAGCGGGCGGCACCGGGTTGATCTGCCTCATGGTCCGGGCGGAGCCGGATACCTATCTGCAAGCGACGTCCCTCATGAGGCCGCGATGACCCCGACTGTCTTTGCCCTGTCGCTTCTGGCGCTGCTGGTATCGCCGGGGCCGACCAACACGCTGATCGCGCTTGGCGGGGCCGCGCGCGGGTTCGTCCGCGCCCTGCCGCTGATCGGGGCCGAGCTTTCGGGCTATCTTCTGGTCATCACGCCGCTGGCCCTGTTCGGCCGCCCGCTGCTCGAGATGCATCCGGGGCTGTCGTCCGCCGTGCGGATCGTGGCGGCGCTGTGGGTGATGGGACTGGCGATCCGTCTTTGGGCGCGACCGGGAAGCGGGGGACAGGCGGGCCTTGTCACCTTTCGCCGGGTGTTCGTGACCACGCTTCTGAATCCCAAGGCGCTGGTGATCGGGCTGGCGCTGCTGCCCGCGACGACGCCGCTTGGCCTTGTGCCGTGGCTGGCGCTGTTTGCCGTGACGGTGCTGGTCGTGGCGACGGGCTGGATTGCCGCAGGTGCAGCCCTGGGCCGGGCGACGGCGGGGCAGGTGCCGACGCTGCTGCGCCGGGGTGCGGCGGGCTATCTGGGCTTTGTCGCGGTGGGTCTGGCCGCGAGCGTGCTGTGACCGCGCCGCCCGACCTGCGGGTGATCGACGATCTGGCCCGGGCCGACGGGCAGACTGCCCTTGGCACCGGCTGGACGCTGATTTCCGATGGCGTGATGGGCGGGGTGTCCAGCGGCACCCTGCGCCGCGAAGCCGTGGCAGGCCGTACCGCCCTGCACCTGCAGGGGGCCGTGCGGCTGGACAACAACGGCGGCTTTCTGCAGATCGCCGCCGATCTGGCCCCCGGTGGCGGGGCCTTTGATGCCACCGGCTGGACCGGACTTGCCATCGACCTGTGCGGCCCGGCCGAGACCTACGGGCTGCACCTGCGCAGCATCGACCTGACGCGGCCCTGGCAATCGTTCCGCGCCGAGGTGACCATCGGCCCCGACTGGCAGCGCCACCTGCTGCCCTTCCCGGCCTTTCAGCCGCACCGGACAGATGCCGCCTTGCACCCTGCCCGGCTGCGCCGGGTCGGGCTGATCGCCATCGGCCGGGCCTTTCGGGCCGATGTGGCGATGGGCGGACTGTGGCTGTACCGCGACGCGGTCAGCCTTCGACCAGCCAGGTGATGCGCCGCGCGACGACGCGGCGGTTGGCAGGCTCGTCCGTGGCCACGGGCACTTTCAGGAACCGCTCGCCATAGCCCTGCACCACCAGGTTCTCGGCAGGCACGCCGAAATACTCGGTCAGCGCCAGCGCCACGGTTTCGGCCCGCCGGTCCGACAGGGCCAGGTTGAACGCGGCACTGCCCACCGCATCGGTATGCCCCTCGATCAGGAACACCTCGGCCGGGTTCGCCGCGATCAGGTCGTTCATCACGCCCGCAAGCTGCACCAGATTGCCCGCGTCCTGCGGTTTCAGCGCCGCCGAGCCGCTGGCAAAGGTGATCGGTCGGCCTGACAGTTCGGGTGCGAGGCTGCGGACCTCGGCATAGCGGCGCACCTGATCCAGACTGAACGTCCGCCCGATGCCCGGCTGTTCGGACTGGTCAAGAAGTGCGCGCATGAAGGCGGGGTCGGCACTGTCGGTCAGCCGCAGTTCGCGTGTGCGGGGTCGGGGCAGTTGCGACACCACCACCGGCGCAGAGGCCCGCGTATCGTCGATCAGCGTCACGCCGCTGCCGTCGCGGTTGATCCGGTCGCGGCGCAGCACGCGACCGGTGGCATCGCGCACCGTCACGATGCGGCTGCCGTCGGGGCGTTCCAGCGTGGTCAGGGTGGACCCGTCGCCATAGCGCTGCGTGGTTTCCACCACGCCGGGGGCGCGCAGGTTGGCGTTGTCGTCTTTCCACACCGCCAGATCGCCATTGCCGCGATCCACCACCACCCGGTCGCCGGAATTGGCGACGACCCGGTTCTGCCCGATCAGCATGCCTACGGCGACGGTGCCAAGCGCCACCAGACCGGCCTTTTCCAGATCGGTCAGGCCTTTCTTCTGCGGCGCGGCCTGCGCCGGGACGGCGGTCGTCAGAGGGGTTGCGAAATCCTGTCCGGCTTGCCGCGCCAGATCACCCTGCAGCGTCTGCGTCACCACCGCAGCGGTATCGGGCGCAGGCGTTGCGCCCGCATCGGCGGCGGCAACCGCCGCCACGGCGGCAAGGGCCGGGGCAACGTCGGTCGCCGCAGCCTCGGGGGCCACGGTCTGCGCCAGCGTATCCACCGCTGCGGCAACTGCCGGGTCGGTCATCATCTGGTCGATCACCGCAGCTTCGGTCGCGGTCGGTTCGGGGGCCACGTCAGGCGGCAGGCCGGGCTCCGGAGGGGGGACAGTCACCGGTTCAACAGGGGCTTCGGGCGCGGTCTCGGGGGCCACGACTGGTTCGGGGGCCGCCGTTTCCGGCGCAGTTTCCGGCACGGCAGCCTCAGGTGTGACCGCCTCCGGTGCGACCGCCTCGGCGGGGGCGGCCGCCTCGGCAGGGGCCGCAGGTTCGGGCGCGGCGGGTACCACCGCTTCGGCGGGGGCTTCGGCCTCCGGGGCTGCGGGCGCGGATTCTGCGGCCGGTGCGGCCTCCGGGGTGGCAGGGGCAACCTCGTCAACCGGGGCGACCGCATCGGGCGCGGCGGGGATGACGGCTTCCGGTGCGGCCGGGGCCACCTCTTCGACCGGAGCCGGGGCTTCGGGTTCGGCGGGGGAAGTCGCCTCGACCGGGGCTGAAGCCTCTGGCACGGGCGGCGCTGCGGGTTCTGCGGGGGCGACCGGTTCGGGGGCGACAGGGGCGGTTTCCTCGACCGGCGCTGCCGCCTCGGGGGCGGCAGCGCCTTCGGCGGGCGGGCAGCCTTCCAGCGTGGGGTCGGCCACGCAGTCCTGCACGCGCCAAAGCGTTTCGGGGGCGGCCCCCTGCGGCGCAGGACCGGGCACTGTCGGCCGCAGCATCAGGCCTTGTGCCGCGCCGGGGGCGGGTTGCAGCAGCGAAAGGGTCAGGGTCAGCGCCGTTGTGGCTTTGAGCAGGGGACGGGACATGGCGGGCTGGACCTTTCAGGTGGGGAAGCATTGCATGACACATAGGGCCAAATGCCGGGGGCCGAAACGTTCCGTCGCGGAACAACACGGTCGCGTGACCGATGCCCGCACCCCGCGCCCCGGCGCGATCTTCCGTTGCGCAAGCCCCCCTGCAAAGGGTACCTTTGCACGCGCAGCATGGATAGTCGTCTCGCAGGGTACACCTGCACGAAAGGGTCCCGTCATGGTCACGAAATCCGCATCGGCCAAGCCGATCAATCTGGCGTTGCAGGGTGGCGGATCGCATGGGGCGATCACCTGGGGGGTGCTCGACCGGTTGCTCGAAGATACGCGACTGGTGATCCACGGTGTCAGCGGCACCAGCGCCGGGGCGATGAACGCGGTGGTTCTGGCCGATGGCATGGCCAGGGGCGGCCGCGACGGTGCCCGGCGCGCGCTGGAGGTGTTCTGGAAGGCGGTCAGCGATTCGGCACGCTTTTCGCCGATCCAGCGCACCTTCTGGGACAAGATGACCGGCAACTACAGCCTCGATCATTCGCCCGGCTATCTGTTCATGGAGGGGCTGAGCCGCATGTTCTCGCCCTATGACCTGAATCCGATGGGGGTGAACCCGCTGCGCAAGCTGCTGGATGACCTGGTCGATTTCAGGGCGGTGAACGCGCTGCGCGATCTGGATGTCTACGTCACCGCGACCAACGTGCGCACCGGGCGGCCCCGCATCTTTTCCTGTGGCGAGGTCACGGCCGATGCGGTGCTGGCCTCGGCCTGCCTGCCGCAGATGTTCCCGGCGGTGGAGATCGACGGCGAGGCCTATTGGGATGGCGGCTACAGCGGCAATCCCGCGCTTTATCCGCTGGTCAGCCACCATTCCACGCCCGACATCGTGGTGGTGCAGATCAACCCCATCGTCCGCCACGACCTGCCCCGTTCCGCGCGCGAGATCATGAACCGGGTGAACGAGATCAGCTTCAACTCCAGCCTGCTGAAGGAACTGCGCACGATCCACCTGATGCAGCGGCTGGCGCAGGACCGCAATCTGGACCTGGGCACCTATACCCACACCTACCTGCATCTGATCCATGCCGAGCTTGAGGTGCAGGACCTTGTCGCCTCCAGCAAGCTGAATGCCGAATGGGACTATCTGCGCAAGCTGTTCCACGCGGGCCGCGCCTGGGCCGACGCCTGGCTGGCGACCAGTTTCGACCGGATCGGCGTGGAATCGACCCTCGATTTCGATGCGATGTTCGGCGACACTCATCTGCCTTCGCCCGCCATGGTCCCCTCCCGGGCGGCCGAATAATCCGGGCCGTCACTTCCGGATCGCAGCAGACCAGTGGAGCAGACAGGCTTCAGGAAGGTTACCGTGCCGATCAGGCTGAACAGACGCTGGTTTCTGCTTGCTCCGGTCGCGCTGGCGGCCTGCGCGCCGCGTGGCAGCGTGACCCTGGCCCCCGAGGCGGACGGGGCCGGGACGATCGAGCCGTTGTTCGTCGCATCGGCCCGCCAACCCCTGCCGGGTGGCATCGACTATGCCAACCGGATCGCCGACCGGCTGAGTTTCAGCCGCGTGCAGGTGTCCGTGCCGCCCGACCGCGCGCCTGGCACGGTGCGGCTTGCCCGCAGCGGACGGGCCGATCCGCAACGCGACTTTCTGACCGTATCGACCGAACCCCTTGCCGACGGGCGTGCCTTTCTGGCGGCAATCAACCGCAGCCTTGCGGCCCTGCCCCGCGCGAACCGCGAAATCACGGTCTTTGTGCACGGCTTCAACACCACTTTCGGCGAAGGGCTGTACCGTCACGCGCAGATGCGGCACGATTTTCAGGTGCCGGGCCTGTCGGTGCATTTCTCCTGGCCCTCGGCGGCGAACATCAGCGCCTATGGCACCGACCGCGAGGCCGTGCTGGTCGCGCGCGACCAGCTTGAGGACCTGCTGGCGCTGCTGGCGCAGGGCCGCGCGTCGCGGATCGTCGTGGTCGGCCACTCGATGGGGGCCTTCCTGGTGATGGAGGCGATGCGCCAGATCGCGATCCGCAACGAAGCGTCCATCCTGCGCAAGGCATCCATGGTGGTCCTGATCGCCCCCGACATCGACATTGCCGTGTTCCGCCGCCAGATGGCGGAACTGGTGGGCACAAACGTGTCGGTCTATGTGTTTTCGTCAAGCCGTGACCGGGCCCTGCTGCTGTCTGCGCGGCTGCGGGGGCAATCCGAACGGCTGGGCAGTATGTCCGACGTGACAGAGGTGGCCGATCTGCCGGTGACGGTCATCGACCTGTCGGATGTGGGCAGCCAGAACGACAGCCTCAACCACTTCAAGGTGGCGACCTCACCCGCGATGATCTCTCTCATCAGCGGCATGGACCTGACCGGGGACCTGGTGTTCCGCGACCAGTCGCGCAACCCGGGGCTGCTGGAGGCCAGCGTCGGGCTGGTGCAAGAGGCGACGTCGGTCATCCTGACACCGATCACGGCGCGCTAGCATCCCCTGGCCGCAGATGCCGGCCAAAGCCGGGTGGCGGCAAGGGTGGCCAGTGCGGAACCGGCGGCCATCAGGGCAAAGGTGGCAGGCAGGCCAAGGGCTGCGCCGACAAGTCCGGCAAGCGAATAGGCCACCAGAAGGCAGATGCTGGCAATCGAGAATTGTGCGGCGAACAGCGTCTGAAGGTCCGACGGCGGCGCAAGGCGGCGAATCAGATAGCTGGCGGGCGTCAGCGCCAGCGTGGCCCCCAGCCCGATCACGCCCCACAGCAGCAAGAGCCCGGTCAACCCGGCCAGAAAAATCCCCGCCGCCAGACCCGCCGTCATTAGCACCGCCCCGGCCATCATCACGCGGCGGTCGGCGATGCGCGGCAACACCTGCGGCAGCGCCGCCGCCCCAAGGATCGATCCCACTCCGAAGGCGAGGAAAGCCCAGGCCACGGCCCGGGTGCCAAGGTCCAGATGCCCCTGCACGATGACCACCGTATTGACCATGACCATGGCCGACGCCAGCGCCACCGCCACATCCAGTGCGATCACCCCGCGAAACTCGGGCACCGCCAGAAACAGCCGCGGCCCGCGCAGCACCGATGCCCAGACCCCGCCGTCATGCACCGCCAGTTGCCGGGGCAACCTGGCCGACCAGACCAGCGCCGCCGAAACCAGAAAGGCCAGCGTCGCGATCACGAACAGCCCCGAGGCCGCCGCAACCAGAAGCAGGCCCGCCGCAAGCATCGGGCTGATCGCCCCATCCAGTTCGCTTGCGATCCGCGACCGGGCAAGCGACCGGGCATAGTCCGTCTCGTCGCCCAGAAGGTAGGGCACGATCGACATGTAGACGAGTGTGAAGGTCGCCGAGGCCAGGGCAAAGACAAAGACAAGGGCGTAGATCGTTGCCACCCCGGTCACGAAGGGCATCAGGCCAAGGCTTGCCGCGCGGATCAGGTCCAGTGCCACCAGAAGCCGCTTGCGCTGCATCCGTTCGGTCAGGGCCGCCGCAACCGGGGCGGCCACCACATAGGCCAGCATCTTGATCGACAGCGCCGTGCCCAGCACCGCGCCGGACTCGTCCCCCGCCAGATCAAAGGCCAGCAGGGCCAGCGCCACCGTGGCGATGCCGGTGGCGAATAGGGCGATCACATAGCCGAAGAACAGCTTGTAATAGCTGCGCTTGTCGCTGACCCCCGACCAGCCGAGCGAAGGGCCAAGCGGGGGGGCGGCTTCAGGCATGGCCCGAAACGGCGCGGCCGGACCGGCCGCCCTGCAGCGCGACATACAGCGTCGGCAGCAGCACCAGAGTCAGAACCGTGGCCACCATCAGCCCGCCCATGATCGCAAAGGCCATCGGCCCCCAGAACAGCGTGGGCGCGATGGGCAGCATGCCCAGCACGGTTGACAGTGCGGTCAACAGCAGGGGCCGCAACCGGCTGGTCGCCGCCGCCACGGCGGCCTCTTCCACCGACTTGCCCGCCGCCCGTTCATCGCTGATCTGGGTGATCAGGATCACCGCGTTCTTCGCGATCATCCCGATCAGCGCCAGAATCCCCAGGATCGCCACGAACCCAAGCGGCCGCCCGAAGGCCAGCAGCGCCGCCACCACGCCGATCAGACCAAGCGGCAACAGGATCACGACCATCGCCGTATCCTTGAAGCTTTTCAGTTGCACCATCAGCAGCGTGATCATCAGGAACACCATCAGCGGCACCACGGCAAAGACCGAGGCGCTGCTTTCGGCGCTGGCTTCCACCGTGCCGCCTAGCTGGATTTCGTATCCCACCGGCAGGCTGGCGTCATAGGCGGCAATCTGCGGCTCCAGCGCGGCAACGGCCGCCTCGGGCGTATCACCGTTCGCCACGTCGGCCAGCACGGTCAGCACCGGCAGCCTGTCACGCCGCCACAGGAACGGCTGTTCCTGGTCAAAGCTGAAATTCGCGAACTGGCTCAGCGCCACCGTGCGCCCGCCGGGCACCGGCACCTGCAGGGTTGAAAGCGTGTCAAGCGAAACCCGGCTGCCATCGGCGGCACGGGCCACCACGTTCACGAGGTAGATGTCGTCACGCAACTGCGTGACAGTCGCGCCCGACACGGCGGTCTGCAGCACCGCCGCAAGCTGGGCCGAGGTCAGGCCAAGGCGCCGCGCCTGCGCCTGATCCACCTCGATCCGCAACTGCCGCGCGGGTTCGATCCAGTCGAAATGCACCTGACGCGCATTCGGATAGCTGGCGACAAGGTTCGCAAGGTCCAGCGCCCGGGTGCGCAGCACCTCCGGGTCCGGCCCGGTCAGCCGGTACTGCAGCGGCCAGCCCACGGGCGGCCCCAGTTCCAGCAGGCTGACCCGACTGATCGCCTCGGGGAAGTCCTCGGTCAGAAAGGCGGTCAGGTTCGCCTGCAGCCGCGACCGCGCCGCAAGGTCCTTTGCCATGACCACGATCTGCGACCGGTGATCGCTTGGCGGGTTGATGTCCAGCGGCAGGTAGAACCGGATGACGTTGCGCCCGACATAGGAGGTGTAGAACTGCGCGTCGCCGCTGGCGTCGATGAACGCCTCGATCCGCTTGACCGCGTCTTCGGACGCGAAGATCGAGCTTGACCGGGAAAGCTGGAAATCGACGATCAGCTCATTGCGGTCCGAGGCGGGAAAGAACTGCCGGTCAACCTGGCCCAGCCCCACGAAAGCCAGCGCGAACAGCCCTGCCGTGACGGCAAAGGTGATCCAGCGGAACCGGATCGACAGGCGCAAAAGCCGCTGGTAGGTCAGAAGGAACCGGCCAGGCGGCTGTTCCAGGGTGCCTGCGGCAGGGGCCTTCAGGATATAGGCCCCCAGGATCGGCGTGAACAGCACCGCCACGAACCACGAGGCGATCAGCGCGATCCCCACCACATAGAACAGCGAGATCGTGTATTCTCCGGCCGAGCTTTCGGCAAAGCCGATGGGCACGAAGCCTGCGATGGTGATCAGTGTTCCGGTCAGCATCGGGGCCGCCAGCGTCCGGTAGGCAAAGCCCGCCGCCGTATCGATGCTGTCACCGGCGGCAAGGCGGCGCAGCATGGCATCGACCGTGGTCATGGCATCATCCACCAGCAGCGCCAGCGCAATGATGAGCGCGCCAAGCGAAATGCGGTGCAGGTCGATCTGCACGATCTGCATGACCAGCAGAACCACGGCCAGCGTGACCGGGATGGCAATCGCCACCACCGCCCCCGGCCGCACGCCCAGCATCAGAAAGCTGACCACCAGGATGATGACGACCGCCTGCCACAGGCTGTCGGTAAAGTCGCCGATGGCGACGTCAACCACCGAAGGCTGGTCGGAAATCAGGATCGGCTCGATCCCGACCGGCAGGTTCGCGGTGGCCTGCGCCATGACCCGCGTCACATCCTTGCCCAGTTCCAGGATATCGCCGCCCTCGACCATCGAGATTGCCAGCGCAATGGCGCGCTGCCCGTTCACCCGCAGCAAGGGCTGCGGCGGGTCCACCAGCGCGCGGCGCACCGTGGCGATATCGCCCAGCCGGATCGTGCGCCCGCCCGCGACCAGCGTCACCTCCAGAACGTCGGCTTCCGAGGTGAAGGCCCCCGACACGCGCAGCGCCAGGTTTTCGGTGCCGGAATTGATGACGCCAGAAGGCCGCACCACGTTCTGTGCGGCGATGGCATTGAAGATCTGGCCGTAGTCGAGACCCATCGCTGCCACGCGGTCTGGCTGGAACTCGATCAGGACCTGCTCTTCCTGCACCCCGATCCATTCGACCTTGCTGATCCCATCCACCTGCCGCAGCAGGTCGGACCGCACGACATCGACATGGTCGCGCAATTCGCGGTCGGTGAAGCCGTCGGCGGTGAAGGCATAGATGATGCCGAACACATCGCCGAAATTGTCGTTGAAGAACGGCCCCAGCACGCCCTGTGGCAGGGTGTGGCGAATGTCGCCGATGCTGTTGCGCACTTCCTGCCAGATCTCGGGCACCCGGTCGGCGGGGGTCGCGTCGTTCAGATCGACATAGACCGTCACGATGCCGGGGCGGGTGATCGACCGGACGGCATCCAGCCCCGTCGTTTCCTCCAGCCGCCGCTCCAGCCGGTCGGTCAACTGGCTTTGGGTCTCTTCCATCGTGGCACCGGGCCAGACGGCGGTGACCAGCATGGTCTTGAGCGTGAAGGACGGGTCTTCGTCACGGCCAAGGTTGATGAAGGCAAAGGCCCCGGCAATGACGCCGACGATCATCATGTAGATCGTCAACTGGCGGCTTTTCAGCGCCCATTCCGAAAGGTTCGGCCCGATCATGACGCTGCTCCGGCCAGACGTACGGTCTGGCCCGGACGCAGCGCCTGCACCCCGGCGGTCACGACCACATCGCCCGGCGCAAGACCGTCCAGCACCACCACGGCGGCGGGGGTGAACCGTTCCACCGTGATCGGGCGCAGCGCCACCGCCATGCTGGAGGCGTCCACCACCCAGACGGCAGGCTTGCCCTCGGCCGAGGTGAGGGCCGAGGCGGGAATCTCGATGCTGCCGACCGGATCGAAAGTTGTCTGCGCCGTGACGGTGGAGCCGAGCCGCAATTCCGCCGGAGGATCGATCAGTCCGACGCGCACGCGGAACGTGCCGGTGACGGCATCGGCGCGGGGGGCCACCTCGCGCACGCGGCCCCGGGCGGCAACGGCGGGGTTCTGCGACAGCGCGACGGTGATCGCCATGTCGATGCTGCCGTCTTGCAGAAGTGCCGCAGGCACGTCCAGAACGGCATCCAGCCCGTTGTCGCGGGCGACCTGCACCACCATCCGGCCGGGTGTCACCACCTCGCCCGGTTCTGCACCGCGTGCGGTGACCGTGCCGGGGCTGTCGGCATACAGCACGGTATCGTTCAGCCGACGCTTTGCGATGGCGTATTGCGCGCGGGCTGCATCGGCGGCCGACAGCGCCGTGGTGCGGGCCGCATCGGCGCGGTCAAACCCGGCGCGGGCCAGGAACCCGCGGTCATAAAGCTGGCGCTGGCGAAGCCAGTTCGCCTCCGCCTCGGACAGTTGCGCCTCGGCGGCGGCAAGGTTCGCCTCGGCGGCACGCAGGCCGTTCTCTTCGTCGGCAGGGTCCAGCCGGGCGAGCACCTGCCCGGCGGTGACGGCATCCCCCACATTCACCAGCCGTTCCAGCAGCCGCCCGCCGATCCGGAACCCAAGGTCGGCCTGTTCCTGGCTTTCAACCGTTCCGGCGACCGAAATCGTCTCGCCCACCAGTTGCTGGGCGACCGTGATCGTCCGCACGGGGCGCGCTTCGGTCACTTCGGGCGCGGCTTCCTCCTGGCAGGCGGCCAGCAGGGCCACAAGGCCCAGGGCAAGGGCGGCGCGCAGCATCGGGGTCAGAGGCATCTGGCGTCTCCGGAATGGGCAATCAGGGGTGGTGCGGTGTGCTTCTGTGGTGATCGGCGGGCAGAACGGCAAGCGTGCGGGACCGTGCGGCCCGCACGCCCTGCCCCCGGCGTTCCCGTCATGCCGGACCGAGCGGCAGACCCAGCCAGTACCACCCGACCAGCATCAGCGTCCACAGCACCAGCAGCACCACGGTATAGGGCAGCATCAGCGCCACGATGGTGCCGATGCCCGCATCCTTCTGGTACTTCTGCGCAAAGCCCACCATCACCGCCAGATAGACGTTCAGCGGCGTGATGACGTTCATCGGGCTGTCGCCGACCCGATAGGCCGCCAGAACCATGTTCGGGTCGCCGCCAAGCTGCATGAACAGCGGCACGAAGACAGGCGCAAGGATCGCCCATTTCGCCAGTGCCCCGGCCAGGATGATGTCGATGAAGGCCACCACGATCACGAAGATCACAAGGTAGCTGCCCATCCCGATCGGCACCGTTTCCAGGAAGTTCGCAAGGTTCACCGCCGTCACGGTGGCAAGGTTGGTATAGTTGAAGAAGGCGATGAAGTTCGCGATCACGAACAGCAGGAAGATCATGCCCGCCAGATTGCTCCAGGTCTTGACCACGATGCCGATGGCGGCGGTGACGTTGGCGATGGTGCCCGCCCCCTTGCCATAGGCAAAGCCGATGACCAGGAACAGCAGGCTGATGAGGATGATGAGCCCGCTCATGAACGGCGATCCCGCCATGATGCCGCCGGTTTCCTGATTGCGCAGGATGCCCCAGGGCAGCGGCGGCGCGGTCAAGAGGCTGATCACGACCACAAATCCCAGCAGTGCCCGCCCGGCATATTTCAGCCCGCGCTCTTCGGCCAGCGACAGCCCCTTGGCGGCCTCGACCGGCACGCCGCCGGTATAGTCGCCCAGGCGCGGCTCGACAAAGCGTTCGGTCAGGACGGTGCAGATGATGCCCATCACGATGGACGAGGCAATCATGAAGAACAGGTTGCCGACCACGCTGATGACCGCCGTCGGGTTCACCGCGCGGATCGCGTCGTTCGTCACCTCGACCAGCAGCGCGTCGGTGGGGGTGATGAACACGTTGACCAGGAACACCGCCGCCACGCCCGAGAAACCGGCGGCAAGGCCCGCCAGCGGGTGCCGCCCCATGCTGTGAAACGCCGCCGCCGCCAGCGGCACCAGCACCAGATAGCCCGCATCCGCCGCAATCGACGACAGCACGCCGACCATCACGATCATGAAGGTGAAGATCGACCGGGGGGCCGCCGCCACCATCTTGCGCACCAGCGTGGCGATCAGGCCCGATTCTTCGGCCACGCCCACCCCGATCATCGCCACCAGGATCACGCCGACGCCGGTAAAGCCAAGGAAGTTCGCAACCGGCGAGGTCAGCATGAACCGGATGCCATCGGGCGCCAGCAGGTTCCGCACGGTCGCCGTCTGCTGCACGATGTCGCCGACCGTTGCATCATAGCCGTCATAGGTGACGGTCGTGCCCATCAGCCCGAAGATGACCGACAGGATGATGACGATGCCGATCAGGATGAAGAAGATGATCGCCGGGTGCGGCACCATGTTGCCGACACGTTCGACCGTGGCCAGAAAACCCCCGGGGGCTTCCTTTTCGGCGATGAGTTCCTTGCCGCGCTTTTTCGGACTGGCCGCCATGCGTTCCCCCTGCTGTCGTTATCGACCTGCGGACCCGCCTGCAGCACCGGCAAGCGGCGAGTTCCACCGATCCCGCGTGATGAGCCAAGGGGTGTTCCCGGCCCTGCCGCCATCCATTCTGCCAGACCGCCCTGCCCGGCCAGGGCCGCCGACACCCGGGGTCCAGATAGCGCGCGGGGAACGCCTCTGTCAAAACAATCTTCCGACCGCCTGGGCCGAACCCTCCAAGACAATTTGATGACAGATCATACATTTGACTTGACGACCTTCAGGCCGGTACGGGTGTGCAGACGCGCGCGGAACCGTCACCAAGAATTGCCTTGTGACACGCCGACAGTTTGTTGCAGAGTCGGCGCGAACAATGCCGGGAGGGCCTGCCATGACCGACATCTGGATCGTGTTTGCCATAATTGCAGGCATCATCGTCCTGTTCATCTGGGACCGCATTCCGGTCATCGCCGTCTGCATGGGGGCGGCCCTGGCGCTTTGGGCGACCGGAATCCTGAGCCTGCAGCAAAGCCTTGCGGGGTTCGGCGACCCGGCGGTGATCTTCATCGCGGCGCTGTTCGTCGTGTCGGGCGGGCTTGAGGTTGCAGGCGTCACGACCTGGGCGGGGCAGTTGCTGATCCGGCAGGCCGGAACCAGCCGGACCAGGCTGATCGTGCTGATGATGGGCTTTGTGGGTGTGCTGGCGGCGATGATCAGCGTGAACGGCGCGGTGGCGGCACTGCTGCCGGTGGTCGTCGTCATGGCGATCCGGCTTGGCCGGTCGCCCTCGCAACTTCTGATGCCTCTGGTGTTCGGCGCGCATGCGGGATCGCAGTTGATGCTGACCGGCAGCCCGGTCAACGTGCTGGTGGTCGAGGCGTCGGAAAACGCAGGCGCCGCAGGCTTCGGCTATTTCGAATTCGCGCTGGTCGGCATTCCCATCGTCATCGGCTGTGTCGCCATCGTGGTGTTCTTCGGCGAAAGGCTCCTGCCATCGCGCACCAGCAAGACGCTGCCGCCCGACCTGAGCCAGCATGCCCGCACGCTGGTCGAACAGTACCGGCTGACCAGCGACATCAACCAGTTGCGGGTGCGCGCCGGCTCGCGCCTGATCGGGCGGTCGCGGGATTCGCTGCCCGAATTCGCCCAGAACGGGCTGTCCTTCGTGACGCTGAAATCGCCGGACGGGCAACCCGTGCGCAGTGCTGCCGTGGCCGAAGGCGACATCATCGTGCTGCGCGGCCCGGCAGAAGAAGCCGCTGCGGTGGCGGGCGATCTGGGCCTTGCCTTCCGCGAGGACCTGCCCGAGGGCGGCATCGCCGACCAGTTGTTCAACCGCAACTCGGGTCTGGCCGAAGTGCTGATCCCGCCCCGGTCACCCCTGATCGGGCAGCGGTTCTTTCCCG
Organism: Rhodobacterales bacterium; assembly: GCA_013297695.1. Taxonomy (GTDB): domain Bacteria; phylum Pseudomonadota; class Alphaproteobacteria; order Rhodobacterales; family Rhodobacteraceae; genus Aliitabrizicola. The sequence continues at coordinate 13,416 of JAAFHX010000019.1, read as the reverse complement.
GCATGGTCACCGAAAGCGGCGATCTGATCGTGCTTGCGATCCAGCGGCAGGGGGCCGACCTGGCGGCGGACGAGGCGCTGAAATCAGGCGACACGATGCTGCTGCAAGGCACCTGGGCCGCGCTGGACACGCGGCTGGACCAGGCCGAGGTGCTGGTGGTGGACAGCCCCGATCTGGTCCGCCGCCAGGCCGTGCCGATGGGTCAGGGGGCAAGGACGGTTCTGGTGGCGCTTGGCCTGATGGTGGTCCTGCTGGCAACCGGCCTTGTTCCGCCGGCCGTGGCGGGGCTGATTGCCGCGGGAATCATCCTTGTCTCGGGCGTGCTGAGCGTGGATCAGGTCTACAAGTCGATCAGTTGGACCACGGTCATCCTTGTCGGCGCGCTGACGCCCCTGTCCACGGCGATGCAGGTCACGGGGGCCGCAAGCCTGCTGGCCGACGGGCTGGTGGCCGTGGTGGGCGATGCCGGGCCGACCGCGCTGCTGGCGGGGCTGTTCATCCTGTCGGCGGTGCTGGGGCAGGTGATTTCCAACACGGCGACGTCGCTAATCATCATTCCGATCTCGGTGGTGGCGGCGAACCAGATGGGCATATCGGTGCAGCCCGTGCTGATGTGCGTCTGCATCGCCTGCGCGGGGGCCTTCCTGACCCCGGTCGCCACGCCCACCAACCTGATGGTGATGGAACCCGGGGCCTACAAGTTCACCGACTACTGGAAGCTGGGCCTGCCGATGATGATCTGGTTCTTCATCATCGCCGTCTTTGTCGTTCCGCTGATCTGGCCCTTTGCGCTGCCCGCTGCAGCCTGACCGGCCCTTTTTGACCGCTTGCAGATCAACAACCTTTGGGAGGGTGCTGCCATGTCCGATCTTGATGCCGTTCTGGCCCATATCGACGCCGATTTCGACAATGCGCTGGACCGTCTGTTCCAGACCGTGCGGATGAAATCGATCTCGACCGACCCGGCCTATGCCGCCGAAACCCGCGCCTGTGCCGAATGGCACGCGGCCGACCTTGCCAGCATCGGCTTTGCCGCCGAAGTGCGCGATACGCCCGGCCACCCCATTGTGCTGGCGAAACAGCACGATGCGGCAGGGACAAGGGTGCTGTTCTACGGGCACTACGACGTGCAGCCCGCCGACCCGCTGGAACTGTGGACGGATGAGCCCTTTACCCCGGTGATCGTCACCCTGCCCGATGGCAGCAAGGAAATCCGCGGCCGCGGCGCATCGGACGACAAGGGCCAGTTGATGACCTTTGTCGAGGCCTGCCGGGCGTGGAAGGCGGTGACCGGCAAGCTGCCGATCCCGGTCACCGTGCTGCTGGAAGGCGAAGAGGAATCCGGCGGCGCGAACCTGCCGGGGTTCCTGGAAGCCGCCAAGGACGAACTGGCCGCAGATGTCGCCATGATCTGCGACACCAACATGTGGGACAAGGAAACCCCCGCGATCACCACGTCGCTGCGGGGCCTCTGCGCCGAGGAAATCTTCATCCACGCCAGCGACCGCGACCTGCATTCGGGCTTTTACGGCTCGGCCGCCGCCAACCCCAACCACATCCTTGCCCGCATCATCGCCGACCTGCGCGATGCCGACGGGCGCATCACGATCCCCGGTTTCTATGACGGCGTGCCGGAACCCTCGGCGGCGCTGCTGGCGGGCTGGGACAAGCTGGGTTTCTCCGAAGCCGCTTTCCTGGGCGAGGTCGGCCTGTCGGTGCCTGCGGGCGAAAAGGGCCGCTCGGTGCTGGAACAGACCTGGTCGCGCCCGACCTGCGAGGTGAACGGCATGACCGGGGGCTATACCGGCGACGGGTTCAAGACCGTGATCCCGGCAGTGGCCAGCGCCAAGATCAGCTTCCGTCTGGTCTTCGATCAGGACCCCCACGCGATCCGCGCCGCCTTCCGCGACTTCGTCCGCGCCCGTGTGCCCGCCGACTGCCGGGTGGAGTTCACCGAATTCGGGTCGGGCCGTGCGGTGACCTTCGAAGTGACCGCCCCCGCCTTCCAGAACACGCAAAAGGCCCTGTCCGACGAATGGGGCCGGGAAGCGGCCTTTGTCGGCGGCGGCGGGTCGATCCCGGTGACCACGATGATCAAGGAAAAGCTGGGGATGGATGTGGTGATGGCCGGCTTCGGGCTGTCGGACGACCGCATTCACAGCCCGAACGAGAAATACTCGCTGACCAGCTTCCACAAGGGCATCCGGTCCTGGGCGCGCGTGCTGGCCGCGCTCTGACCCGGCGATGACCCCTCCGGGCCTTGCCGCCTTCGGCCCGCTGATGCGGGCCGAACTGACGATGGTCGCGGGGCTTGGGACCGGCGTGTTCGACCGTGTCGGTGCGGGCGGCGTACCGCCTGCGGGCGCCAAGGACCGCCGCGTTCGGGCAGACCTGATCCGGGCGATCCTGCTGGGCGGGCCGGACATGCCGGCGCTGCATGAAAAGGGGCTGCGACTGGGCGGTGCCTGGATCACCGGCATCCTTGATCTGGAAGGCTGCCGCATTCCGCGCGACATCGGACTTCTCGATTGCCGGTTCGAGTCGGTTCCCGTGCTGCTGTCGGCGGTGATCGACACGCTGTCATTTGACGGTTCGGTGCTGCCGGGACTGTCGGCAAACCGGATCGAGGCGCGGGGCGACCTGTTGTTCCGCTCTGCCACGCTGACCGGGCCGGTGACCCTGCGCGGCGCGCAGATCGGCGGCGATCTGGTGTTCGACGGGGCCACGATGACCGCCCCGGGCGATCATGCGCTGTCCGCCGCCCGCGCTTCGGTGCGCGGCGGGGCGATGTTCCGCGGGGCCGTCGTGCAGGGCGGCATCGCCTTGCCGGGCGCCCGGATCGGTGTCGATCTGGATCTGATCGGGGCGCAGATCACCCGGACCGACGGACCGGCGATCGAGGCCACCTCGATCACGGTCGATGCCGACCTTGACCTGCGCCGCGCGGCGGTCAGCGGGTCGGCCGTTCTGGTCAGTGCCCGGATCGGCGGCGATTGCGATCTTGGCGGGGCCAGCCTTGCGGCCCCCGGGCTTACCGCCATGAACCTCAACCGCGCCCGGATCGCAGGTGCGCTGTTCCTGCGCGAGGGCGCGACGGTGACCGGCGCGCTGAGCCTGAACGGGGCCGAAATCGGCGCGCTGGTCGATGATCCGGCCTGCTGGCCGGCGCGGGGCGACCTGATGCTGAACCGCTGCCGCTATGGCGCTATCCTGGCCAGCCCGGTCAGCGCGCGGGTCAGGCTTGACTGGCTGTCGCGCCAGACGCCCGAGAGGTGGGGCGAGGACTTCTGGCCGCAACCGTACGAACAGCTTGCCCGCGTGCTGGGCGAGATGGGGCATGATGAAGAGAAAAGCCGCGTCCTGATCGCCAAGGACCGGTTGCAGCGCCGCGCCCGCCGTGCCCGGGCACGGTCACCGCTGACGCGGCTGCGCCTGCGGGTGACCGACGGTCTGCTCTGGCTGACGACGGGCTATGGCCGGAGGCCGCTGCTGGCGCTGGTGTGGATCTTCCTTTTGTGGGCGGCAGGAGCGGTCTGGTACACGGTGCTGGATCACAGGCAGATGCTGCGCCCCAATTCACCGGTGGTTCTGCGGTCGCCCGAATGGGTGCTTTGCGGGGTTCCGGCCACGCAGACCATGTTCCTGCCCTCGGTCGGTCAGGACCGGCAGGGCCGCGCGGCACCCGGCCAGTCGCAGCTTGCCTGTTTCCGCCAGCAGCCCGAAGCTGCGGCCTTCCCCAAGTTCAGCGCGGCGATGCTGTCGGCGGATGCGGTGATCCTGGGCCTTGGTACAGGGCAGAAGGATACCTGGTCGCCGGATACCCGTGTGCCGCTTGGCTATTGGGGCAAGGTCTTCAGCTATGTGCAGACGCTGGCGGGGCTGGCCCTGGGATTGCTGGCGGTGGCGGGCTTCTCGGGGATCGTGAAGTCGAACTGAAGGGCACGCCGGGCGGTGCGTGCAAGCACGCACCCTACGCCTGCCTTGCCCTGCCCGCATGCTGCGGAAATTGACTTTGACGACAGACCGGCTACGGTTTCCGGAATGCCGTTCAAGGGAGTCGCCGGATGCCCCTCGCTGCCCGCGTACTCGACATGCATGTGTGCCCGATGTTCACCGGGCCGGTTCCACATGTCGGCGGCCCCGTCATCGGACCGGGCGCGGTCACGGTGCTGACCTGTTTCTTTCCGCAGGCCCAGGCCACCAACACCTGCGTCTGCGTCGGCCCCCCGGATGTGATCGCCATGGGGTCGGTCACGGTCCTCGCCGGCGGCCTGCCGGCCGCCCGAATGGGCGACCCGACCGTGCATGGCGGCAGCATCGTTCTGGGTGCACCCACGGTCCTGATCGGCTGAGCCTGCCGGCTCCCGAGGCGCAGAAGCCGCTTTCCTTCGCCGCGAATCTCTCCTATAGCCCCCCGGTCGCGCCGCGCACCCTTGGAGGGCGGCGGACTCAACCTATGGAGAACCTCAAAATGGCACGTGAAATCCCGGATTTCATCGCCGAGGTACGGACGGGGACAGGCAAGGGGGCCGCTCGTCAAGCTCGTCGTGAGGGCTACGTACCCGGAATCGTCTACGGCGACCACAAGGAGCCGCTGGCGATCAACATCGAATACTACAGCCTGCTCAAGCGGCTGAAGGCAGGCCGCTTCCTGTCCACGCTGTTCAACCTCAAGGTCGAAGGGCAGGACGACGTCCGCGTGATCTGCCGCGGCGTGCAGCGCGACATCGTGCGGGACCTGCCGACGCATGTCGATTTCATGCGCCTGCGCCGGACCAGCCGGGTGAACCTGTTCATCCACGTCACCTTCATTAACCACGATGCCGCCCCGGGCATCAAGCGCGGCGGCACCCTGACCGTGGTGCGCCCCGAGGTCGAACTGGAAGTGACTGCGGGCGACATCCCCGATCACATCACCGTCGATCTGACCGGCAAGAATATCGGCGACGTCATCCACATCAACGACATCGTGCTGCCGGAAGGCGCCAGGCCGACCATCGACCGCAACTTCGTGATCGCCAACATCTCGGCCCCCTCGGGCCTGCGGTCCACCGACAACGAGTGATCGGCGGTCCGGAATGCGAAACGGCGGCGGGGCAACCCGCCGCCGTTTCCGATTCTGACCTCTGAGCGGCCCGCCCCCGGCGGGCAGCGAGGCAAGGGGAATGGCCCGGAACGGGCCGCCGTCCGGTTGCCGCCCCTCAGACCGCGATGTGCTGGACCGACTCGAAGATTTCCAGTTCCGGCGGCCCCAGATAGATGCCGCCATGCGCCCCCGCCCCGCGATGCGAGGCGCGGAATGCGTCGGACCTTGTCCAGCCCGCAAAGGCCGCCTCCGAGACCCAGAGCGTATGCGAGGCATAAAGCCGGTGATCCGTCCGCAGCGGCCCCCGGAAAAGGTGGAACGACAGGAACCCGTCCACCTCTTTCAGGTGACTGTCGCGCCCGGTCCAGATCGCCTCGAAAGCCGCCTCCTGCCCCGGGACCACCTTGAACCGGTTCATCGTCAGATACATCACACCCTCCCTCCTTGACGCAGACCACAATCCAGACCCCATGGCACAGGTCAAGCCGGACCTGCCCGGTTGCACCGATGGCCGTCCCGGGCTAGCAAGGATCGCCTGCCCGTAGGGTGCGTGCTTGCACGCACCGCCTGTTCGACGCGGCGGCGGGAGGATGGCATGAAGCTTTTCGCAGGTCTCGGCAATCCCGGTGCCGCCTATGCCGGGCACCGCCACAACATCGGTTTCATGGCGATCGACCGGATCGCGGCCGACCACGGCTTCGCCCCCTGGCGGCCGCGCTTCCAGGGGCACGCTGCCGAAGGTCGGCTGGGCGAGGACAAGGTCATCCTGCTGAAACCGCAGACTTTCATGAACCTGTCGGGCCAGTCCGTGGCCGAGGCATTGCGGTTCTACAAGCTGACGCCGGCCGATCTGGTGGTCTTTCATGACGAGCTTGACCTTGCCCCCGGCAAGGCACGCGTCAAACCTTCGGGAGGGCACGCGGGGCATAACGGGCTGCGGTCGATCCACGCCCATCTGGGTGACGCCTATGCCCGCGTCCGTCTGGGGATCGGCCATCCGGGCCACAAGGACGCCGTCGCGGCCTATGTGCTGCACGACTTTGCCAAGGCCGACCAGGGCTGGCTCGACGATCTTCTGCGCGGCCTGTCCGATGGCGCTCCGGCGCTGGCCGACGGCGACGCTGCACGGTTCATGAACGCGGTTGCGCTGCGCACCGCACCGCCGCGGTCATCCACCGGCAGGTCTGCCCCTGCCGCCCCGCCTGTGCCGGACGAAACCCCGCGATCTGCGCCGGGCGGGGCGGACGGCCCCTTTTCGGCCCTGAAGCGTCTGGCCGACCGGTTCCGCTAGGGCGTTCGCCCATGCGGCTTATAGCCGACTGAAAGAATCAGTCTTTACAAGTCAGACTGTTTCAGTCACCTTTCCCCCATCCAAGCCAGCCCCTGCGGTCAGCCCGGACCAACGCCCCCCTGCGGAGGATCGCATGACCCCCTTCCCCCTGCTGCCCCCGGTACCGCCACCATCGGGTGCCGAGCCTGTCGCAGACCTGTTGCTGCAGGCGCTGCACTGCGTGCAGACGACCGACCTTCTGAACCTGCTGCTGGACCGGATCGAGGCTGCCAGATGAACGCGCATGTCGACTTTTCTCATCTGCCGCCACGCCCCTCAAACCAGGTTCCCCGCCATGACGCCACGCGGCTGACAGACGGCGGGGCGCTGGCCCATATCGACCACAATGGACAGACATACAGCCTGCGCATCACGCGGTCTGGAAAGCTGATCCTGACCAAATGACCCCGCGCGGGGGCACGGCCCCCCCGCCCGGCTCTGCCAGAGCGAGACCAAGATGCCCCTGTCCAGCCCTTCCCGCCTGCCCTGCGCGGCCGCCCTGCCCGGCATGGCGCGGCAATCCCGTCTTGCCTGGCTGTTCTGCGCCGCGGCGATATCTTCCCTGCCGGTCCATGCGGCCGAACCTGCTGCGGTGATGGCAACCTACGCCGCCATCGGCGAGGCGGTTTTCGGCGATACCGCTGCAGGGGCCACCGCCCTGAAGCAGGCGGTCGAAACGCTTGTCACCACGCCCTCGCCCGAAACGCTGGCCGCCGCGCGGCAGGCCTGGCGCGATGCCCGGGTGTCCTACATGCAGACTGAAGTGTTCCGTTTTGGCAATCCGGTTGTCGATGACTGGGAGGGCCGGGTGAATTCCTGGCCGCTGGACGAAGGGCTGATCGACTATGTCGCAGGCGATTATGCGGCGGGCGAGAATGACCTTGCGAACCTGAACGTCATCGCCACCCCCCGCTTCATGCTGGCCGGAACCGAGATCGACGCGACCGCGATCACGCCTGCGCTGATCTCGGGCACCCTGCACGAGGCTGACGGAATCGAAACCAACGTCGCCTCGGGCTGGCATGCGGTGGAGTTCCTGCTGTGGGGGCAGGACCTGAACGGCACCGGGCCGGGGGCAGGCAACCGGCCCTATACCGATTTCGTGACCGGGGCCGGGTGCACGGGCGGAAACTGTGACCGGCGGGCAGCCTTCCTGCAATCGGCCACGGACCTGCTGGCCGCCGACATGCACGAGATGGCCGCCGCCTGGGCCCCGGGAGGGGCAGCGCGCGCGATTGTAACGACTGACCCGACCGCCGGGCTGAGCGCAATGCTGACCGGCATGGGCAGCCTGTCCTACGGCGAACTGGCGGGCGAGCGGATGAAGCTGGGCCTGATGCTGAACGACCCCGAAGAAGAGCAGGACTGCTTTTCCGACAATACCCACAACAGCCACTACTTCGATGGCGTGGGTATCCGGAACGTCTATCTGGGCCGCTACACCCGGCCCGATGGCAGCGTCATCGCGGGTCCGTCGCTGGCCGATCTGGTCACGGCGGCCGATCCCGCGCTTGCCGCCACGCTGGCCGCCGAGCTTGACGCCTCGGTCGCGGCCTTGGGCGCGATCAAGGCACGGGCCGAAGGCGGCATGGCCTATGACCAGATGCTGGCCCCCGGAAATGCCGAAGGCGAGGCGCTGCTGACGACGGCCATCGCGGCGCTGGTGACACAGACGGCCTCGATCCAGCGGGTGGTCACGACGCTTGGGCTGCGGGACGTGTCGGTCGAAGGGTCCGACAGCCTGGATGCGCCCGGTGCCGTGTTCCAGTAGGAGGGTTCGGCGATGATGGTCTGCCATTGCATGGGAATTTCGGATCGCGACATCCGCGCGGCAGTGGACTGGATGCGCGCAGCAGACCCCGACACGATCATCACGCCCGGAAAGATTTACCGCGCGCTTGGCAAGCGGGCGGATTGCGGCGGCTGCATGCCGCTGTTTCTCGACACGATGAGCGGTTGCGGAACCCTTGGCGTTCCGGTCAACCTGCGGAAACCGAAGCGAATTGCAAGCAAGGAGCAAGCATGAAGGGCGATCCCAAGGTTATCGAGTATCTCAATGCCGCCGTGCGGTCAGAGCTGACCGCCGTCAGCCAGTACTGGCTGCATTACCGACTGCAAGAGGATTGGGGCTTTGGCCGTCTGGCCCGCAAGAGCCGCGCCGAAAGCATCGAGGAAATGCACCATGCCGACCGCGCCATTGCGCGGATCATCTTTCTGGAAGGCCATCCCAATCTGCAAAAGCTGGACCCGCTGCGCATCGGCCAGACAATCCGCGAAACGCTGGAATGCGATCTGGCCGCCGAATACGATGCCCGCACGCTGTACAAGGAGGCGCGGGAATACTGCCGCGAGGCGGGCGACTATGTGTCGATGTCCCTGTTCGAGGGGCTTCTGAAGGACGAGGAAGGCCACATCGACTTTCTGGAAACCCAGTTGGGCCTGTTCGACAAGCTGGGCGAGGAACGCTATGGCCTGCTGAACGCCCTGCCCGCCGACGAGGCAGAATAGCCGATGCGGGCTGCCCTTCTGCTGGTCTGTGTCCTGGCCGGGCCTGCGGCGGCGGCGGACGGGGGGGGCGACCCGCACCTGTCGGTGGTGCCGCGCACGGCGGACGAAACCGCACGGATCGCCGCCGTGACCGCCCCCACCACCGATTTCACGGCCCCCGAACCCTTCGAGGCGAAACCCGGCGGCGCGGCCAGCGTGCGGGTTATCCCGACTGCCGATGCCTTCTCGCAGCCCTCTGGAAACATGGCCTTTGACCGGCAAAGCGCCTTCAAGCTGGGCAACGGGCTATTCCGCAAGCTGTGGGTCGCTGCCCCTTCCTCGACCCGCGCGTCGGACGGGCTGGGACCCTTTTACAATGCGCGCGGCTGCCAGAACTGCCACCTGAAGGACGGGCGCGGTCACCCGCCCGCCGAACCGGGCGCCCCCGCCGTGTCGATGTTCCTGCGCCTGTCGGTTCCGGGCGGCGACGCGCCCGCGATCAAGGGCTACCTCGCCACCCGGCCCGACCCGGTCTATGGCGGGCAGTTGCAGGATTTCGCCGCACCGGGCCTGACGCCCGAGGGGCGCATGGTCATCACCTGGACGGAACAGCCGGTGACGCTGGCCGACGGAACGGTCGTGTCTCTGCGCGCGCCGACCTATGCGGTGGCCGACCTGGCACAGGGCCCCCTTGCCTCCGGCGCGATGCTGAGCCCCCGCGTCGCCCCGCAGATGATCGGGCTGGGGCTGCTGGAGGCTGTTCCGGCGGCCGATATCCTGGCGGGCGTGGACGAGGACGATGCCGATGGCGACGGGATTTCGGGCCGCGCGAACATTGTCTGGTCCCCGGACTTCGACCGCCCGATGCTGGGTCGCTTTGGCCTGAAGGCAGGGGCGGCGACGATCCGCGAGCAATCGGCCGGGGCCTTCGCGGGCGACATGGGGTTGTCCAATGCCCTGCACCCGGACCCCTGGGGCGACTGCACCCCGGCCCAGACCGACTGCCGGAATGCCCCCGACGGGCAGGACCCCGGCATCCGCGACGGGCTGGAGGTTGACGGCGAAAGCCTTGATCTGGTGACCTTCTATTCCCGCAACCTTGCCGTGCCGGACCGGCGCGACATGGCCGACCCGCAGGTGCTGCACGGCAAGCAGGTGTTCTACGACATCGGCTGCACGGCCTGTCACACCCCGAAATTCGTGACAGCCCGTCTGACCGACCGGCCGGAGCAAAGCTTTCAGCTCATCTGGCCCTACAGCGACCTTCTGCTGCACGACATGGGGCCGGGGCTGGCCGACAACCGTCCCGAGGCACGGGCGACCGGCAGCGAATGGCGCACGGCCCCCCTGTGGGGCATCGGGCTGACCGAACAGGTGACCGGCACGGCCAGCTTCCTGCACGACGGGCGGGCGCGCAGCCTGCTTGAGGCTGTGCTGTGGCACGGCGGCGAGGCGCAGGCGGCGCGCGATGCCGTGATTTCCTTGCCCGCCCCCGACCGGGCGGCGCTGCTGGACTTTCTGGAGAGCCTGTGATGCGCACATCCCTTCTTGCCCTTGTGCTTTCGGCCCTTGGCCTGCCGGCCGTCGCGGATGTGCCGCAGGCGGTGACGGACCATGCCCTGCCTGGCTTTGCCGCCTTTGCCACGGCAACCGCCGCGCTTGATGCCGCCGCGCAGGCAGACTGTGCGGCACAGGCGGTGCAGCCTGCCTATCAGGCGGCGTTCGACGCCTGGCTCGGCGTGTCGCACCTGACGCCTGGTCCGCTGGAGGATCAGGGGCTGACATTGGCCATCGCCTTCTGGCCCGACCCCAAGGGACTGGGGCAAAAGGCGCTGAAGACGCTGGTCGCCACCGGCGATCCGGCGGCCCTGACCCCGGACGCCTTTGCGCAGCAGTCGGTCGCGGTGCGCGGGCTCTTCACGCTGGAACGCCTTCTGTACACCGAACCGCAGGACGCGTTTCACTGCACCCTGACGCGGGCGGTTGCGGCCGATCTTGCGGCAATGGCGGCGCTGGCCGATGCGGGCTGGCGGGACGGCTTTGCCGACGAACTGCTGACGGCGGGGGAACCGGGGAACGCCCGCTACCTGTCCCCGGCCGAGGCGCGGCAGGCCCTGTTCACCGCGCTGATGACGGGGCTGGAGTTCACCTTCGACAGCCGCCTTGGCCGTCCGCTTGGCACCTTTGACCGACCAAGGCCGGAACGTGCCGAAGCCATTGCCTCTGGCCGGTCGCTGCGGAACGTGACACTCAGCCTGACCGCGCTGCGCGGACTGGCGGTGGCGCTGGTGCCGGACAGCCCTTCCACCCAGGCCGCCTTTGACCGGGCGCTTGCACTCGCCGCAGGGCTGGATGACCCGGTGTTCGCGGGCGTGGCCGACCCGGCAGGCCGGCTGCAGGTGGAAATCCTGCAACAGGCGGTGGATGCGATCCGCGTGGCGGCCCTGGCCGAGGTTGGCGGCACGCTTGGCGTCGATGCGGGTTTCAACGCTGCGGATGGAGACTGACATGACGACACGCCGCACCCTGTTGGCCGGGCTTGCCGCCCTTGCCCTGCCCCGCCCGGTCTGGGCCGAGGCAGGCCGTCCGGCCTATCTGGCCGCAGCACAGTTGCCGGATGGCAGCCACGCCCTGTTCGGCCTGTCGGCGCAGGGCGAGACGGTGTTTTCCCTGCCGCTGCCCGCCCGGGGCCATGCGGCGGCAGCCCATCCGACGCGGGCCGAGGCGGTAGCCTTTGCCCGACGCCCGGGGACTTTCGCGCTGGTGATCGGCTGCGCCTCGGGCGACGTGCTGGCCCGGCTGACCCCGCCCGCCGGGCGGCAGTTCAACGGGCATGGGGCTTTTTCCGCCGACGGGACGCGACTGTACACCTCGGAAGTGGTGGCAGAATCAAGCGAGGGCCGGATCGGCCTGTGGGACACGACGGATTATGCCCGGACCGGGGAATGGGCTTCGGGCGGGATCGGGCCGCATGACCTCAAGCGGCTGGCCGACGGGCGGCTTGCTGTGGCGAACGGCGGCATTGCGACCGACCCGACCGACCGGACCAAGCTGAACCTGGGCAGCATGCGCCCCAACCTGACGATCCTGACCGCCGAAGGCCGCGTGGACGATCAGATGGAACTGTCAGCCGAGATGTGGCCGAACTCCATCCGGCACCTTGCCCTTGCGCCGGACGGGACGATTGCCTTTGCGATGCAATGGGAAGGAGACCCGGCCGAGGCAGTGCCCCTGTTGGGCCTGTGGCAGCCGGGCCAGTCGCCGCGCCTGTGCCCCCCATTGGAACGCGAGGCGCTGGCCATGCGGGGCTATGCCGCCTCCATCGCCTTTTCGGGGGATGGGCGGCAGGTGGGCCTGACCTCGCCCAAGGGGGGGCGCGTGCAGGTGTTCGGGGCGGATGGCACCGCCGCGTTCAGCCTCGCGCGCGCCGATGTCAGCGGGATCGCCCCCGGCAGTCAGGGCTTCATTGTGACCGACGGCACCGGCGTCGTGGCCGAACTTGGCGACAACAGGCTGCGGCCCCTGTCCTCGGGCCCGCGCGCCTGGGACAACCACCTGATCGCCCTGGTCTGATTTTCGGGCTTTTCTTCGCGGCGCAGACCCGTATAGTTCTGCCTCATGGTACAGGTCCGCACATATGCCGACACCTTGGGGGCAATCGCCGCCCTGCGCCTGCCTGTCCTGCTTCTTCTGAGCCGCCTCTGAGCGTGCCCTCGGGTGCGACCGCTCGGAGGTGACCAGCGCCCGGACGAAGAAGCCAAGGAACCCCGGAGACCGACCATGACCGAGACGAGCAAGCAGGCCCGCGCGCATGCGCAATCGACGCAAGACCGCGTCCTGATTTTCGACACCACCCTGCGCGACGGCGAACAAAGCCCCGGCGCGACCATGACCCATTCGGAAAAGCTGGAGATTGCCGCGCTGCTGGACGAGATGGGGGTGGACATCATCGAGGCGGGCTTTCCCATCGCCTCGGAAGGCGATTTCGAGGCCGTGTCGGCCATCGCACGGCAATCCCAAAACGCCGTGATCTGCGGGCTGGCGCGGGCCAATACCAAGGACATCGACCGCTGCTGGGAAGCCGTGCGCCACGCGAAGCACCCGCGCATCCACACCTTTATCGGCACCTCGCCGCTGCACCGCGCGATCCCCAATCTGGACATGGACCAGATGGCCGAGCGCATCCATGACACCGTGACCCATGCGCGCAACCTGTGCGACAATGTGCAGTGGTCGCCGATGGACGCGACGCGGACGGAACATGACTATCTGTGCCGGGTGGTGGAGATTGCCATCAGGGCCGGGGCCACCACGATCAACATCCCCGATACCGTGGGCTATACTGCGCCGCGCGAAAGCTCGGACCTGATCCGCATGCTGCGGGACAGGGTTCCGGGCGCGGACAGCATCATCTTTGCCACGCATTGCCACAACGATCTTGGCATGGCGACGGCCAACGCGCTGGCGGCGGTCGAGGCCGGGGCGCGGCAGATCGAATGCACGATCAACGGTC
>JAAFHX010000189.1 GCA_013297695.1 Rhodobacterales bacterium | reverse complement strand
GCACTTGACGGCCTGCTGTTCGACGGCATGCTGATCGCGTCGGGCGGCTTCGGCCTTTGCGGCATTCCCGAACTGCTGATCGATGCGATCCGTCAGGCGGGCACCCGGGACCTGACCGTGGCGTCGAACAATGCGGGCGTGGACGGCTTTGGGCTTGGCGTGCTGCTGGCCACGCGGCAGGTGCGCAAGATGATCTCGTCCTATGTCGGCGAGAATGCCGAATTCATGCGCCAGTACCTGTCGGGCGAGCTTGAGCTGGAATTCACCCCGCAGGGCACGCTGGCCGAACGGATGCGGGCGGGTGGTGCGGGCATACCCGGTTTCTACACCAAGACCGGCGTCGGCACGGTGATCGCCGAAGGCAAGCCGGTGATGAATTTCGACGGGCAGGATTACATCCTGGAGCGCGGCATCGTGGCGGATCTGTCCATCGTCAAGGCCTGGAAGGCAGACCCTTCCGGAAACCTCGTGTTCCGCAAGACCGCGCGCAATTTCAACCCGCCGGCAGCGACCTGCGGCAAGGTCTGCGTGGCCGAAGTGGAAGAAATCGTGCCGCTTGGCTCGCTCGACCCCGACATGATCCACCTGCCGGGCATCTATGTGCACCGCCTGATCCAGGGGCAGCACGAGAAGCGGATCGAACAAAGGACTGTTCGCAAGAAGGAATCCGTCTGATGTGGGACCGCAACCAGATGGCCGCCCGCGCCGCGCAGGAACTGCAGGATGGCTGGTATGTGAACCTCGGCATCGGCATTCCGACGCTGGTGTCGAACCATATTCCGCAGGGCATCAGCGTGACCCTGCAATCGGAAAACGGGATGCTGGGCATGGGTCCCTTCCCGTTCGAGGGCGAGGAGGATGCCGACCTGATCAACGCGGGCAAGCAGACCATCACCGAACTGCCGCAGACGGCGTTCTTCGATTCGGCGCAAAGTTTCGCGATGATCCGCGGCGGCAAGATCGCCATGGCGATCCTGGGCGCGATGGAGGTGGCCGAAAACGGCGATCTGGCGAACTGGATGATCCCGGGCAAGCTGGTCAAGGGCATGGGCGGGGCGATGGACCTTGTGGCCGGGGTGGGCCGCGTGGTGGTGGTGATGGACCACACCAGCAAGCACGGCGAATCCAAGGTGCTGCGCGCCTGCACCCTGCCCCTGACCGGCAAGGGTGTGGTCAACCGCATCATCACCAACCTTGGCGTCCTGGACGTGGTGCCGGGCGGCCTGCGCATCGTCGAATGCGCGACCGGCGTCACCGAAGCCGACCTGCGCGCCGCAACCGAGGCGACGGTGGTCGACTGGTGTCAAGGGCGAGAGGGCCCTGACGGAGCGCCTTTGAACGGCTGCGTTGGGCCGAGGCTGTGTGGAAACGCGGCGGGGAGGTCGGTTGAACAGTGATTTCGGCTGACAGCACGTGCCCTGTAAGCGTTCCCTTAGGATGCTGGTCCCTTGGTCGCAGCGATGGGTCTACGAAGGCGACGCATCGGCCTTTTTGGGCATGGTAGGGGCGGCCTCAGGCCGGCAATCCCCGCATGCGTCCTGGCCTCTGTGGTTCGCCCTGGCGATGGGGTTCCTTCTGTCGGGTGGCGAACACCGGCGTGACGCCCGCCGGTCGCGCGACGGTTTCGAAGTCCGCAGGAGTCTTTTCCGGCTTCCAGGTCACTGCGACGGTTTACGCCAGCAACTTTGCCTCGACCTGTGCCATGGCCTTCTGATGGTCTGGTGAGGGGAACAGATGTCCGTACCGTTCCGGCATCAGGGCGAGGTTCGTCGCCGTTTCGCCCTGCGCCTTGCGGTAGAACGAGGACCGCGAGATCGACAGCAGGCGGCATTGCGCCCTGACGGACAGGTGCGGGTGGTTCTTCTCGATCATCCCGCGCCTCACTTCCCGGTCCGGGGCCTGAGCTTTCATCACAAAAAAGCGTTGGCCACAGCCAGCTCTGCGATCTTGGCCTGCAGGTCACGGACCGTTTCTTTGGCGACTTCGGCCGCCACCGCAGCCTTCCCGCCCGGCGTGAAGATGCCTGCGGCACCCCCGCGCAGCGACCGCTTCTATTGGCGGATCATCGTCGGATGCACGCCATGTTCGGCGGCCAGTTCCGACACCGTACGCTCTCCCGTCACGGTCTCCAGCGCCACACGCGCCTTGAACGCCGCGTCGTGGTTCCTGCGTTTCGACATGTCCTGATCGCCTCGTTCTTGAAGACCAGCAGACTTCAGATCATAGCTTCCGCCATTGTCCGATTTTCGGGGAGGAGCTCAACCGCATCAAAACCGTTCAGCAGATGCGGGCAGATGCTTCAATCACCCGGCGATCTGCCCGGAAGCGGGGAAGCAGCCCGATACAGCCCCCACCGTCATGCGGCCATCCAGCCCAGGCTTTCGGCGGTCGGACCCTTGGGTTTGTATTCTGCGCCCAGGGGGGCGGTCCAGCCTGCGTCGGCGATTGCCGAGAAGATCATGGAATAGTCCAGCTCGCCATGGTCCGGCGGCCCCCGGTCGGGAACGCTGGCGAACTGGACATGGCCGATGATCGGCATCAGGTCTTTGAACCGGGTGGTGATGTCGCCCTCGGTCCGACCGACATGATAGCAGTCGAACATCAGCTTCAGGTTCGCCGCCCCGACCGCGCTGATGATCTCGCGCGCCTGATCGGTGGTCTGCAGGAAGTAGCCCGGCGCGTCGTGGCGGTTGAGCGGTTCGATCAGGATCGTGATCCCCAGGGGTGCCGCCTGCCGCGCGGCGTAGGTCAGGTTCGCCAGATAGACCGCCCGCGCGTCCGTGCCGCCGGCAAACCCGGCCATCACATGAACCATCTGCGCCTGAATTGTTGCGGCATAGGCAAGGGCCTGGTCGATGGCGGCGCGGGCCTCGGCCTCGCGGCCGGGCAAGGCGGCAAGGCCGTTCTCGCCGGGATTGCCGCGCACGGTATTGATCCCCAGCATCTTCAGCCCGCTATCGTGCAGCGCAAGCGCGATGTCTTCTGCCGGGGTGTCGTAAGGCCAGTGGCATTCCACGGCATGGAATCCGGCGGCCTGGGCGGCGGCGATCGCCTCTGGCAGGGAAAGCTCGCGCCAGAGGAACCCCAGGTTGGCGGAAAACTGCGTCATGTGTCCCACTCCACGTCGAATGTCGTCACCAGTGCCTGCACCTGACCGGTCGTCAACCCGCGCGCGCCGGTGCCGCGCAGCAGAAGGGCAAGGCGGGCGGTCGCCTCAAGCTCTTCGACCGCGTTGCAGGCGGCCTGCACGTCCTTGCCCGCGACAACCGGCCCGTGGTTGGCCAGCATCACTGCGCTGCGCCGGCCGGCAAGCCCGCGCACGGCTTCGCCCATCGCCGGATCGCCGGGCAAAAAGAAGGGCAGAAGCTTCACCCGGCCCAGTTGCATGATGGCATAGGGGGTCAAGTGCGGCAGGAAATCGTCCTCATCGGCATCGGGCAGCATCGACAGGGCGACGGAATGGCAGGAATGCAGATGCACGACCGCACCGGCCGTGCTGCGCGTTGCGTAGAAGGCGGCGTGCAGCGGCATTTCCTTGGTCGGGGGATCGCCGTCGATCAGCCGCCCCGAGGCATCGAACCGCGACAGCCGCGCCGGGTCCAGCCGCCCGAAGGAACTGCCCGTCGGCGACACCAGCAGCCCGCCGTCCGCCATCCGGGCCGAGATGTTGCCGGTGCTGCCATGCGTCAGCCCGCGGTCGAACATCGACCGGGCCAGCAGACAGATCTGCTCGCGCAGCGCGCTTTCGGGGCTCATGCCGCCTCCATCGCATCGGAAAAGAAGGAAGCTGCGCCGAAGTTGCCGGATTTCAGCGCCAGCGCGATGGGGTAGCCGCCGCTTTCGCACCAGGTCCAGGGGACGCCCGGCGCGATTTCCCGCCCGATCTGCAGACGGTCCACGCCAAGCGCCTGTGTGACCGCACCCGAAGTCTCGCCCCCGGCCACGACAAACCGGCGCGCGCCGGCATCGCGGGCGGCGACCGCGCAGGCCGCCAGTGCCGCCTCGACGATCGCGCCGACCCGGTCGCGGCCCAGACGGTCCTGTGCGGCGCGCACGGCGGCAGGTTCTGCCGTGGCATAAAGGATCGGCGCGCGGTCAAGGTCCTGGGCCGCCAGCCAGTCCAGCGCGGGCCCCGGGCCGGACGTGGCCAGAACCAGCGGGTCCAGCCGCAACGATGGCGCGCCTGTGGCAATGTACCGGGCAACCTGTGCATGCGTCATGGCCGAACAGCTTCCCGACAGCACGATGGCCGCCCTCGGCAGATCGGGTCTGACCGGCCCGTTGGCGGCACCGGTCAACCGGCCCGTCGCGCGGTACAGGGTGGGCAAGGGCATGGCCAGCGCACTGCCCCCGGTGATCAGCACCCTGTCGCGGCAGGCCTCGGCGATCACCTCCAGATCGGCATTCGCCACAGCATCCACGACCACATGCGCGACCCCCGCCTGCGCAAGCGCCGCCAGTTCGTCGCGCAGCGCCCCGGCACCCCGTGCCACGCACAGCCGGTCGGCCAGCCCGACGCGGCCCGTCACCTGCGGCTGCAGCAGCCGCATCAGGTTGCTGTCGCGCATCGGCGTCAGCGGGTGATCCTTCATCGGGCTTTCGGCAAGCGGCTGGCGGCCGACGAACAGGTTGCCCATGAAGATCGTGCGGCCATTCTCGGGGAACGCCGGACAATAGATGGTCTGCGCGCAGCCCAGATCGGCCATCAGCGCCTCGGCCACTGGGCCAATGTTGCCTTCGGCGGTGGAATCGAAGGTGGAACAGTATTTCCAGAAGAACCGTTCGGCCCCGGCACGGCGCAGCCAGTCCAGCGCGGCGCGGCTTTCGGCAACGGCTTCGGCGACCGGGGCGGTGCGGCATTTCAGGGCGATCACCTCCACCGCCGCGGCATCGGCAGGCGCTGTCTGCGGCACCCCGATGCGCAGCGAAACCTGCACGCCCGACCGCGCCAGAAGCCCGGCAAGGTCGGTAGCACCGGTGAAATCGTCGGCGATGCAGCCAAGGAAGGTCGGCATCGCCTCAGTCCCCCGCCGCAGGGTCGCCGGTGCCCGGCAGCGTCAGCCCGACATTGCGCGCATAGACCTTGGCGATGGCGGCGTCATCCTCGGCCCCCAGCCCCATGCCTACGGCGACCATGTACTGCTGCAACGCCGCCGCCGTGATCGGGGCCGAGAATCCGGCCGCCCTCGCCACGTCCAGCACGATGCCCAGATCCTTGGGCCAGATGCTGATCTGGCTGCGCGGGGTGTAGTTGCCCTCGACGACATGGGGGGCACGGTTTTCCAGCATCCAGCTTGTACCCGCGCATTTGCTGATGACCTCGACGAATGTCGCGGGCGCGATGCCCTGGGTCATGCCGAAGGTCAGCGCCTCGGCCATCGCGGCGATATGCACCCCGGCCAGAAGCTGGTTGACCGCCTTCATCGCCGACCCCGGTCCCGCCTCGGACCCAAGTTCGAACACCGTCTGCGCGCAGGCATCCAGCACCGGGCGGGCGGCGGCAAAAGCCTGCGGCCGACCCGAGGCCATGATCGTCAGCGCCCCCTGCGCCGCCTTGGCCGCACCGCCCGAGATCGGGGCATCCAGATAGTGCACGCCGACCGCCGTGCAGCGCGCCTCCATCTCTCGGGCAAAGGCGGGGGGAACCGTCGCGCAGGAAACGACCACAGCACCCGGCCGCAGGGCCGCAACGATCCCGCCGGTACCGAACAGGACGGCCTCG
>JAAFHX010000188.1 GCA_013297695.1 Rhodobacterales bacterium | reverse complement strand
GATCACCCCGCGCCAGCGCGAGATCATGACCGCGCAGATCCGGCACCTGCACGGCTTCTGCAAGGATGTCAGCCTGACCCACGGCGAATTCATCGACGCCTGCATGTTCCTGGCCCGCGCCGGTGCAATCTGCGACGACAAGCGTCAGGAGTTCATCCTGCTGGGTGACATTCTCGGTGTCGAGGTGCTGTGCGACATGCTGACGAACCCGGTGACCGGCACGGAATCGGAATCCACCGTGCTCGGCCCGTTCTACCGCGAGAACCCGCCCGTCCTGCCGCATGGCGCCTCGACCGCGCAGAAGCATTTCGAGGGCGAGGAAACGGTGTTCATGGAAGGCTATGTCAAGGACACCTCGGGCCGCCCGCTGGTCGGCGTGACGCTGGACATCTGGGAGGATGCGCCGACCGGTCTCTATGAAAACCACGACCACGACCAGCCGGACTTCAACCTGCGCGGCCGGTTCGAGACGGACGAGAACGGCTACTTCGCGTTGCGTGCCCTGCGCCCGGTACCCTACCCGATTCCGGCGGACGAGACGGCGGGCGAACTCTTGCGCTTCATGGGCCATCACCCGAACCGCCCCGGCCACCTGCACTTCATCGTGGCGCGCGACGGCTACCGCACGCTGGTGAGCCAAGTTTATGACGGCTCGTCCGCCTGGCTGGACAATGACTCGGTCTTTGCCGTGAAGGACAGCCTTGTCGGCGACTTCCAGAAGGGCAAGCCGGAACATGCCACCGACCTTTACCTGCGGTTCGACTTCACGCTGAAGCCCGAAGCCGCAAGCACGGCCCTTGCCGCCGCGTAGGCCGTCCCTACTCCCTGTCGGACTTTGCCGCACTCCCTCAAAGGGGTGCGGCCTTTTCCCTTTGGGAGCACGTGGATTGCAGGCTAGTCAGGGACAGGATGGCTGCACGCAGGGGGACGGCCGTGAACATCAAGCAGCTCGAATACTTCATCGCGCTGGCCGAAGAGCTGCATTTTGGACGCGCTGCGGAACGGCTTGGCATGGCGCAGCCGCCGCTCAGCCGCCAGATCAAGCAGATCGAGGATGATCTGGGGGCCCTGCTGTTCAACCGGGGCCGCAATGCCATCACCCTGACGCAGGCCGGAGAGCGGCTTTATGCGCGGGGCACGGCGATGCTGGCCGAGTTCAACGATATCAAGCTTGAGGTTCGCCGGATCGGACAGGGGGCGGAAGGGCGGCTTCGTGTCGGCTTCGTCGGATCGGCGACCTACGGCATCCTGCCGACGATCCTGAAGAGCTTCCGTGCCGCCTATCCGGAGGTGAACCTTTCGCTGATCCCGATGAACAACGCGCAGTTGCACCGCAGCCTGATCCGGCGCGAGATCGACATCGCCTTTGCCCGCCCGGCGCTGGACGATGCCGAGATCACGACGCGCAAGCTGGGGGACGAACCCTTGGTGCTGGCCGCGCCCGATGCGCTGGACCTGCCCCGGGGCGCGGTCGATCTGCGTCAACTGGCGGGCGAGGCCTTTGTGCTTTACCCCGAGTTTCCCCGCCCCTCCTTCGCGGATTTCGTGCTGAGCACCTGTGCGGATCTGGGGATCGAGATGAAGCGGCGGGTGTTCACGATGGACTTCCAGACCGCCATCGCGCTGGTGTCGGTGGGCGAGGGCGTTGCCATCGTGCCGCAATCGGTGGGGTCGGTGCAGCGCACGGGCGTGCGCTTTCACGATATCCTCAACCCGCTCGCCAAGACGGGGGTTTCGGTGAACCACCGGCTGGATGAGCAGGGCGTGCATGTGCGCAACTTTGTCACCATCGCCCAGAAGGTCGCGCGCAAGACGTTCTGACCGCCCGGCCTGACCGCCCAGCCTGACTGCCCGGCCGGGGGTGTCCGTTCAGACGCCCAGCCAGCGGTGCTGTGCCTCATGGTCGGCGCGAATGGCGGCGGTACTGCCGCGCCAGACGATGCTGCCCTTCGACACGACGACCACATCATCGGCCAGCGACGTGGCGAAACCGAAGTTCTGTTCGACCAGCACCATCGACAGGCCGTCGCGCTTCAGTTCGGCCAGCTTGTCATGGATCAGCCTGACGATGATCGGGGCCAGCCCCTCGGTCGGCTCGTCAAGGATCAGCAGGCGCGGGTTCATCAGCAGCCCCCGCGCGATGGCCAGCATCTGTGCCTCGCCGCCCGACAACTGGTCGCCGCCGTTGTCCAGACGTTCGCCCAGACGCGGGAACAGGGCGATGACCCTCTCGACGGTCCAGCCGCCCTGCGGGCAGGGAAATCGGCGCGCGGCAAGGTCGAGGTTCTCGCGCACCGTCAGCGACCGGAAGATGTCGCGCGTCTCGGGCACATAGGCCAGTCCGCGCCGCGCGATGTCGAACGGGGCAAGGCCGCTGATCGTCTCGCCGTCGAAGGACACGCTGCCGCCGCGCAGGGGCAGAAGGCCCATGATCGTCTTGAGTGTGGTCGACTTGCCCGCGCCATTGCGGCCAAGGATCGCCAGCACGCGTCCGGGTTCCGCCCGAAGGCTCAGCCCGTGAAGGACCTGCGTTTCGCCGTAGCCGGATGAAAGGTCTGTCAGATCAAGCATCTTCCCACGCCCCCAGATAGATGTCCTTCAGAAGCTGGCTGCCGCGCGCGGCCTCGGGCAGGCCGTCAAAGACCACCTCGCCATAGTTCAGCACGGTGATCGTGTCGGCCACGTCGAAGGCCAGATCCATGTCATGCTCGATGATGAGGATGGTCAGCTCGCGCGGCAGCGCCTTGAGCAGGCGGTGAAAGCCCTTGGACATTTCCGGCCCCACGCCGCTGGTCGGTTCATCCATCAGGATGACCTTCGGCCGCGTGGCCAGTGCGATGCCCACCTCCAGCTGGCGGCGGATGCCGTAGCTG
Source organism: Rhodobacterales bacterium (assembly GCA_013297695.1). GTDB lineage: Bacteria > Pseudomonadota > Alphaproteobacteria > Rhodobacterales > Rhodobacteraceae > Aliitabrizicola. Next base: position 2,921 of record JAAFHX010000188.1, on the reverse strand, counting down.
ACCGCATCGACCCGCGCCTCCAGCCAGGGCGCAAGATCGACCTGGGCCGCGACCTCTTTCACCGTTTCGCGCACTTCGGCACTTTGCAGCGGGTCGGACCACAGGCCCTGACCCTTGCCAAGTGCGACAGCCGCCGCAAGGCCGAGGTTCTCGCCGATTGTCAGCCCGTCGAAAAGGGTGTTCTTCTGATAACTGCGGCTCAGGCCGTGCCGGGCGCGGTCGGCCACGCGCAGGGCGGTGACGTCGGCTTCGTCCAGATGGATGCTGCCGCCGTCTGGAACCAGTTCGCCCACCAGCAGGTTGAAAAGCGTCGTCTTTCCCGCCCCGTTGGGGCCAAGGATCACGCGGCGCTCGCCCTTTTCCAGTTTCAGGCTGACACCCCTTGTCACATGGATCGGGCCGAAGGATTTGGTCAGGCTGCGGGTCTCAAGCATCGGCGTCGGCCTTCTGCAGGATGGGTTGCGGTTTGCGGGAGGCAAGACGGGCCTCGATGAAGCCAAAGACACCGTTCGCGCGGCTCATCACCACGGCGATCAGGATCAGGCCCACGATGGCGTGCCAGTAGGGGGTGATCGCCGAAATCTCGTTCTTCAGCACCACGAACAAGATCGCGCCCAGGATCGGGCCGACAAGCGTGCCCAGCCCGCCAAGGATGACCACGACCAGCGCCTCGCCCGACACTGTCCAGGACAGAAGCCCCGGCGAGACGTATTGCGTGTGCTGCGCGGCAAGGCAGCCGGCCAGGCCAGCCAGCGCGCCCGAGATGGCAAAGACCGTGGCCTTGGCGCGCCAGACCGTCAGGCCCAGGGCGCGCAGGCGCTTTTCGTTGTGGTGCAGGCCGACAAGGCTGCGGCCAAGGCCCGATCGCAGGGTGGCGGCGGCGACCAGATAGGCCAGCGCGACCAGAAGGATCGCATAGACCGCGAAGGCGCGGCTGTCGGTCAGGTCGATCCCGATGGCCGACAGGTCCGGGCGCGGCGCGCCCGACAGCCCGTCATCCCCGCCGAACAGCGGCGACTGAAAGACCAGGCTGTAGGCCATCTGCCCGAAGGCGAGCGTCGCCATGATGAAGTAGATGCCCGTGCTGCGCGCACAGACCGCGCCGATGGCAAAGGCCAGACCGCCGGACAGCGCCACCGCCAGCAGCATGGCTCAGACCGGCCTCGCTTGCGGCCAGCGTGAAGGCATAGGCCCCCACCCCCAGCAGCGCGCCGTGGCAGAGCGAGACCATGCCACCGAAGCCCGCGACAAGGTCCAGCGCGATGACCAGGATGGCAAGGATGGCGATCTCGGCCAGAATCTCCAGCCCGAAGAACCCGGCGGCAAGGGCATAGGTCAGCGAACCGGCGGCCAGCAGGGCCAGCGTGACAAGTCGAAGCGGCGTGTGCGTGAACATCGGATCACCCTTTCGCGGGCAGAAGGCCCTCGGGTCGGGTGACAAGCACCGCCGCGAGAAGCGCATAGATGAGGACCGAACTGAAACTGGGCAGCAGGACCGCCCCGAAGGTCTGGACGAAGCCGAAGATCAGCGATCCGGCGACCGCCCCCTTCAGGCTGCCGAGCCCGCCGATCACGATGACGATCAGCGTGGGGATCAGGATCTGCAGACCCATGTCGGGCGTGACGGACAGGACGGGCGCGGCAACGGCGCCGGCCAGACCGGCCAGGGCGCAGCCCACAACGAAGACCAGAAAGAACATCCGTTCCACGTTGATGCCCACGCAGGCAGCCATCTGGTCATTGTCCACCCCGGCGCGGATCATCGCGCCGACCTGCGTTCGGGTCAGCACCGCTGTCAGCACCCCCAGAACGGCAAGGCCAAGCACGATGATGAAAAGCCGGTAAACCGGATACTCGACGCCCAGCAGCGCAAGCTGGCCTTCCAGGACCTGCGGAATGGCAATGCCGATGGGCAGATCGCCCCAGATCAGCCGCGTCGCATCGACCGCCACGAAGATCAGCCCGAAGGTCACCAGAACCTGCGCCATCGGCCCTGCACGGCGCTGCGACCGGATCAGGGTGAAGTACAGCACGGCACCAAGCGCCGCCACCGCCAGCGGGGCCAGCAGGAACGCGCCCCAGGTGCCAAGGACCCCCGCCAGCGTGGCCGCCACATAGGCGCCAAAGGCGTAAAGCGAGCCGTGGGCGAGGTTCACAAAATGCATCAGCCCGAAGATCACCGTCAGGCCGACAGAAAGCAGGAAGAGGAGCATGGAGAGTTGCAGCGCGTTCAGCGTCTGCAGCACCCAGAATCCGACGTCTGTGGTCATGATTGCACCTTCGCGGCTGTTGGGGGGCCGCCGGGCGGCCCCCCCGTGTTGCGTCAGTTGACGACGGCGGGCATCGCGCAGCCGTTGACGGGGTCCGCCTCGGCCGGAAGGGTCGCCAGAACCTTCTGGGTCAGCCCATCGGGGCCCGCGACGGTTTCATAGACATGGATCGGCTGGACGATGTTGTTCGTGGCCGGGTCGATCCGCAGGTTGCCGCGCGGGCCGGTGAAGGCCACTTTCGGCAGTGCGGCAGCCAGGGTTTCGCGGTCGGTCGCTCGGGCCTTCACCGCCTCGACCAGCGCGTGGGCGCTGTCATAGCCCTGCACCGCATATTCCGAAGGGATGCGGCCGGTCTTTGCCTTGAACGCCTTGACAAAGGCGGCGTTTTCCGGGTTGTCCAGCGTCGGCACATAGTGCAGCGCGGTAATCACCCCTTCGGCCGCCGGGCCTTCCGCCTCGACATACAACGCCGAGGTCAGGAAGCCCGAGCCATAGAGCGGCATCTCGGCCTTGAGGCCGAAGCTGTCATACTGCTTGACGAAGGAAATCGCCTCGCCGCCCGCGAAGAACACATAGACGGCATCCGCACCGCTGGCCTTGGCATTGGCAAGGTAGGGGCCAAAGTCCTGGGTCTTCTGGAAGGCGGGCCAT
>JAAFHX010000187.1 GCA_013297695.1 Rhodobacterales bacterium | reverse complement strand
CGGCGGCACGATCCTGCTGGAGGCACATCGCGGGATCGAGCAGATCACGCTGGATGCAGGCGCGGGGCACCTGAAGGATTCGATCATGCCGCGCTATGCGGAACTGATCTACAACGGCTTCTGGTTCAGCCCGGAACGCGAAATGCTGCAGGCGCTGATCGACAAGAGCCAGGACCATGTCACCGGAACGGTGCGGGTCAAGCTGTACAAGGGCATGGCCCGCACGGTGGCCCGCTGGTCGGACCATTCGCTTTACTCCGAAAAGCATGTCACCTTCGAAGAAGATGCCGGCGCCTATGACCAGAAGGACGCCGCAGGCTTCATCCGGCTGAACGCGCTGCGGCTGAAGCTGATCGCGACGCGGAACGCACGGGTCAAGGGCTGACCACCGGGGCGATCAGCCGACCAGGGAACAGCCTAAAGCGCCAGGCGGGCAAGTCTTTCATAGTGCGGCAGCGCCTCGGCCGCCAAGTCGGCATAGGCGCCGCCCAAGGCGGGAAACGGGCCGTCAACGCCATCGAAGCCGGTCGAGCGGTGGACTGCCCCATACCAGTGTGATGCCCAGACGCCGTCGGCTGGGTTTCCTCCGGCGGGCCAGTGCAGCATCGCCCGGGTGAAGGTCAGGCCGAGCGCGGTGCAAAGCTTGCGCAGCATCGCTTCGGGGTCTGCGCGGATGGCGTCGCTGTCAATCACCAGTGGGGTTGCGCCGGACCAGCCCGCCACCTCGTCGAACAGTTCGGCCTGATGGACGAAACCGATGTCGGCCGCCGTCGCGCCCTCGCGCTTTTTCGCGTAGGAGGCCACCACGCGCGCCGGGTGGCGGATCAGGAACACGTTCTGGCAGGACCGCATCCAGCGCCGGTCAAAGGCCGGAAGCATGTGCATGGTCATGTGCTTTTGGTAGTAGAGCGCCTTGCCCCGCGGGATCGGGCCCTTGCAGGCGGCAGCCACGCGGTCGGGATCGACCTCGTGCGCCGCGATGATCTCGTCGCGCATCGGGTGGCCGATGCCGGTGGCGTCGAGGTAGGCGGCATAGAACGGCTCGTCCCAGACGGCACAGTCGTCGCGCGCGGCGAAAGCGTACATCATCGCAGTGGACAGGTTGCGCGGGCCGGACCACATGGCGATGCGCTTGTGCGACGGACCGTTCATGCAGCCACCAGCGCCTTGTAAAGGCCGCGCAGGCGTTCCGTCATCGGCCCCATCTGCCCGGTCCCGATCTGCCGCCCGTCGATGCTGCCCACGGGCGTCTGTGCCCCGAAGGTGCCGGTCAGGAAGGCCTCGTCCGCCGAATAGGTATCGACCAGCGTGAAGTTGCGTTCATGGACAGGAATGCCGTTTGCGTGGCAAAGGTCGATCACCTTCTGCCGGGTGATGCCGTTCATGCAGTAGTCGCCCGTACTGGTCCAGACCGCGCCCTTTCGGACGATGAAGAAGTTGCAGGCGTTGGTGGTGTTCACGAAGCCATGCACATCCAGCATCAGCGCCTCGTCAGCACCCGCCTTTTCGGCGGCGATGCAGGCGAGGATGCAGTTCAGCTTGCTGTGCGAATTCAGCTTTGGGTCCTGTGTCATCGGCAATCCGCGCAGGTGGGGCACCGTGGCCAGACGGATCGGACGCGGCAGTTTCGGGCGCGAATGTTCCATGATGATGGCGACGGTCGGCCCCTGCTGCGACAGCCTGGGATGCTGGAAGGGCCGGGTCTTGACGCCACGCGTGACCATCAGGCGGGCGTGGGCATCCGTGGTCATGCCATTGGCGGCCTGCGTGTCGAACAGCGCCTGCGCGACCTGATCCGGCGTCATGCGGATGTCGATGTCGATGGCCTTTGCCGCTTCGAACAGGCGGGTCAGGTGTTCGTCCAGAAACGCCCACCGGTTGTTGTAGAGCCGGATACCCTCCCACACGCCATCGCCCAGCATGAAACCCGCGTCATAAACGCTGACCACTGCCTGCGCCTTTGGCAGAATGCGTCCGTTGACGAAGATCAGGATCGCCTCGTTGCGGGCGTCCTCTTCGGCCTGATGGGTCGAGACATTGTCGGTCATGGTGCCTCCGTTGGTTGGCAAGAGGCTAGACGGCGGCGCGGGGCGCGCCAAGGGGTCGATCACCCTTGCGTGACACACGGTGCGGTGAATGGACGCGACCGGGACCGGCACACATGGTCCCCCCAATCAGGAGGACGCAGGATGGACATGTGGAGAGGAATCGGACTGGCGCTGGCGCTGGTCCTTGGGCTCGGCGGCGCGGCACTGGCCGAAACGCGAACTGCCGTGGTGGCGGGGGGATGCTTCTGGTGCGTGGAGAAGGACTTCGAAAGCGTTCCCGGGGTGACATCCGTGGTATCCGGCTTTGCCGGAGGATCAAAGGCCACCGCAACCTATGATCAGGTCAGTGGCGGGGGCACCGGGCATTACGAGGCCGTGAAGATCACTTACGACCCGACGAAGCTCAGCTATGACTCCTTGCTGCTGATGTATTTCCGCAGTGTGGATCCGACCGATGCCGGCGGGCAGTTCTGCGACCGCGGCGACAGCTATCGCACCGCGATCTTTGTGGATGGCGCAGAGGAACGGAAGGCCGCCGAGGCCGCGAAAGCCGAGGCCGGTACCGCGCTCGGGAAGAAGATCGTCACGCAGATCCTCCCTCTGAAGGGGTTCTACCCGGCCGAAGACTACCATCAGGACTATTACAAGAGCAGCGACATCATCCTGACCCGGTTCGGGCCGCGCACGAAAGCGTCGGCCTACAAGTTGTACCGCAAATCCTGCGGACGGGATCAGCGCGTCAAGGAGTTGTGGGGCGGACAGGCCGCCTTCGCTCACTGATCCGACAGGAAGGCGTCGACCTCGGCCGCGGTCGGCATCGCCAGGGCGGCACCCGGTCTGGTGACCTGGATCGCCGCGGCAGCAGCGGCACGCCGCATGGCCTGCGCGCGATCCGCCCCGGCATCCAGCGCGGCGGCAAGCGTGCCGGTGAAGCAGTCGCCCGCGCCGGTGGTATCGACCGGGATGACGCGAAAGGCGGGAACGAACAGCGGCTCGGCCCCGGGTGACAGCCATTCGGCCCCCTGCGCCCCGCGCGTAATGACTATGTCGCGCGGCGGCAGGCTGCCGAAGGCGGCAGCGAGTTCCGCCGCCTCGCCCGCGTTCATGACCAGCATCGTGGCATGGTCCAGCACCGCACGCACTGCAGCGACCTGGAACGGGGCGGCCGAATAGACCACGCGCAGGCCGCGCGCGGCGGCCAATGCGGCAGCCTCGGCCTGCGCCGATGTCTCGTTCTGCAGCAGCAGGCTGTCGCCCGGTCGTGATCCGACGAGCGCAGCCTTTGCCGTGGCCGCATCCGGGCTGCGGTTGGCCCCTGCAAAGATGACAATCGCATTCTCGGCCCCGGGATCGACATTGATGATCGCGTGGCCGGTCGGCGCGGTTCCGACCTCGACATGGCTGACATCGACGCCGTAGCCTTGCAGCATCTCGCGCGCCCATCGGCCCTCGGGGCCGACCGCGCCGATGTGAAGGGTCCGCGCGCCAGCCCGGGCAGCGGCAACGGACTGGTTCGCACCCTTGCCGCCCAGGCCCATTGCATACCCGGTGGCGGCGAGCGTCTCGCCCGGGCGTGGCAGGTGTGGCACGCTGTAGACATGGTCGATGTTGATCGAACCCAGATTGTAGATCGCCATGATGCCCCCCTTGCGTCCCGTTGGTGATAGGGCCTGGCATGACCCGCCAGCAAGCCCCGGATTTGGCGCTTTCGGGGGGGGTTGCGGTTTTGTAGGGTTGGAAGTGGGCGGTATCAGGAGAGACGGGTGAACGACGACGCGGCGACGCCGATGATGGCGCAGTATCTGGAGATCAAGGCCAGGAACCCCGGCGCGCTGTTGTTCTACCGGATGGGCGACTTCTACGAGATGTTCTTCGACGATGCCGTGGCGGCGGCAGCGGCGCTGGACATCGCGCTGACCAGACGCGGAAAGCATCTGGGCGAGGACATCGCCATGTGCGGCGTGCCGGTGCATGCCGCCGAGGGCTATCTGCTGACACTGATCCGCAAGGGGTTTCGCGTGGCCATCGCCGAACAGATGGAAGACCCCGCCGAGGCAAGGAAGCGCGGGTCGAAGTCGGTGGTCCGACGCGACGTGGTGCGGCTGGTAACGCCAGGAACGCTGACCGAGGACAGCCTGCTGGAGGCGCGGCGGCACAATTTTCTGGCGGCCTATGCCGAGGTGCGCGAGGCGGGGGCACTGGCCTGGGCCGACATCTCGACCGGAGAAGTGCGGGTGATGCCCTGTCCACCCGCACGGCTGGGGCCGGAACTGGCCCGGCTCAGCCCGCGCGAAGTATTGCTGGGCGAAGCGCAGGAAGCCGCATTTTCTGGCGTTGTGCGGGACGCCGGTGCAGCAATGACGCTGGTGGCACGGGCCAGCCTTGACAGCACGGGGGCAGAACGGAGGCTCTGTGCTTTGTGGGCGGTGGCCAGCCTTGATGCCTTCGGGTCCTTTGACCGGGCCGAGGTCTCGGCCATGGGCGCGCTGGTGGATTACCTTGACCTGACGCAGCGCGGGCGCCTGCCCCTGCTGCGCCCGCCGGTGCACGAAGCGGTGGGCGGTTTCCTGCAGATCGACGCGGCGACACGGCGGAACCTGGAGATCACGGCGGCTTTGTCGGGCGGGCGTGAGGGGTCACTGCTGGCAGCGGTGGACCGGACAGTGACCGCTGCCGGCGCGCGGCTTCTGGACCGGAGACTGTCGGCACCATCGCGCGACCGGGTCGTGATTGCCGAGCGGCATGCAGCGGTGCGGTTTCTGGTATCCGACGGGCGCCTGCGCGCCGAACTGCGGGCCGATCTGCGCCAGGCCCCCGACATGGACCGTGCCCTGTCGCGGCTGGCGCTGGAGCGGGGCGGCCCGCGCGATCTGACCGCGATCCGCGACGGGCTGGGGGCAGCCGAGGCCGTCGCGACGCGTCTGTCCGGGGACATCCCCGGCCTGCTGCGGCATGCGGCGGGGGCGCTGGTGGGGCACAGCGCGCTGATCGCGCTGTTGGACCATGCACTGGTCGCCGTGCCGCCCCTGCTGGCGCGGGATGGCGGGTTCACCGCCACTGGCTACGATGGCGAACTGGACCAGACCCGCGCCTTGCGCGACGAGGGGCGCGGGGTGATCGCCGGAATGCAGGCGGACTATGCCGCGCTGGCGGGTGTGCCGTCGCTTAAGATCAAGCACAACAACGTGCTGGGGTATTTCATCGAGACGACCGACACGCACGAGGCGCGGATGCGTGCGCTGTCGGACACCTTCATCCATCGCCAGACCACGGCCAATCAGGTGCGGTTCACGACCGTGGCGCTGAACGATCTGGAAAGCCGCATCCTGAACGCCGGGAACCATGCGCTGGAGATCGAGCGGCGAATCTTCGAAAGCCTCCGCGCGGCGGTTCTGGACAACGCAGGGCCGATCGCGGCTGCAGCACGCGCACTGGCCGAGATCGATCTGACCACCAGTTTCGCCGATCTGGCGGCCGAGGGCGACTGGACCGAGCCGGTCATCGACGACAGCCGCGCTTTCGACGTGGTGGCAGGTCGGCATCCGGTGGTAGAGGCGGCCCTGCGACGGCAGGGGGCGGGGCCCTTTGTTGCGAATGACTGCGCGCTGAGCGCAGGCGAGGCCCCGGCGATCTGGATGCTGACAGGGCCGAACATGGCGGGAAAATCGACCTTTCTGCGGCAGAATGCGCTGATCGCGCTTCTGGCGCAGGCGGGCAGCTTCGTGCCTGCGACCCGCGCCCGGATCGGGTTGGTCAGCCAGGTCTTCAGCCGGGTGGGGGCGTCGGACGATCTGGCGCGGGGGCGGTCCACCTTCATGGTGGAGATGGTCGAGACGGCGGCGATCCTCAATCAGGCCGATGACCGCGC
>JAAFHX010000186.1 GCA_013297695.1 Rhodobacterales bacterium | reverse complement strand
CATCGACCAGTCCGACCAGCAATCCGCGCGCGCGCGGGCCCGCCACGGCGAACTGCGCCCATGTCTCGGTGACCGAGATCGTCCGCAGATCCCACCCGGCACAGAAGGCCTGCTGCACGAAATCCAGATGCCGCATCACCAGACCGGCGGCGGCGGTTGTGGTGGTCATCAGGAAATGCTGATCGCCCAGCCGGGCCGAGGTGCCGTCATCCAGCACCATCCCGTCCTCGCGCAGCATCAGCCCATAGCGCACCCGCCCCACCGGCAGGGTGGAAAAGGTGTTGGTATAGACGAAATCCAGAAACCGCGCGGCATCAGCCCCCTGAATGTCGATCTTGCCCAGGGTGGACACATCAGCCACGCCGACCGCGCTGCGCACCATGCGCACCTCGCGGTCGCAGGCCTGTTCCCAGGTCGTCTCGCCCGGTCGGGGGAAATAGCTGGGCCGATACCACAGCCCCGCCTCGATCATCGGCGCACCCCGGTCGCGGCTGGCCTGATCGGAGGTCATGAACCGTTGCGGCGCGAACCCCTCGGCCCGGCCCCCGGCCCCCATCGCGGCGATGGAGACCGGGCTGAAGGGCGGGCGGAAGGTGGTAGTGCCGGTCTGCGGGATGCCGCGTCCGGTCGCGTCCGCCAGCACCGCCAGCGCCGCCACGTTGGAATTCTTGCCCTGATCCGGCGCCATCCCCTGGGTGGTATAGCGCTTCATGTGCTCGACCGACGCGAAGCCTTCCTGCGCCGAAAGCTTCACGTCCTTGACCGTCACGTCATTGGCGAAATCGAGCCAGGACCTGCGCCAGGGACCTGCCCGCCCCGCAACCTGCCACAGCGGCTCGATGGCATAGGGCGCGGCCTCGGCTTCGGGCGCGGCCATGTCCGGCGCGGTGCGGCCCAGCGCGGCCAGTGCCGCACCGGCGGCAGCCAGCCCATCCGCCAGACAGGCAGCGGTATCGAAACGTCCCGCCGCAGACCCGGCGGGGATCAGGCCGGGCACGGCCCCTTCGGCGGGCAGGAAGGCGGCAATTCCCTCGTGCCACACCGGGCGGCCGTTCAGGTGGCAGGTCAGGTGCAGCGTCGGGTTCCAGCCGCCGGAGATGCCGAGGCAGTCCGTCTCGATCCGGAATTCGGTCCCGCCCTTGGCGATGGTGATGCCGGTCAGCCCGTGGCGGCCCTGCGTGTCGATCACCCGCGCGCCCGCATGAACGGGGAAGGGGTCATCGGTCGGCACGCCCTCGCGGCTGTCGATCACGGCGGCGATGGTCAGCCCCGCCGCCGCAAGGTCGCGCGCGATCTGCCGGGCATGGTCGTTGTTGGCGAACAGCGCCACCCGGCGGCCCGGTGCCACGCCGTAGCGGTTCACGTAGGTCCGGATCGCCCCTGCCAGCATGATGCCCGGCCGGTCGTTGTTCGGAAAGGCGACGGGCCGTTCAAGTGCCCCAGAGGCCAGGATCGCGCGCCGCGCAACGATCCGCCAGAAACACTCGCGCGGCAGGTCGGGGGCGGGGGCCAGATGCAGGCCCACCCGCTCCAGCGCGCCATAGGTGCCGTCGTCATAAGCCCCGGTCACGGTCGTGCGCGGCATCAGCCGCACATTGGGCAGCCCCGCCAGTTCGGCCAGAACCGAACCGGCCCAGTCGGGGGCCGCAAGCCCGCCGATCAGGCCGGGGTCGGACAGGCACTGCCCGCCCATCCGCGCGCCCTCATCCGCCAGGATCACATCTGCCCCTGCCCGCGCGGCGGCCAGTGCCGCCATCAGGCCCGTCGGCCCCGCGCCGATCACCAGCAGGTCGCAATGCGCCCAGGCCTTCTCGTAGGCCGCCTCGTCCTTCAGCCCCGACAGGCTGCCCAGCCCCGCCGCCCGGCGGATCGCAGGTTCATAGAGCTTTTCCCAGAAGGCGCGCGGCCACATGAAGGTCTTGTAGTAGAACCCCGCGCTCAGGAAGGGCGCGGCAAGGTCATTGACCGACAGCGCATCGAACCGCAGCGAGGGCCAGCGGTTCTGGCTTTGCGCTGCCAGCCCGTCATACAACTCCTGCACCGTGGCGCGGACGTTCGGCGTCTGCTGCGAGCCCTCCAGCACCTCGACCAGCGCGTTCGGTTCCTCGGACCCTGCAGTCAGGATGCCGCGCGGGCGGTGATACTTGAAGCTGCGCCCGACAAGTTTCACCCCGTTCGCCATCAGCGCCGAGGCGAGCGTGTCGCCCCGGAAGCCCCGGTACTCCTCGCCATCAAAGCGGAACCGCAGCGGCGTCGAGCGGTCGATCAGGCCCTTGCCATCCAGCCTCATGGCGCAGCCCTCCGCCGGGGTTTCGCGGGCGGCTCCAGCGGGGCCACCAGATCGACCGACAGGATGTCATGCGTCACCGTGTTGCGCGTGATCTTCAGCCAGCTTGTGCAGCCGGTCTCGTGATACCACAGGTCGGTGGTGATCCCCGCCGGGTTGTCGCGCAGATGCAGATAGTTGTCCCAGGCCGAAGGGTCGGCTTCGGGGCCGGGGCGGTTCAGATAATCGTCCGACCCATAGTAGTAGAACTCGCGCCGGTCGCGGGGGCCGCAGAGGGGGCAGGTGATGCGCATGGTCGTCCCCTAATGCAGGTTGTGCTGGCTGCCGGTGCCTTCTTCGTCGAGAAGATGCCCGGTCGCAAAACGGTCAAGACGGAAGCGGCGGGCCACCTCATGCGGCTGGCCGGTCGCCATCAGATGCGCCATGCACCAGCCCGAGGCGGGAACCGCCTTGAAGCCGCCGTAGTTCCAGCCGCAGTCGATGAACAGCCCGTCGATGTGGGTGCGGTCGATGATGGGTGATCCGTCGGGCGTCATGTCCATGATCCCGCCCCAGGACCGCAGCACCTTGGCCCGCCCGATCATCGGCATCAGGGTCATGCCGGCCTCCATCACATGCTCCACCATCGGCAGGTTTCCGCGAGAGGCATAGGAGGCGTAAAAGTCCAGATCGCCGCCGAAGACGAGGCCGCCCTTGTCCGACTGGCTGATGTAGAAATGCCCCATGCCGAAGCTGATGACATGGTTGATCACCGGCTTCAGCCCCTCGCTGACAAAGGCCTGCAGGATGTGGCTTTCGATGGGCAGCCGCATCCCCGCCATCGCGGCCACCTGCCCAGATCGGCCAGCCACGATGATGCCCACCTTCGCCGCCCGGATCGGCCCGCGCGTGGTCTGCACGCCCGTCACACGGCCATTCTCGATATCGATCCCGGTCACTTCGCAGTTCTGGATCAGGTCCACCCCGCGCTGGTCGGCCCCGCGCGCATAGCCCCAGGCCACCGCGTCATGCCGGGCCGAGCCGCCGCGCGGGTGCAAGAGGCCGCCGTAGATCGGGAACCGCGTCTGTTCGAAATCCAGATAGGGCAGATGCTCGCGCACGCCCTCGCGGTCCAGCAGGATCGCGTCGTCGCCCTGGTTGATCATCGCGTTGCCGCGCCGCACGAAGGCGTCGCGCTGCCCGTCGGAGTGGAACAGGTTGATCAGCCCGCGCTGCGAATGCATCACGTTGTAGTTGAGCTCGGCCTCCATCCCCTCCCACAGCTTCATGGAATGGCTGTAGAATTCCGAGTTTCCGGGCAGGAAGTAGTTGGCCCGAACGATGGTCGTGTTGCGCCCGATGTTGCCGGAGCCTAGGTAGCCCTTCTCCAGCACCGCGATGTTGGTCAGGCCGTGGTTCTTCGCCAGATAGAAGGCCGTCGCCAGCCCGTGCCCGCCGCCGCCGATGATGATGGCGTCATACTGCGCCTTCGGTGCCGGGTCCCGCCACGCGGGTTTCCACCCCTTGTTGCCGAAAAGCCCCTCGGTGATCACCTTGAAGCCGGAGTAGCGCATCGGGCCGGTCCTTGTTCTGTCACGACCCCTGATAGCCGAAGACAGGCCCCTTGTTCAACGGATCACGGCACGCGCCTGCCCCGCCAGCGACAAAATGTGTCGCCACTGGACAAGGAAGCGATCGAGGCGCAGGCGTGGCGGCCGCATCCGCAACCCGCCTTCCGGTTGACAAAGGATTTCGCCGTGCCCCTCTTTTTTCTGGCCACCACCCCTCATCCGGACCTTCGGGCGCGCATCCATCGCTGCACCGCATCGAACCGGGCGCGACAACCGCGAATGGCGATTGTTCAAGGCGCATGTCTTCCGCGGCGTCCGGGACTGCAGGAGGTGGAAGCGACTGGTTCTTGCCCCCGCTGCAACGGCAGCGCGGCGGGGGCAACAGGCGATCACTTCAGCAGATCGGCAGCCGCATCGATGCCCGCCTGGGCACAGAGTTCGTCTTCATCGCCGCTCGCCCCGCTGACACCGATACCGCCGATCGGCACACCGTCGACAACGATCGGCAGTCCTCCGGGGAAGGCGACCAGACCAGGAACAAGGGCGATACCTGGAAGATCGGCGCCGACACCGTCCTTCATTTCGCCATAGGCCTTCTTTTCGAAGTCGCGCGTCGTGTTGTTGAACAGGGCCGCAGTTCTGGCCTTGTTCGTGGCAATGGCCTCGCAGGCCTTGCAGGCACCATCCTGCCGGTTCACGAGGATCGTGTTTCCGCCATTGTCGACGATGACGACATTGATCGGCTGATACTTGGTTGCGACCTGATGGGCCAGGCACCCCTCGGCCATGACCTGGGCCGTCGCAAGGTTCAGCGTCGGCAACCGGTCCAGCGCACTGGCTGACAGCGCCGGAAACGACGCAGCCACCAACACTGCAAATCCAAACGATCTTTTCATTCCATCTCCTCCCTGAGACGCGCTTCTGCGCCCAAACAGGCTGAACGAGGTGCGTACCTCAAGTCAACGATTCTTTGGCTGTGTCTGACAGAAAACGACGCAATCAATACCGCTTGGCGGCATGAAGTAGGCGTGCTTGATTAACGTACGTCATTCACGATTCAAGTGACCGAAGCGCATGACCGAGGTGCCGACCCAGCACGGGTCGCCGCCGACATTGCGGCTGGAATGGGTGCGGGCCGGCCCCCCCCCCGCTCGGGCTCACCCGGGTGCGGGCGGGTCTACAGCCCTTTTGACTGATAGGTCGCGGCCACCCGGCTGATCGAGACGATATAGGCGGCCACCCGCAGGTCCTGCACATCGGCCCGCCCGTGCCAGACGGCCCGCATCGCCTGATAGGCCCCGCGCATCGTGTCATCCAGACCCGACCGCACCAGTTCCAGCTCGCCCGCCCCGCGCAGATACTGCTCCTTGAAGTTGGGCGACATGGTCCAGCCAAGGCCGTTGTCCGACGAAAGCCGTTCCAGTTCGTTGACCAGCAGCAGGTGGCGCGCCTCCTCGGCGCGGCGCTGCATCCGGCCGAACCGGATATGCGACAGGTTCTTGACCCATTCGAAGTAGCTGACCGTGACCCCGCCCGCATTGGCATACATGTCGGGAAGGATGACGCAGCCTTTTCGCCGCAACACCTCGTCGGCCCCGAAGGTGACCGGGCCGTTCGCCGCCTCGACGATCAGGGGCGCGCGGATGCGCTCGGCGTTGGACAGGTTGATGACCCCTTCCATCGCCGCCGGGATCAGGATGTCGCAGTCGGCCTCCAGCAGCGCGGCACCGTCCTCGGTGAAGCTGGCGGCCGGATAGCCCCGGATGCTGCCATGGGCCACGACCCATTGCCGCACGGCTTCCACGTCAAGGCCCCGTTCGTCTTGTAGCGCGCCGTCGCGTTCGATGATGGCGGTAATGATCGCGCCATCCTCTTCCGACAAGAACTTCGCGGCGTGATAACCCACGTTGCCCAGCCCCTGCACGATCACCCGCTTGCCGTCCAGATCGCCAGACAGGCCGGCCTTGGCGGCGTCCTCGGGGTGGCGGAAGAACTCGCGCAGGGCATATTGCACGCCGCGCCCGGTCGCCTCGACCCGGCCCTGGATGCCGCCCGCATGGGGCGGCTTGCCGGTGACGCAGGCCTTGGCGTTGATGTCGGTGGTGTTCATCCGCG
>JAAFHX010000185.1 GCA_013297695.1 Rhodobacterales bacterium | reverse complement strand
TCTGGCTTCGCTGCACCTGTCGGTCGGGCCGCAGGAAACCGTGGCGATCACCGGCCCCTCGGGCGTCGGCAAGTCCACGCTCCTGCGGGTGATCGCCGGGCTGCACCGCGACTGGACCGGACGGCTGACCTGCCCCGGACCGGTCGCCATGGTGTTTCAGGAACCCACGCTGCTGCCGTGGCGCAGCCTGTTGCAGAACATCACCCTCATGGCACGCTGCCCGGCTGTGACCGGATCGACCTGGCTGACAGAGGTCGGTCTGGGCGGCATGGACGACCGGCTGCCGGGCACCCTGTCGCTAGGCCAGCAGCGCCGCCTGTCGCTGGCCCGCGCCTGGGCCGCCGAACCGGGACTGTTGCTGATGGACGAACCCTTCGTCTCGCTTGACCCTGCCCTGTCGGACGAGATGATGGCGCTGTTCGAACGGCTGCGGGCCGCGCGGCCCGTGGCGACGCTGCTGGTCACCCATGCGCCGGACGAGGCCGCGCGCCTTGCCGACCGGGTGATCCGGCTGGAGGGCAGCCCGGCCCGGATCGCCCCGTGAGGGCGGGTCCCGTCAATACAGGGCGGGGCCGTATTTCCACTCGTCGGAATCGGGGGTGACCTCGTCCAGGTCATAGCCCGCCGCCTGCAACCGCAGCGCGGTGGACAGGCCCTGCCGGGCGGCCTGATCGACCAGACGGCGACCCGCAGCCTCGTCGCGCGCGACGCCGCGCCCGCGCATCAGGTCAAGCCCCAGGTTGAACTGCCCGACCGGATCGCCCGCCTCTGCCGCACGCCGGTCCCAGGCGGCCGCCGCCTCGGGGTCTTCCGGGCCGCCAAGACCGTTGTCGTCCAACTGGCTCATCCAGGTCATCGCACCGGTGTATCCGGCCTCGGCGCAGGGACCGAAGACCGCGCGGGCCTGCGCATGCCGACCGGACTTGGTGATCAGATAGCCCGCCGCGCAATTGGTCATCGTGGTCTGCCCGCGCGCCACATCCTCCAGCACCCGGCTCATCGACATCTCTTCGGGGTTGAGCGTGCCAAGCGACGGATCAACCCCTTCGGCCATGACCGGCAGGGCGCAGAACCACAGGATCACCGCCAGACGCATCATGACCTCCCACGCCGTTCGCGTCACGCTAGCACGGGAATCACCTGCGGGCGACCGCGCGATGGTCGTGTTTTCCGCAGCCCGGTGCCCTCGATACCGCCGCCCCGTAGGGTGCGTGCTCGCACGCACCGCCCCGCCGCCCCGTAGGGTGCGTGCTCGCACGCACCGCCCCGCCCGGACCGCTAGAACCGTTCGGCCCGCAGGACCTCGCATTCCGTCACGCTGACCACGCCGATGTGGCGTTCCACCACCTCGAAGGCGGCTTCCAGCAAGGTATCCAGCCGTTCGGGGCGGATCAGGCAGACGACGGCAACCATGCCCTGCCGACCCACCTGCCCCTCGCGCGTCCATCGGCCCGACCGGCCCGATCCGCCCAGCACCGGCAGCACGGTGAACCCGGTCACGCCCGCGCGTTCCAGTGCGGCGGTCAGGCGGCTTTCCATCGGTGCCTCGATGATGATCTCGACTCGCCTCGCCTTGTGGGTCTGCATGGCGTCAGCCTCCGGTCACGGCACCGGCAACCGCCACATACAGCGGGATGCCCAGCACCAGGTTGAAGGGAAAGGTCACCCCGAGCGACAGGGTCAGATAGACCGAAGGGTTCGCCTCGGGCAGGGCCACGCGCATCGCCGCCGGGACGGCGATGTAGCTGGCCGATGCCGCAAGCGTCATCAGCAGCGCCACCCCGCCGGTCGACAGGCCAAGCGCCAGGCCCATCCCAAGCCCCGCAGTCGCCCCCGCCAGCGGCATCAGCACCCCGAACAGCAGCGCCCCGCCGCCCAGAACCCCCCGCGATCCGCGCAGACCGCGCCCGGCGACCAGCCCCATGTCCAGCAGGAACAGGCACAGCACCCCCTGAAAGGGCGAGACGATGAAGCTTTCGATCCGCGCCAGCCCCGGCGCGCCGGTCACCAGGCCGATCATGAACGACCCCACCAACAGCACGATCGACCCGTTCAGCAGGATCTCGCGCCACAGGTCGGCATCCATTTCGGCGCGGCCCTGCCCGCTGCGCGACACCAGCCACAGGGCCGAAATGATGGCGGGTGCCTCCATCGCCGCCGCCACGGCGACCATGTAGCCTTCCGACGTGATGCCCCGCGCGGCCAGAACCGACGTGGCGGTCACGAAGGTGACGATGCTGATCGATCCGTAATGTGCGGCCACCGCCGCCCGGTCGATGTGCGACATCCGGGTCAGCACCCCCAGCATCGCAAAGGCCGCGAAGGGCAACAGGAACGACAGCACGACGCCCCCCGCCAGCGCCGCAAGCAGGCGCGCATCGATGCCGTGGTCGGCCACCGCCACCCCGCCCTTGAAGCCGATGGAAAAGAGCAGATAGATCGACAGCGCCTTGGCCGCCGCTTCGGGCACGGTCAGTTCGGACCGTGCCAGCGCCGCCGCAAGGCCAAGCGCAAAGCACAGGATCATCGGCGACAGCAGGTTCTGGCCCGCGATGGTCAGGATTTCGGTCATGCGGCGTCTCCCCAAGGCATGGCGTCAGATCGGCACAAAAGCCTGGGTTCCGCCGTCGAACTGCTGCAGGCCGCCCTCGCCGGTATCGGTCCACAGCCCGTGCAGGG
Source organism: Rhodobacterales bacterium (assembly GCA_013297695.1). Lineage (GTDB taxonomy): Bacteria > Pseudomonadota > Alphaproteobacteria > Rhodobacterales > Rhodobacteraceae > Aliitabrizicola. Next base: position 3,425 of record JAAFHX010000185.1, on the reverse strand, counting down.
TCAGCCGTTCCTGTTCGACCGCCATGCGCACGAAGGGAAAGGTCATCAGGTTTTCCAGGCTGATCACGACCGCCTCCTTCTCCATCGCCTCGATACGCGCCGCGCCGTCGGAAAACTGCGCCGTCCGCTCGAAGCCCGGCCGCAGCAGGTCCATCCATCGGCCGACAAAGCTCGACTGCATCTCAAGCTCGGGCGCATGGCCCAGACACATGTCATGGCAGCCCCTGACCCCGCCGCAGTTGGAATGGCCCAGCACGACGATATGGGCGACGTGCAGGGCGGAGACGGCATATTCCACCGCCGCCGAGGTGCCGTGCAACTGGCCGTCGGGGGTGAAGGGCGGCACCAGCCCCGCGATGTTGCGGTGGATGAAGAATTCGCCCTCGTCCGCGCCGAAGATCGAGGTCACATGCACCCGGCTGTCGCAGCAGGCGATGATCATGGCGCGCGGCATCTGCCCGGCCTCGGCCAGACGGCGGTACCAGGCCTTGTTGTCCTGATAGGTCGTGGCGCGCCAGCCGTGAAATCGCTGGACCAGATAGGCGGGCAGCGGTCTGACCTGAAGCATCCGGATTCCCCCGTCGGTTCCACCGGTCTTGGTAGGCGCGGGGTCGGGAAAATTCGAGCGGTTTCTTGGCCCCGGGGCAACCTTTTCTTCAGGACGCCGGGTTCACGGTGTCATCGGGTGCGGATGAAGGGCGATGGGTGAGATGTTGGGCAACATAACGGTCTTGCGACCGAACGAACGGGTCTGTCTGAACGCCGGACCGATCGCCGCGATCCATCGCGACCTGGGACCCGTGGCTGCCGAACAGGTGGTGAACCGGGCGATGGGCGAACTTGCCCTGACCATGGCGGGCCTTGCCGGGCAGGTGCGCGCGCGCGACCTGACCGACCTGCACCGCCAGTTGCGCAGCCTGCAGCGGATGGCCGAACATATGGGCATGACCAGCCTTGGCCAGGTTTCGGCGATGGTGCGCAGTTGCATCGACAGCGGCGATGCCACGGCGTTTTCCGCCGTCTGGGCGCGGCTGATCCGGGTGGCCGAACAGTCGCTTGCCCGCGAGGCCGACCGGCAGGGCCGCCAGAGCTGACGGGGGGGTCTCCGGGGGCTTGCGGGGCGGGCCGGATTGTCTAGGCTGGGTGTCTGCCCACCCTTTCAGGACCCTGCCGATGCCCCCCCGATTTGCGCCTGCCGACGGCACCTCGCGCCCGCTTCACGTCGTCTCTGCCGAAGGTCTGCCGGGATGGCTGGCCGCCCGCCCGCAAGCGGTCCGCGACTGGCTGACCGGCTGCGGATTTGCGGCGGGTCTGGGTGAGCTGGCTTTGCTGCCGGGGGAAGGTGGACCGGTTGCTGCCGTTGTGGGCCATGGCACCGCCCGGGCGCGGGCGCGGACGCGGTTTGCGCTGGCCCGCGCGGCGACCGCCCTGCCTGCGGGCAACTGGCATCTGGAGGCTGACCTGCCGCCGCAGGACCGGGACGAGGCGGCGCTTGGCTGGCTGCTGGCACAGTACCGGTTCGACCGCTATGCATCGGCGAAACCCGCCACCGCCCATCTTGTCGCCCCGCCCGGCTGCGATGCGGCGCGGCTGGAGGCGATTGCCGCGGGCGAATGGCTGACGCGCGATCTGGTGAACACGCCTGCCAACGACATGGGGCCGGCCGATCTGGAAGCGGCCTTTCGGGCGCTCGCGGCCCGGTTCGGGGCAACGGCGACGGTCGTCGCGGGCGATGACCTTTTGGCGCAGAACCTGCCGATGATCCATGCCGTCGGCCGGGCCTCAGACCGCGCACCACGCCTGCTGGACATGACCTGGGGCACTGCGGGGCCGAAGCTGACGCTGGTCGGCAAGGGCGTCTGTTTCGACACCGGCGGGCTGGACCTGAAGGGTGCGGCCAACATGCTGCTGATGAAGAAGGACATGGGCGGCGCGGCGACGGTGATGGGTCTGGCGCAGATGATCATGGCGCTGGACCTGCCCCTGCGGTTGCGGGTGATCGTGCCTGCGGTGGAAAACGCCGTCTCGGGCCGGGCGATGCGGCCGCGCGACATCCTGACCTCGCGCAAGGGGCTGACGGTCGAGGTCAACGATACCGACGCCGAGGGGCGGCTGATCCTGGCCGATGCGCTGACGCTGGCGGGCGAAGGCACGCCCGACCTGCTGATCTCGATGGCGACGCTGACGGGCGCGGCGCGCGTGGCGCTCGGCCCCGATCTCGCGCCCTTCTACTGCGATGACGAGGTGCTGGCGGTGGCGCTGCAGGCAGCGGGCACCGAGGTCTGCGACCCGGTCTGGCGGCTGCCCTTCTGGGCACCCTACGAGGCGATGATCGAGCCCGGAATCGCCGATCTGGACAATGCGCCCTCGGGCGGAATGGCGGGGTCGATCACGGCGGCGCTGTTCCTGCGCCGGTTCGTGGACACGCCGCGCTATCTGCATTTCGACATCTATGCCCATCAGCCGACCGAAGCCCCGGCGCGGCCGAAGGGCGGCGTCGGCCAGGGTGCGCGGGCAATCCTGCAGGCGCTGCCGCAGATTCTGGCGTTGTAGATGGACCGGCGCCTGACCCCGGCGAACGGTCGTGCCGCGCTGGAAAGCCTGCGCGGCACGGTCGCCGCACCGCGCTATGTGCCGGGCGAGGCTGCCTGCGTCGCAACCCCGCTGGCCGACCTATGCCGCGCGCCGGATGGCCCGCGTGACCGGCAGGTCCTGTTCGGCGATGCGGTGACGGTGATCGACCGCGACGCGGGCTGGGCCTTCGTCCAGGCGGCGAAAGACGGCTATTGCGGCTACCTGCCCGAAACCGCGCTTGGCGCGGCCCGTGCCGCGACCCATTGGGTCTCGGCCCCTTCAAGTCACCTCTATCCCGAAGCACGGGTGCAGGCGCACCAAACGGCCGCCCTGCCCTTTGGCGCGCGGCTGACCGTCACCGGCACGCAAGGTGCCTTTGCCGAAACGCCCGAGGGCTTTGTGCCGCTGGCCCATCTGCGCCCTGCCGATGCGCCGATGACCGACCCGGTGGCCGTGGCCGCGCTGTTCCTGGGCACGCCCTATCTCTGGGGGGGCAACAGCCGGGCGGGCATCGACTGTTCGGGGCTGGTGCAGGCGGCGCTGCTGGCCTGCGGCCTGCCCTGCCCCGGCGACAGCGATCTTCAGGCAGGACTGGGCACCGAACTGCCCGAAGGCGCCGACCTGCGCGCGGGCGACCTGCTGTTCTGGAAGGGCCATGCCGCCATGGTGGCAGACCCCCTGCGCATCCTGCATGCCACCGGCCACGCCATGGCCACGGTCTACGAGGACACGGGCGCGGCCATCGCCCGCATCGCCTTGGCCGGATTCCCGGTCCTCGCGCGCCGAAGGCTCTGACGCCCGCCCATCTTCCGTTAAGAAATATCCTCGGGGGGTGAATGCGCGCCCCCGGG
>JAAFHX010000184.1 GCA_013297695.1 Rhodobacterales bacterium | reverse complement strand
TGGATGCCCAGGTAATCCTCGGTCGTGGTGCGGATGCCGATCTGGACCGACCGGGCGGGATCGACCAGCCCCTGCTTCACCGCCTTGTAGAGCATGGTGCCATGGTCGATCCGCGTCAGGTCGTCATCCGGCCAGAGATCGGAATGCGCGTCGAAATGGATCACGCCCAGGGGCCCGAAGCGCTCGGCATAGGCGCGCAGGATCGGGTAGGTGATGTAGTGGTCGCCGCCAAGCGTGACCGTTCCCGCCCCTGCCGCAAGAATGGTGCGGATATGGGCGGTCAGCGTTTCGGGGAAATCGGCGACGCGGGCATAGTCGAACGCAAGGTCGCCGTAGTCGATCACGGCCATCTCGTCCAGCGGGTCATAGCCCCAGCCATAGGGCGGGTCATAGGGCTGCAGGGCGCTGGCCTCGCGGATCGCGCGGGGGCCGAAGCGGGTGCCTGTGCGGTGCGTCACCGCCTGATCGAAGGGCACGCCGGTCACCGCCAGATCGACGCCCGTCAGGTCCTTGGTGTAGGTGCGGCGCAGAAAGCTGGTGGCCCCGCCAAACGCATTCTCGAAGGCATAGCCGCGCAGGCCCTTGCGGGTGAAGGCGCTGTCCACTTCGTTCTTGGCGTCTTCCAGTGCCATGGTCATGTCCTTTGCGAATATGGCCGCAGGGCCGGGCAACCCCGCCTGCGGCGCACTCTAGCCATCTGCCGCCGGAACGCCAGTGGACCTGTCGGGTGCGTGCCGCAACACAGCCTGCGGGCCGCCGGTAGGGTGCGTGCTTGCACGCACCGCCCCCCCGCGCGGGTCCGTGCGGCCCGCCGCCCGATCAGCCAAGGGGTTGGGCCCGCTCCACCAGCCGGGCGAAGAAGCTGGCCCCGACGGGAGACACCTTGTCGTTGAAGTCGAAAGCCGGATGATGCAGCCCTGCCCCCGGACCGGTGCCGAGGAACAGATAGGCACCGGGACGGTCCTGCAGCATGTAGGAAAAGTCTTCCGATCCCATCTCGCGGCGCGCGCGGGCATCCACGCCCTCTTCGCCCGAGATCTCGCGCGCGACCCCTGCGGCGAAATCGGTCTGTTCGGGATGGTTGACGGTGGGCGGATAGCCAAGGTCATAGTCGATGCGCACCGTGACACCATAGGCCGCCGCGTGGCCTTCGACGATCTCGCGAAAGCGGCGTTCGACCAGCGCGCGGACCTCGGGGGCAAAGGTGCGGATCGTGGCACAGAACCAGCCTGATTCCGGAATGATGTTCGACGCCGAACCGGTGTGAATTTGCGTCACCGACAGCACGAGGTCGTCCAGCGCATAAAGGTTCCGGCTGATGATCGTCTGCAGCGCCTGCACCATGCCGACAATGGCCACCACCGGATCGACCGTCTCATGCGGCGTGGCCCCGTGGCCACCCTTGCCTGTCACATGCACCGTCGCTGTATCCACCGCCGCCATCAGCGGGCCGGGTGTGGTCACGAACTTGCCGAACGGCAGGTTCGGCGCATTGTGGATGCCGTAGACCTGCGAAATGCCGAAGCGGTCCATGATGCCTTCGCGCACCATCACCTCGCCACCGCCACCATCCTCTTCGGCGGGCTGGAAGATCAGCGCAACGGAGCCTGCAAAGTTCCGCGTCTCGGCCAGATACTTCGCGGCGCCCAGCAGCATCGTCACATGCCCGTCATGGCCGCAGGCATGCATCCGCCCCGGAACGGTCGAGGCATGGTCTGCCCCCGTGACTTCCGTGATCGGCAGCGCGTCCATATCGGCACGCAGCCCGATGACGGGGCCATCCCCCTGCCCCCGGATGATCGCCACGATCCCGGTTTCCGCAATTCCCTCGTGGACCGCGTCCACCCCGAAGTCGCGCAGGCGTTCGGCGATGAAGGCGGCGGTGCCATGGCAGTCGAACTTCAGTTCCGGATGGCGGTGCAGGTGTGTGCGCCAGCCGGTCATCTCGTCCGACCAGGCAGCGATACGGTTCAGGACAGGCATGATGGACTCCGGTCAGGCACGCGGCTAAGCCGACACAGAACCCCAAATCGCGCAGGCCCGCAATGCCCGGAACACCCCCTGACCCTGCGGCACGTGCCGCGCTGATCGCCGATCCCGAAGGCGGGCTGCCGCGCCTGCTGGAGATCATGCGCCGGTTGCGTGACCCGGTTACCGGCTGCCCCTGGGATGTGGCCCAGGATTTCGACAGCATCGCGCCCTACACCATCGAAGAGGCGCATGAGGTGGCCGATGCCATCGCCCGCCGGGCCTGGGACGAGTTGACGGGCGAGTTGGGCGACCTGCTGCTCCAGACGGTCTATCATGCGCAGATGGCGGACGAGGCGGAGTTGTTCGACTTTGCGGATGTTGTACGGGCCATCGCAGACAAGATGGTGGCCCGCCACCCCCATGTTTTCGGCAACGACGCGCGCGACAAGACCCCGGAGCAGCAGACGGCGGATTGGGAGCGGATCAAGGCCGCCGAGCGCGGCCCCGCCCGCGTTCTGGACGGCGTGGCCCTTGGCCTGCCTGCCCTGACCCGCGCCGTCAAGCTGCAGAAACGCGCGGCCCGTGTCGGGTTCGACTGGCCCTCGACCGACGAGGTTCTGGCAAAGATCGTCGAGGAAACGCAGGAACTGACCGAGGCGCGCGCGTCCCTGACCGAGGCCGAGATCACCGAGGAATTCGGCGACCTTCTGTTCGTCATGGCCAATCTGGCGCGCCACCTGCAGATCGACCCCGAGGCGGCACTGCGCGCGGCCAATGCCAAGTTCACCCGCCGCTTCGGCCGCATCGAGGACTGGCTGGCCGAGGCGGGGAAGACTCCCGCCGACAGCGACCTGGCGGAAATGGACGCGCTGTGGAACCGCGCCAAGGCCGAAGAGAAAGGCCCGCCGGGCTGAGCCTGCGCGAAAGGTTTCCGACTAGTTCACTCAACTATTGACCTGACTAAAAGACTCAGGCTTAAAGGCGCCCGAGATCGAACCGCTTGCAGGAGACCCCGATGATGCAGCGCCTTTCCCTTCTGGCCGTGACCCTTCTTGCCGCAGGACCGGCCCTTGCCGATGTGAACGTCTATTCGCATCGCCAGCCCGAACTGATCCAGCCGCTGGCCGATGCCTTCACCGCCGAAACCGGCATCGCCGTGAACATCGCCTTTGTCGAAAAGGGAATGGTCGAGCGTCTGGTCGCCGAAGGCGCGCGGTCCCCTGCCGACCTGGTGCTGACCGTCGATATTGCCCGGCTGATCCAGCTTGACGACGCCGATGTGATCCAGCCGGTCGATTCGGGCGTGCTGACGGCGAACATCCCCGAACAGTACCGCGACCCCGACAACCGCTGGTTCGGTCTGACCACCCGCGCACGGATCGTCTATGCCTCGAACGACCGGATCAAGGATGGCGAGGTGACGACTTACGAGGACCTCGCCGATCCGAAATGGAAGGGGCGCATCTGCACGCGGTCGGGGCTGAACGACTACAATCTTGCCCTGCTGGGCGCGGTCATCAGCCATCATGGCGAGGCCGACGCCAAGGCCTGGGCCCAGGGGCTGAAGGCCAATCTTGCGCGCAAGCCCTCGGGTGGCGACCGCGATCAGGTCAAGGCGATTGCCGCAGGCGAATGCGACATCGCCATCGGCAATACCTACTATATCGGGCAGATGCTGGCCGACCCCGAACAGCGTCCGGCAGCCGAGGTGGTGCATATCGTCTATCCGACCTTCACCGACGGCGGCACACACATGAACATTTCCGGCATGGCCATGACCAAGTCTGCGCCGAACCGGGCCGAAGCCCTGAAGTTCATGGAGTTCCTTGCGGGCGATACCGCGCAGCGCATCTATGCCGAGACCAACAACGAATTTCCGGTGAAACCCGGTGTCCCGGTGTCGGCGCTGGTGGCAAGCTGGGGCAGCTTTACCCCCGACCCGCTGCCGCTGTCCGAGATCGCGGCACAGCGCCCGGCGGCATTGAAGCTGATGGAAGAAATCAACTTCGACGGCTGATTGCCTTGGATTGCACGCGCTTGCGGGTGGACAAACGTCCGTGGCCGGGCTTACCTCCGGCGGCGATGTGCCGGAGGACCCATGACAGACGCCCGCAAGATCATCATCGATACAGACCCCGGCCAGGATGATGCCGTGGCGATCCTGCTCGCCCTGGCAAGCCCCGTGGAACTTGATGTGCTTGGCATCACCGCCGTTGCCGGCAACGTGCCTCTGGCCCTGACGGAACGCAACGCCCGCATCATTTGCGAACTGGCGGGCCGCCCCGATATCAAGGTGTTTGCCGGTTGCGCCGCGCCGTTGAAGCGCAGGCTGGTCACGGCCGAGCATGTGCATGGCAAGACCGGCCTTGACGGGCCGCAACTGCCCGACCCGACCATGCCGCTGCAGCCGGGCCATGCCGTCGATTTCATCATCGAAACGCTGCGGCAGGAACCACCGGGAACTGTCACGCTCTGCCCGCTCGGGCCCTTGACCAACATCGCGCAGGCGTTCCAGACCGCGCCCGACATCATCGACCGGGTGCAGCAGATCGTGCTGATGGGCGGCGCCTATTTCGAGGTGGGCAACATCACCCCGGCCGCCGAATTCAACATCTATGTGGACCCGGAAGCCGCCGACATCGTGTTCCGTTCGGGCGTGCCGCTGGTCGTGCTGCCGCTGGATGTGACGCACAAGGCGCTGACCACGCGGGACCGCATCGCCGCCTTTCGCGCCATGGGCACGGAACCGGGGCGGATGGTTGCCGAATGGACCGACTTTTTCGAACGTTTCGACATGCAGAAATACGGCAGCCAGGGCGCACCGCTGCATGACCCCTGCGTCATCGCCTGGCTGATCCGGTCGGACCTGTTCGCCGGGCGGCACATCAACGTGATGATCGAGACGCAGGGCGAGTTCACGACCGGCATGACTGTCGCCGACTGGTGGGGCGTGTCGGGTCGGCCCGCGAATGCCCTGTTCATCGGGTCGGTCGATGCCGACGGGTTCTATGCGCTGCTGACCGACCGCATCCGCCGTCTGTGAGGGCCGCGGCGAATTCTATGCGGAGGTTCCGATTTTTCGCAGAAAAATCGTTCAGCCCAGGGCATAGCCCGCGCCACGCACCGTGCGCAGCGGGTCGGGGCCGCCGAACTGGCACAGCGCCTTTCGCAGCCGGCCGATATGAACGTCCACCGTGCGGGTATCCACATAGATGTCGCGGCCCCAGACGCGGTCAAGCAACTGCTCGCGGCTCCAGACCCTGCCCGGCTTTTCCATGAACGTGGACAAAAGCCGGAACTCTGTCGGCCCCAGTTTCAGCACGCTTTCCGCGCGGAACACCTTGTGGCTTTCCGGGTCAAGCCGGATATCCTCGTAGGTCAGCACCACGCCGACCGTAGACGGCCTTGACCGGCGCAACTGAGCCCGCACGCGTGCCAGAAGTTCGACCAGAGAATAGGGCTTGATGACATAGTCATCCGCCCCCGTCTCCAGCCCGCGCACCCGGTCAACCTCTTCCGACCGGGCCGACAGCATGATGATCGGCACGCCGCGCGTCTCGGCGCGCGATTTCAGCCGACGGCAAACCTCGATGCCCGACACGTTCGGCAGCATCCAGTCCAGCACGATGACATCCGGGGCGACCTCTTCCACCAGGATCAGCGCCTCTTCACCATTCCCGGCCTGCGCCACACGAAACCCTTCGGCCTCGAAGTTGTAGGACAGGACCTCGCGTTGCGCGGGTTCGTCCTCGACCACAAGAACCAGGGGCTGTTCGGCGCCGCTCATCACTCGCCTTCTTCCTTGAGAAGCTGGCTCGACGTGACGTCGCCCTTCAGGCGCGGCTCTGCGGGCATCGCGCCCCGGACCAGATAGATCACCTGTTCCGCAATCCCCGTGGCATGGTCGCCCATCCGCTCGATGTTCTTGGCGATGAAATGCAGGTGCATGCAGGCGGTGATGTTGCGCGGGTCTTCCAGCATGTGGGTCAGGAACACGCGGAACAGGCTGTTGTACATCTGGTCCACGTCCTTGTCGCGGCGTCGGACATCCTCGGCCAGTTCCGGATCGCGCTGGATGTAGCTGTCCAGCGCGTCCTTCAGTTGCAGTTCCACCACCTTGGCCATCCGCCGGATACCGCCCGCCGTATCGCCGATGGGCGACATCTGCGCCAGCACGGTGGACCGCTTGGCCAGGTTCTTGGCATAGTCGCCGCAGCGTTCCAGGCTGGCGGCGATCTT
>JAAFHX010000183.1 GCA_013297695.1 Rhodobacterales bacterium | reverse complement strand
CCGCTTGCGTGCACCGGCGGCTTGCGGCTACCTTACGGGCAACCACGATTGGAGGGCGACATGGCGCCCGAGCGTCCCCTGGGTGCGGACGCGATCCCGTCGAGCGATGCCGGAGCGATCTTCGGCACTGTTCCGGACGTACCGTCTGGCACCCCGACTGCAGATGAAGCGCAGCTTTATGCGGCGCTTGACCTTGGCACGAACTCTTGCCGGATGCTGATTGCCGAACCCAAAGGCAGCCAGTTCACCGTGATCGACAGCTTTTCCAAGACGGTGCAGCTTGGCATCGGGCTGGAGGCGTCGGGGCGGCTGTCGCGCGCGTCGATGGGGCGCACGGTGCAGGCGCTGCGGATCTGCCAGAAGAAGATCGAAAAGCACAACGTCCGCCGGATGCGGCTGGTGGCGACCGAGGCGTGCCGCCGTGCCCGCAACGCGCGCGACTTCATCCGCCAGGTGCGGCGCGAGACGGGGCTGCAACTGGAAATCATCGCGCCCGAGGAAGAGGCGCGGCTGGCGGTGATCTCTTGCGCGCCGCTGGTCAGCCCGCGGACCGAGCAGTTGCTGGTCGTGGATATCGGCGGGGGGTCCACCGAACTGGTCTGGATCGACCTTTCGGCGGTGGAGCCCGAAGATCGGCCCCGCGCGATCATGCGCCTGCATGCCGGGTTTCAGCCGCAGGGCGACGGGGCCGCGCGGGTGGTTGACTGGATTTCGGTGCCGCTTGGCGTGGCGACGCTGAAGGACCAGTTCACCGACGTTGACGACGATTCGGCCCGCTTTGCGCTGATGTCGTGGTTCTTTGAAGAGAATCTTGCGAATTTTTCGCCCTACAACGCCGAGAACCCGCGCGAAGGCTTTCAGATCATCGGCACCAGCGGCACGGTGACCACGGTGGCGGCCTCCTTCCTGGGTCTGCGCCGCTATGATCGCGCCAAGGTGGACGGGCTGCGCATGACTTCGGACCAGATCGACACGGTGATCCGCGACTATCTTTCGCTTGGCCCCGAGGGCCGCCGCACCGACCCCCGGATCGGGCGTGACCGGCACGCGCTCATCATGTCGGGTGCTGCGATTCTTCAGGCCCTGATGCGCATCTGGCCGACCGACCGGCTGTCGGTCGCCGACCGGGGCCTGCGCGAGGGGCTGCTGTATGCCCAGATGAGCGCCGATGGCGTGCTAGAGGACGGACCCTACGAATGACCGATGATGGCAAGACGGGCGAAAAGGCCACTTCGGGCCGGGGTCGCCGCGACCTTCGGGTGCGGGTAAAGACCGCGAAGGGGCGCAAGCTGTCGTCCACCCTGTGGCTGGAGCGGCAGTTGAACGACCCCTACGTTTCGCGCGCCAAGCGCGAGGGGTACCGCGGCCGCGCGGCCTACAAGATATTGGAACTGGACGACAAGTTCGGCTTTCTGAAGCCCGGCGTGCGGGTGGTCGATCTGGGCTGCGCCCCGGGCGGCTGGTGTCAGGTCGCCGTGGCGCGGGTGAACGCGCTTGGCGAGCGGGCGAACAAGCCCAGGGGCACGGTGCTGGGGGTGGATCTGCAGGTGGTCGAACCCATCGCGGGGGCGGTGATCCACCAGCTCGATTTTCTGGAAGAGGGGGCAGATGACAAGGTCAAGGCCTGGCTCGGCGGGCGCGCCGATGTGGTGATGAGCGACATGGCCGCCGCGTCGTCGGGGCACAAGCAGACCGACCACCTGCGCATCGTGGCGCTGTGCGAGGCGGCGGCGGAATTCGCCTTCGATGTGCTGGAAGAAGGCGGCACCTTTGTCGCCAAGGTGCTGGCGGGCGGGGCCGAGATCGGGTTGCAGACCACGCTGAAGCGCAACTTCACCCGCGTCGCGAACGTGAAACCCCCGGCAAGCCGCCCGGACAGTTCCGAAAAGTTCGTTGTGGCGACGGGCTTTCGCGGGGCGGGGATCGGACCGGGTGATTCGCCGGACGGGGAAGACCCGGTTCAATGACTAAAGGCACCTGAGGGGGTGCCCTGTCTGTTCGGCGGTTGCACGCTGGTCGATCCGGTCGCGACGACCGGATCAGCCGCCCCAGTGGCGGACGCTGCCGCAATCCATGTGGACGAAATTCGATCTGGGATAGCGCCCGACCCCGCCGGACGCACAGGCCGCCGCCGCATTCGCCATCTGGTTCACCGAACGGGATTTCAGGCGAAGGTCGGCCGCCTGGCCCTTGATGTGCAGCGAGTTGCGCGCCACGCCGCTGGAATGTGACCGCAGCATCGCATTGGTTTGCGGGCTGCGATAGCCCGACAGCAGCATGTAGGGTTCGTTCACGTCCAGCAGGCGATGCGACGCCGCCATGATGTCGATCGTGCGACCATCCATGTTCTTGGTCGTGCCGGTCCGCCAGTCACGCATGAAGTAATTGATTTCCTTCATCGCTTCCGGGATGTAGTCGCCTTCGATCCAGTAGATCGTGTCGATGCTTTCACCCGTCCGGCCCGAATACATGCGGATGCGGCGGATGTCGCCGGACCCTGACAGGATGCCGAACGCATTCGAAAGGGTCGGTTTCGCGACGACCATCGTTGCCGCAAAAATGCCCAGCACGCCGCGCCGAGTGAGCCCCGCAGAGGTTGGATTTGTCATTCTGACTGCCTGTCCCGTCGCTGTCTTTGCTCGTCCGCCTGTGTCGGCAGTTCGTGTGCACTCATCCCCAAGCACCTTTCTGGTATGCCACAGGACACAGCGTTCCCCAAGCCGAGAATCGCCGCCTGCGCAACCATGACGCGCAATAGGCAAAAAATTGCTGAAGGCGGGGCGGATCACGCGGGTTTGCACGTCTTGTGACCGGCGTTGCAGAACTGTGACAGTGCAGGCATCCCCGGCGCGCAATGCTGTGGACTCAACCACTTGCATCGCAGAAAGTCGCAAGGTTGTCCGTTGTCTCTGAAGGTCGGCTTGCATGGCTCCGACGATCCCTTTCCGACCGGCCCCGGCCCGTGCCGCCTGGGTGATGCTGGCGGCGCTGGTGTTCGGACTTGCCGCGCTGATGCCGGCCCGGGCCCAGGATGCGGCGTTCCGGCAGGCGGTGGCCGAGGCTGCAGCCGGAGATGCGGCGGTTGCGGGGTTCTACCGGGACAGCGGCTATGCCGCGTTGTGGACAGGGGCCGATGATGCGGATCGCCGCGCGGCCCTGCTGGCGGTGCTGGCGCGGGCGCAGGATCACGCGCTGCCGGTGTCCCGCTATGACGCGGCGGCCCTGACGGCTGCATTCCGCACCGCTGCCAGCGAACGCGACCGGGGACGGCTGGAAGTGGCGATGACGACGGCGCTGCTGGACTATGCGCGCGATGTGCAGACCGGGGTCCTGGTGCCGAAGAAGGTCGATCCCGGCATGTTGCGCGAGGTTGCGGTGGTTGACCGGCGTCAGCAGCTTGACGCGTTCCTTGCCGCCGAACCGGTGGCCTTCCTGCGCGCCCTGCCGCCGCATTCGCCGGTCTATGCCGCCCTGATGCGCGAAAGGATGCGGCTTGCCGCCCTCATCGCGCGGGGTGGCTGGGGGCCTGGCGCGGGCGACCGGCCGCTTGCCCCCGGTGACGGCGGCGCGGCGGTGGTGGCGTTGCGCGACAGGCTGGTGACGATGGGCTACCTGCGGCCGACCGCGTCGGCGGTGTACGACACGGGAATGGAGGCTGCGGTCCGCAGGTTCCAGATCGACCATGGCCTGCCGCCTGACGGTGTGGCAGGCGAGACGACCCTGGTTGAGATCAACGTGCCCCCCGAGGCGCGGCTGCAATCGGTCGTGGTGGCGATGGAACGCGAACGCTGGATGCCGGATGACCTTGGCCCGCGCCACATCTGGGTGAACCTGCCCGACTTCACCGCCGTGATCGTCGATCACGGACGCGCCACCTTCTCGACCCGTGCCGTGGTGGGTAAGAACCAGCCCGATCAGCGCACGCCCGAGTTTTCCGACATGATGGAATACATGGTCGTCAACCCGAGTTGGAGCGTGCCGCGGTCGATCACGACCAAGGAATATCTGCCGCTGTTGCAGCGCAATCCGAACGCGGCAGCGCATCTGAAGATCGTGGATCGGGCGGGCAACGTGGTGTCGCGCGGGGCCATCGACTTTCGCCGCTATACGGCGGCAAATTTCCCCTATTCGATGCGGCAGGCCCCGTCGGACAGCAATGCCCTGGGCAAGGTCAAGTTCATCTTTCCGAACCCGTGGAACATCTATCTGCACGACACCCCGCAGAAGGCGCTGTTCGCCAATGACGTGCGCGCCTACAGCCACGGCTGCATCCGGCTGGCCGATCCGGTCGATTTCGCCCATGCGCTGCTGGCCCCGCAGACCGACGATCCCGAAGGGCTGTTCGCCAGCTACCTCAAGACCGGGGCCGAGGCCGGGCTGCGGCTGGCTGCGCCGGTGCCGGTGCATCTGGTCTATTTCACCGCCTACCCGTCGTCCAAGGGGCGGATGACCTGGCGCCGCGATGTCTATGGCCGCGACGCCGCGATCTTTGCGGCGCTGGCCGAAGCCGGGGTGGTGCTGATCCCCGATCAGGGCTAGACCTGCGGCGCAAGGCGCGGCGATCCCCGACCCCGGAGCGTAGCATGACCCACAGCATCCGCGACATTGCCCAGGCCCTTGGCGCCGTGGCGCAGGGTGACCTTGACCTGACCGTGACCGGTGCGGCCGAACCCGCGATGGCCGGACCGGACCAGCTTGCCCTGGCGATGGCCGAGAAGTACGCCGCCGGTCTGGCCCAGGGGCGCGCGCGGGCCGCGATCCTGTGGCCCGGGGCCGACTGGCGCGCGCTTGGGCTTGCGGCGGCAATCTGGGTGCCGCGCCCGCGCTTTGCGATGGCCGGGCTGACGGCCCTGATGGACCCCGGGCCGGCCCTTGCGCCCGGCGTGCACCCGCTTGCGGTGGTCGATCCTACGGCGACCCTGGGCGAGGGGGCGGCCGTCGGCCCGTTCGTGACCATCGGAGCCGGGGTCGTGATCGGCCCCGGTGCGCGGATCGCCAGCCACGTCTCGATTGCCGAGGGGGCCCGGATCGGGGCCGATGCGCTGCTGTTGCAGGGCGTGCGGATCGGCGCACGGGTGACCATCGGCGCGCGGTTCATCGCCCAGCCCGGCGCAGTCATCGGGTCTGACGGGTTCTCTTTTGTCACGCCCGAGAAATCCGGGGTCGAGACCGTACGCGAAAGCCTTGGGGCGCAGACCGCCTCTGCCGACCAGTCCTGGGCGCGCATCCATTCGCTCGGGTCGGTGGTGATCGGCGATGATGTCGAGATCGGGGCGAACACCTGCATCGACCGGGGGACCATCCGCGACACGGTGATCGGGTCGGGCACCAAGACCGACAACCTTGTGCACATCGGCCACAATGTCAGCATCGGGCGCGACTGCCTGCTGTGCGGGCAGGTCGGCATCGCAGGCTCGGCCCGGATCGGCGACCGGGTGGTTCTGGCCGGGCAATGCGGGGTCAACGACAACATCTTTGTCGGCGATGACGTGATTGCGGGCGGGGCGAGCAAGATTTTCACCAACGCGCCCGCGGGTCGCGTGCTGCTGGGCTATCCGGCGGTGAAGATGACCACCCATGTCGAGATGCAGAAGGCCCTGCGCCGCCTGCCGCGCCTTGCCGCCACCGTGGCCGCGCTGCAGAAGGCAGCCGGGCTGCCGCCTGCGGCGAACAAAGCGGTTTCAAACCCGGACGAGAGCGACTAAATCAACCGCAGCAAAGCGGAGAGGTGCGATGGCGCAGGGCGTGCAGGACAAGGTGATTGCGATCCTTGCCGAACAGGCGGTGCTCGACGTGGCCGATGTCAGCCCCGACGCCACGCTGGAAAGCCTGGGCATCGACAGCCTTGGCCTGGTGGAAGCGATCTTTGCCATCGAAGAGGCTTTCGACATCTCGGTGCCGTTCAATGCCAATGACCCGACCGAGGGCAGTTTCGACATTTCGTCCGTCGCCTCGATCATTGCCGCCGTCGAGTCGCTGCTGGCCGAGCAGGCCGCGTGACCGGCGCGCGATGAACCGGATCGCATGAACAGGGTCGTCATCACCGGGGCGGGCACGATCAACGCGCTGGCCCATGACGTGCCCGGCACGCTGGAGGCGTTCCGCGAAGGGCGCTGCGGGATCACCGATCTGGACATCCGCGACAAGGACCGGCTGTCGATCCAGATCGGCGGGCAGGTGCACAACTGGGACCCGGAGGTGCACTTCAACCGCCAGCAGATCGTGCTGTACGACAAGTTCACCCAGTTCACCCTGCTGGCTGCGCGGCAGGCGGTCACCCAGTCCGGTCTGAATTTCGACGGGCATCTGGGCTATGATTCGGGCGTGGTTCTGGGCACGGCCGGGGGCGGCGTGAACACCTGGGACGAGAACTACCGCGCCGTCTA
>JAAFHX010000182.1 GCA_013297695.1 Rhodobacterales bacterium | reverse complement strand
GGCGGGTTTGGTTTCGGGCGTGATGCCAAGCTTGGCAAGGCCCGCGCTGTTCACCTTGCCGGTCAGGGTGGACAGGTTGCAGATCATCACGGGTTGATCGGGAAAGGCCGCGTCCAGATCGGCCAGTGTCGGCGCGCCGTCGGACAGCAGCGCGTCGATATAGCCGTGGCCGATGATCCAGCCGTTGAAGGGCGTGGCGGCCTTGAGCAGGGCAAGCACGTCCGCCTTGTCCTGCGGTGGCCTGTCGGCGAAGTAGGACAGGTTCACCCCCAGGGTCTGCTGCGCGAACAGCATGAAATGCGCCCAGGAGTCGATGAACCCCGGCACCATCGTGCGGCCTTCGAGATCGATCTGCCGCGCCGCGCCAAGGGTCGCCAGAGCCTTGTCCCGCGGTCCGACAAAGACGATCCTGCCATCCCTGACCGCCACGGCCTCGGCATAATCCGGCGTGTCGCCTTCCATCGTCAGGATGGTGCCGTTGACATAGAGGACCGCCCCGGTTTCCTGCGCGACGACCGATCCCGCGTCAAGCGCGGCCAGACTGCCGGCCGCCACACCGGTTGCGATGAAGTCCCTGCGGCGCATTTTCCCGATCATGTCGACTCGTTCCCGTCTGCATGTGAATATTCATATCTTTGATCCGTCATGACGCCCATTGCAACTGCCCCCGAAGGTGACGGACAGGCCGCAGTCTGCGCCCGGGACATCAACGATCCCTTGCCGTCCGCGTCGACTCCGGGCAGTCTTTGCGGCATCTTGAAAGGTGGTCCCGCATGCCATGGCTCATCCTGTCGGACGACGGCCCTCTGGGCCCCGGGTTGCGGGCGGATGCCGACCTGATGGCGGCGCATTGGGCCTATGAGCTGTCGATCAAGGACCGCATCCTTGCCGCAGGTAGCCTGCGCAGCGATGACGGGCTGACGAAGACGGGCAGCCTGCTGATCGTCGATGTGCCGACGCGGGCCGAGGCGCTGGCGCTGATCGAGGGCGATCCCGCCACAAAGGCGGGGCTGCGCGGACGGATCACCATCCGCCGCTGGTACGCTGCGATCCTTGACCGCAGGGAAACGGGCTGACGCCGCAGGGAAGTGTTGCCGGGGCCGGAGACTGGCTGTTACGATCCTGTGTCACCGTTCCCCTGTACCCGCCGCAACCCCCCAAATGCGAAAGTCCCCCATGAAGACCCTGCGCCTGACCCTTGCCGCCGCCGCGCTGTCGCTGACGGCCAGCCTTGCCCCCGCCGCAACGGTGGGCGGCTACACGTCGTTCTTCGCCTTTGGCGACAGCCTGACCGACAACGGCAACCTGTTTGCCGCGTCCGGACTGCCACCCTTCCCCTATGTCGCGGGCCGTTTTTCGAACGGGCCGACCTGGGCGGAGTATGTGGCCGCCCGCTTTGCCAAGGCCGGGCTGTTTGCGGCCAACTTTGCCTTCGGCGGCGCAACGGCGGTGACGAATGCCGACGCGATCCCCGACTTGCAGGCGCAGCTTTTCATCGCCGCCACCAATGTGCCTCCGGTGGCGCTTGGTGCCAATCCGCTGGTATCGTTGTTCTTTGGTGCCAATGATATCCTTGACGAACTCAAGACCCCCGGGGTGACCGAGGCCAGCGCCGTTGCGGTGGCCGGAGCGGCCGGCAAGGCGGTTGCGAATGCGGCGGGATTCATCTTCGGAACCGGGATCACGAGCTTTGTCCTGTTCAACCTTCCCGATCTTGGCACCATTCCGCGTTTCGCCGCGCTTCCGGCTGCCGCCGCCATTGCGACTGCCGCCACCGATGAATTCAACAAGACCCTGGCGGCATCGGCCGCGACGCTGCGGGCGGGGGGCGCGCGGGTGATCGAGATCGACATCAACAGCCTGTTCGAAGACCTGCTGGACGATCCGACCCGGTTCGGCCTGACCAATGCCACCGATCCGTGCTTTACAGGCGTGTCGCTCTGCTCGGCGCAAGAGGCCATGGACCGGGCCTTCTTCGATGATATTCACCCGAACGCGCGGGTGCATCAGGTCATCGCCGGCAACGTGCTGGCAGCGATCCCGCTGCCCGCTTCGGCGCTGATGCTGCTGGCCGGTCTGGCGGGGCTGGCCGCACTGCGCCGCCGCGCGGCCTGACGCTGCGGTTGGGTCACGGCAGCGTGACCCACCCTTTCCGCCGGGGGCCGCGAACCCGTTTCCGACAGATGCATATCGCGGCACGTGTCCTTGCCGGTCTGCCACCTCTTGCTGCCCTGGCGCAGGGGGGTGATCCTGAACCCGTCCGGCTTGCCGATGCCTCGGGCGCGATCACCGAAAGCGAGATCGCGTTTGAGCGGCATGGCTAGGCTGCCGCCCCGACCGACCTGGCGGTGCTCGACGTGAAGGCGAACGCGCTGACCGGTTCCATTGCGGTCATCCATGCCGAATGGGCGGCCAGTCAGGCGGTGGCGGCGGACGGGACGATCATCGGCGGCCCAAAGGCCGCGACCGGCTTTGGTCGGGCGCTGCCGGGCCCGCCCCGTCAGGTCTTCGGTCGCACTGCCATCGCTGCGGCGCTGCGAAAGGGCAAGCGGCCGATTGACCCGAACAACATCAGCGACCCGCGTCGTGTGATCGATTTTTCCGGCGACAATGCGACCAACCAGGGGGGCACCGCCGCTTCTGCCAGCCCGGCGCAAGCCGCAGTTCGTCCGATCTTGCGGCGGCTTTTTCCGACCGGATCATCGGCGGCCCCGGCGCTTTCGTCATTGCCGCCGAAAGCCGCGAGAGCTTTGGCGATGCGGCCCGGCGCAAGCTGATCCCACGAATCGCAGACGATCTGCCGGGGTCGGATCGCGGCCCCAAGGCCCGCCCGGTCGGACCGAGCCGCTAACGCTGAAGCGTCTCGACATATTGCCCAAGCTGCACCAGACGCAGCGGGGTCGGGGTGCTTATTCCATCCCCGCTGTCGAACAGCACCATGTTCTGGTTATCCAGCAGGGGGGCGAATTGCGGCATCACCTGGCCATCATGCTGGGCATAGCCCCAGATTTTCCCCATGACGCGGGTCATCGGAAAGCTGCCGCCGTTGCGGGCCGAAAGGGTGGTCAGGTTCGCCGGCCGTCTTGGCAGCGACGCCGCCTGCGGCCCGTTGCCCAGACCTTGCGGCCCGTGGCAGGCGGCGCAGAAGCTTGCGAAATCCTCGGCCCCGGTCGGGGTCGGCTCGGGGCGCATGCCGCCTGTGGGAAGGCAGGCCGCAAGGGCGGCGACAAGGCACAGCGGCAGGATCAGGAATGCGGGGCGGACGGGGGGGCGGACGGGCTGCATCGGGGGCCTCCTTGGATTATTCGCCATAGAACCACGCGCGCCGGGTCGGCGCAACGGCAGCGCTCAGACGACGCGACCGGCGTCCAGCCGCACCACCCGGTCCATCCGCGCGGCAAGCCCCATATTGTGCGTGGCGATCAGCGCCGAAAGGCCGGTGGCGCGCACCACCTCCATCAGCGCGGCAAAGACCTGATCCGAGGTTTCGGGGTCAAGGTTGCCGGTCGGCTCGTCGGCCAGCAGCAGCTTCGGTGCGTTGGCCAGCGCCCGGCAGAAGGCGACGCGCTGCTGTTCGCCCCCCGACAGGGCGGCCGGACGATGGTCGGCCCGCGCCGCAATGCCGGTGCGCGCCAGAAGGTCGCGCGCCCGCGCCTCGGCCTGCCTGCGCGGCACGGCATGGGCCAGTTGCGGCAGCACGATGTTTTCCAGGGCGCTGAACTCGGGCAGCAGGTGGTGGAACTGGTAGATGAAGCCGACCTCGCCGCGCCGCGCCTCGGTCCGCGCGCGGTCGCCAAGGCCCCCCATCTCGCGCCCGGCCAGCCGCACCGTCCCGGCATCGGGCACGTCCAGCAGCCCGGCGATGTGCAAAAGCGTCGATTTGCCTGCTCCCGAAGGCGCCACCAGCGCCACCACCTCGCCCCGCGCGACCGCCAGCGTCGCCCCGCGCAGCACGGCCACCTCGCCGGGCCGGCCCCGGTTGTAGGCCTTTTCCAGCCCGTCCAGCGCCAGCATCGGGTCATTCATAGCGCAGCGCCTCGACCGGGTTCATCCGCGCCGCGCGGCGCGCCGGAAAGATCGTGACGACAAAGGACAGCACAAGCGACAGCGTCACCGCCGAGGCCACGTCACGCGCCTGCAGTTTCGCGGGCAAGGCGTAGATACCCCGGATCGACGGGTCCCAGACCCCGCCGCCCGAGAGGTAGTTCACCGCCGAAAAGATCGGGTCGATGTAGACGGCAAAGAGGCAGCCCAGCACCACGCCCAGGGCCGTGCCGATCAGCCCGGTTGAAGCACCGCACAGGAAGAATATCCGCAGGATCGACCCTTCGGTCAGCCCCATCGTGCGCAGGATGCCGATGTCGCGCCCCTTGTTCTTGACCAGCATGATCAGCCCCGAAATGATGTTCATCGAGGCGATCAGCACCAGCACCGACAGGATCACGAACATCACGTTGTCTTCCACCGTCAGCGCCCGCAGGAAACTGCCCGAACTGTCGCGCCAGGACCACAAGAGCGCCCGGTCCCCCGCCGCCGCCAGCAGCGCGGGCGTCAGGTCGTCCACCCGCTCCGGGTCGGCGGTGATCACCTCGATCTCGTCCGCCGCGCCCTCGCGGTTGAAGAACGCCTGCGCGGTGGCAAAGGGCATGTAGATGCGGGTCTGGTCGATGTCCCATCGCCCTGCGGTGAAGATATAGACCACCTCATAGGCGCTGACGCGCGGGCTGGTGCCAAGCGCGGTCTTGACCCCGTCGGGCGAGATCAGGCGGATGCGGTCGCCCACGGTAACGCCCAGTTCCCGTGCGAGGCCGGACCCGATGGCGATGCCGTCGTCGAACCGCCCGAGGTCGCCCTGCGCATTGGCCACCGCCGCGCCGCCGACGCGCGGAATGGCCTTCAGGTCCTCGGCCCGGATGCCGAACACCTCGGCCCCCGAATTGCGGCCCTGCGCCGTCGCCATCACCTGCGCGCGCACCAGAGGTGCCGCGCGGGTCACGCCGGGCACGGCGCGGATGCGCCCGGCGATGGCGTCATAGTCGGGAATGGTCCGGCTGATCGCGCCCGTCTCCGTCTCCCAGGCCGTCGAATAGACGGTCACATGGGCATTCGCCCCCAGGATCGTATCGACGAATTCCGCCCGGAACCCGGCCCGCACCGCCAGCGTGGCGATCAGCGCAAAGACCGCCAGCGTGATTCCGATCAGGCTGATCCAGGTCATCACCGACACGCCGCCCTCGGCCCGGCGCGCGCGCAGGTAGCGCCAGGCGATCATCCACTCGAATCCGGCAAAGGGGGGCGTGCGCGTGGCCATCTGTTCCCTGTCCCCCCACCGGACTCCGGTGCGGGTTTCATCTTGGAGAAATATCCTCGGGGGGTTCGGGGGGCAGAAGGCCCCCCGCCCTTGCAGCATCCCCGCCTTCAGAGGCCCGTGTAGATCGCCTGCACCCGCGCCACGGCGTCGTCCGCCGTCATCTCTTCGCTGACACCGCTGCGGCGCGAGGTCAGCTCGACCTTTCCGGAGGCCAGCCCGCGCGGGCCGACGGTGATACGCCAGGGCAGACCGATCAGGTCCATCGTGGCGAACTTCGCCCCTGCCCGCTCGTCGCGGTCGTCATACAAAGGCTCCAGCCCGCGCGCGGTCAGCGCGTTGTAAAGCTCGGCGCAGGCGGCGTCGGTGGCGGCGTCGCCCTGTTTCAGGTTCACGATGCCCACCGGAAAGGGCGTGACCCCTTCCGGCCAGATGATGCCGCGGTCGTCGTGGCTGGCCTCGATGATCGCGCCCAGAAGGCGGCTCACGCCGATGCCGTGGCTGCCCATCTGCACCGGCACCCGCTCGCCCCGCTCGTTCACCACCACCGCGCCCATCGGCTCGGAATACTTGGTGCCGAAGAAGAAGATCTGCCCCACCTCGATCCCGCGCGAGCTTTTGCGGCGTTCGTCCGGGATCGCGTCGAAGATCGCGGGGTCATGCGTTTCGTCGGTGCGGGCGTAGGGTGTGGTCCATTCCTTGACGATGGCCGCGCATTCGGCGCGGTCGTCATAATTCACCACCCGGTCGCCGAACTTCAGGTCGGTGATGGCGCTGTCGTAGAACACCTCCGACTCGCCGGTCGAGGCAAGCACCAGAAACTCATGCGTGTTGTCGCCGCCGATGGGCCCCGAGGCCGCGCGCATCGGAATCGCCTGCAGCCCCATGCGTTCATAGCTGCGCAGGTAGCTGACCATGTGGCGGTTGTAGGCATGGATCGCCGAGTCCAGGTCGATGTCGAAGTTGTAGCCGTCCTTCATCAGGAACTCGCGGCCGCGCATCACGCCAAAGCGCGGCCGGATCTCGTCGCGGAACTTCCACTGGATGTGATACAGCGTCAGCGGCAGGTCCTTGTAGCTGCCCACATG
>JAAFHX010000181.1 GCA_013297695.1 Rhodobacterales bacterium | reverse complement strand
TCATGTAGGCGAAATGCGGCAGCGACTGCGCGATGTTCAGGATCGGGCTGAGGATGCGATCGACAAGGGCTGACCGCCACGCCAGGATGCCGGTGCCCAGACCCAGCAGGACCGACACCGGGGCCGCGACGATGATGACCGACAGCGTCTCCATCGCCCATTTCCACTGGCCCATCACCGCGATCCAGACAAAGGTGCCACCCGCCAGAACCGCCAGCCGCACGCCGCCAAGCGCATAGCCCGCCATCCCGGCGGTGACGGCGATCACCGTCCAGGGAACGGGCCCAAGGCGCGGCCAGCGCGACTTGCCGTAAAGCAGGTTGCCCGTCACATCGAGAAGGAACTCCACCGCGTTGGAAAAGGCACGGGTCACGGCCATCAGGCCAAGGTCGTCCTGCACGAACCGGAAGGCGGCGTTGATCCAGTCGGCAAAGGGCACCTCCAGCGCCTCGGAAAGGCGGATCAACCCTTCGGGCAGCAGCCCGCGCCCCGCCGTCAGCATCACGGCCAGCCCGATCAGGGCCAGCGCGATCCGGCGGTTCCGGGCTTCGGATGCGGTCGGGGTCATGCCGTGGGCCCGAACAGCAGGTCCATGGCCGCCGCCCGGTCCAGCAGCCCGACGATCTGGCCCGAGGCTGATCCGACAGGAATCTGCGCGCGCCCGTCGGCCACGATCCGGCGCGCCAGGCTGTGCACCGTCTCGGCGGCGGGCAGCGGGTCGCCTTCGACCGGGCGACCGTTGACCGGCAGGGCCAGCGCCCCCGCACGCACCACCCGCGTGCGGTCCACCGCCGAGGTAAAGCGGGCCACATAGTCGGTCGCCGGGGCCATCACGATGCGCTCCGGCGTGTCGATCTGTTCGATGGCCCCGTCCTTCATGATCGCGATGCGGTCGGCCAGACGCAGCGCCTCGTCAAAGTCGTGGGTGATGAAGACGATGGTCTTTTCGACCAGCCCCTTCAGCCGCAGGAATTCGTCCTGCATCTCGCGCCGGATCAGCGGGTCAAGCGCCGAAAACGGTTCGTCCAGAAACCAGATGTCCGGTTCCACCGCCAGCGACCGCGCGATGCCCACGCGCTGCTGCTGGCCGCCCGACAACTCGCGCGGAAAGTAACCCTCGCGCCCCTTCAGCCCGACCAGCGCCAGCATCTCGCGCGCGCGGGCGATGCGCGAGGCGCGGTCCTGCCCGCGCATTTCCAGCGGGAAGGCCACGTTCTCCAGCGCGGTGCGGTGCGGCAGCAGGCCAAAGCTTTGAAACACCATGCCCATCTTGCGCCGCCGCAGGTCGATCAGGGCGGCTTCGCCCAGGGTGGCGATGTTGCGCCCTTCGATCATGACGGCACCCGATGTCGCCTCGATCAGCCGCGCCATGCAGCGCACGAGCGTGGATTTGCCCGACCCCGACAGGCCCATGACCACCAGCATCTCGCCCCGGCCCACCTCCAGCGACACATCGCGCACGGCGGCGGTGCAGCCTGCGGCGCGCAGGTCCTCGGGGGTCGTCTGCGGTGTCAGCCCGCCTGCAAGGCGGTCAACGCGGGTGCCGAACACCTTCCACAGGTTCCTGCAGGAAATCGCCGGGGCAGGGTTGGTCACGCGGGGCCTCCGTGGGCAGAAAAGGGCCACCCGGCAGGGGCCGGGTGGCACGTTGGCAGGGTCAGGTGCGGCGCGTCACTGTATCCAGGGTTTCCACACCGCCTCGTTCGCCGCAAGCCAGGTCGCGGCGGCATCTTCGGGTTCCATCCCGTCGACATCGACCAGCTTGGCCATCTCGGCGATCTGCGCGTTGGTGAAGCTTACCTTCTGCAGCGTCGCATAGGCGGCGGGCCACTTGTCCTTCATCCCGTCCCAGGCGGCGATCTTGAGATAGCCGTTGGCCGGGTTGCCGCAGTCATAGACCTTGTCGGGAAGCGGGCCCTTGGCGGGGTCCTTGTCGCAGCCGTCTTCCCAGGCGGGGAATTCCACGAATTCGCCCGGCCAGACCGCTTCGGCAAAGTTCGGCGTCCAGTTGAACACGACGATCGGCGTCTTGTCCTTTTCCGCCGCCGCGATCTCGGCCCAGAGCGCCGCCGCAGAGCCTGCGTTGACCACGGCAAAGTTCATGCCCAGGGCCTCGACCTTTTCCTGGTCATGCTTCAGCCAGTCCACCGGGCCGCCCAGGAACCGCCCCTTGTCGCCGGTTTCCGGCGTGGCGAACAGCGCGGCACATGCGTTCAGCGCCTTCCAGTCGGGCAGGCCCGGGCAGGCTTCCTTGGTCCAGGCGGGATACCACCAATCCTCGCGCGTGACGGCGGCGTGGGTCGCCACATCCTCGATGCCGCCCTTTTCCAGGGCGGCGCGGAACGAATGGCCGAAGGCGCCTTCCCAGACTTCCAGTTCCAGCGTGGCATCGCCCAGACGTATGGCTTCGTACACCGCCTGGCTATCGGTCGAGACGAATTCGACCGAATTGCCCATCTGCTCGAAAATCTGCCCCACCGCGTTCGACATCACGATCTGGCTCGACCAGTTGTGAATCGGAATGATGATCGGGTCGGTCGAATCCGCAGCCTGGGCGGCCCCTGCGGCAAGGGCAAGAGACGCAATGGTGACAAGACAGCTTGTTCTTTTCTGCATGCTTTTCGGTCCCTGCTGTGCAGCACCCCGGCAGGTGCCGCGTTTTTCCCGGAAAGAGGAAAGCTTTCCTGGGAAGGAACTTTAGCCAGCGGTTGTGAACAGGTCAGACTGCGCGGATGAACGGGCTGGAAAAAGATGTGACAGAATGTTAACACATGCGCCGGACCTGCCGCAGAAGGGATATCGGCCGATGACCCCGGGTGCCGCCCATATCGTCGTGATCGAGGACGATTCGGTGACCAGGACGGCCCTTGCGGGCTATCTGGAATCCTTCGGCTACCGCGTCAGCGTCTGTGCGGGGGCCGAGGCGGCCGAACGGGTGCTGGCGCAGGAAAACCCCGACCTTCTGATCGTGGACATCAACCTTGCGGGCAAGGACGGGCTGGAAATCACGCGCGAACAGCGCGCGCGGTCCGAGGTGGGCATCATCCTTTTGTCGGGGCGCACCGATGACGTGGACCGGATCGTGGGGTTGGAACTGGGGGCCGACGATTATGTCTGCAAGCCGTTCAACCGCCGCGAGCTGCTGGCGCGGGTCAAGAACCTGTTGCGCCGCACCGCCGCCATGCGGCAATTCTCGCGCCGGGTGGTGCAGTTCGCGGGCTTTACCTTCGATACCTCGGCCCGGCATGTCACCGCCGCCGATGGCCGCCAGATTCAACTGACCCGCGCGGAATATGAGCTGTTGCGCGCCTTCGTCCTGAATCCGGGCATCGTGATGAACCGCGACAGGCTTCTGTCGACCATCACCCACCGCCAGAACGGCACCAGCACGCGCACCGTGGACGTGATGATAAAGCGCCTGCGGCTGAAGTTCAGCGACGATCCGCGCGTGCCGCGCATCTTCGGCACGTCGCATGGCGAGGGGTATGTGTTCACTGCGCCGCTGGCATGAACCGCTGCGGGGGGTCAGCAAGGGCATCCAGCGTGTCGGCCAGGTCGCGTTCGGCCCGGTCGGCTGCCGCCAGAAAGGTCGCGATCTCGGTCCGCGACACCGCCTGTGGCTGCCCAAGCCGCGTCAGGCGTGCCACCAGATCGGGCATGTCGAAATTGCCGACGGCCCCCTTGAGCTGATGCGCCAGCCGTGAGGCCGCCTCGGCGTCGCCGTCCCGCAGGGCCGTGGCCAGCGCCCGCGCCTCGGGGCGTAGACGGTCCAGCATCAGCGCCACCAGCTTGCGGGTCTGCGCGGCACCCAGATCGGCCAGCGTCCCGGCCAGCGCGGCAGGCACGCCGGGACCCCGGCACAGCCGGTTCAGGCAGGCAGACAGGTCTTCGGGCGACAGCGGCTTGGCCAGGATGCGGTCCATTCCCGCTGCCTCGCAGGCGCGCATATCCTCGGGCTGGACATGGGCCGAAATCCCGATGACCGGCACCGCCGCCGCCTTCGGGTCGGCCAGCGCCCGGATGCGGCGCGTCGCCTCGATGCCGGAAATGCCGGGCAGGTTCACATCCATCAGCACCGCGTCGAACCGCCCCGACCGCGCCAGATCGACCGCCCGTTCGCCCGTCTCGACCATCTGCATCGCATGGCCAAGCGCCTCGAGATAGGATCGCGCGACCTCCCGGTTCACCGGGTGATCCTCGACCACCAGCACCGTCAGCGGGCGCAGGGCGGGTTCCGGCAGATTGCCGGTTGCGTCCGGGGGAAGTCCCATAGAAACTG
The DNA here is from genome assembly GCA_013297695.1 of Rhodobacterales bacterium. Lineage (GTDB taxonomy): Bacteria > Pseudomonadota > Alphaproteobacteria > Rhodobacterales > Rhodobacteraceae > Aliitabrizicola. Next base: position 2,147 of record JAAFHX010000181.1, on the reverse strand, counting down.
CGAAGGGCACCGTCAGGCGGAAGGTCGATCCCTGTCCCGGCCTGCTTTCCGCCGTCAGCGCCCCGCCCATCAGCCCCGCCAGCCTGCGCGAGATCGCAAGACCCAGCCCGGTGCCGCCATAGGTCCGGGCGGTCAGGGCATCTTCCTGCTGGAACGGTGCAAAGATGCGGTCCAGCGCCTCGGGCGCAATGCCCTTGCCGGTGTCGGCGACCGACAGGCACAGGATCAGCGGATCGGGTCCGCCCTGCACCGCGACGGTGACCGCCACCTCGCCCCGCGCGGTGAACTTCAGCGCATTGGACAGCAGGTTGAACAGGATCTGGCGCAGCTTGCCCATGTCGCCCTGCAAGGGCGGCAAAGGGGCATCGGGCAGGACCAGCCGCAGGGCCAGCCCCTTTTCCTCGGCCATGGGGGCCATCAGGGTGACGATGTCGCGCAGGGCGGTGGCCAGGTCGAACGGCTCCACCTCGGCCAGCGCCATGCCCTGATCCAGCTTGGAATAGTCCAGAATGCTGTTCAGAAGCCCCATCAGCCCCTTGCCCGAGGCAAGCGCCGCCTCCAGCCGGGCGGTCTGCCGGTCGGTCAGCCCGTCGCGCGGCAGGCTGCGCAACATGCCCAGCACGCCGTTCATCGGCGTGCGAATCTCATGGCTCATCATCGCAAGGAACTCGGATTTCGCACGATCTGCCGCCTCGGCCCGGTGGCGGGCGGCGTCATGGGCGGCCACCTCGCCGCGCAGGGCTTCGGTCCTTTCATCAACAAGCTGCTGCAACTCGCTGCGATGGCGGCGCAATTCCTTCAGGTGGCGCTCGCGTTCCTCGGCAAAATCGCGATTGGCGATGGCCTGGCGGCGGAACACCTCGACCGCGCCTTCCATCCGGGCGATCTCGTCGCGCCCCACGGGCCGGATCGCCGTGCCCAGATCACCCCGCGCCAGACCCGTCATCCGGGCCGAAAGCGCCTCCAGCCGCCGGATCAGGTTGCCGCGCACATAGAACCACAGGACGGCGAGCGACAGAACCAGCGCCAGGATTGACGAGATGGCGTAAAGCCGCTGTGTCGCGCGGATCGCCTGTTCGGCGGACCGGCCCGCCGCGACCGCCTTGGCCTCGATTCCGTCGGCCAGCGTCGAGGCCGCCGTCTCCAGCGCGGCCGCCGCGCGGCGCAGGTCGGTCTCGGCCCGTGCGATCCGGTCGGTCAGCACCAGCACGCTGCCCGCCGTTTCGAACAGGGTCGCGATTTCGGGCGGGGCGGCGGGGCCTGCGCCGATGATCCGCAGCAGGACCAGCGCGCGGTCGGCCCGGCGCGGATCATTCACCGAGGCCAGCCGCCGCGAGATCACCCGGTCGCGTGCATCCAGATCGGCGCGCAGCCCCTCCAGTTCGGCCTGTGTCCGCACGCCGGGGACCCGGTTCAGCAAAAGCCCGATTTCCGACGCATGCGCGCGCAGTTCGAACATCAGACCCATCTGGAACAGGTCCACCTCGATCAGCTTGTCCAGCCCGTCCAGCCGGGCCTGCGGGTCTGCCTGCGGCGCGGTTTCCAGATCGTACAGGCGCGAGATCACGGCCGAGGTTCCCATCTCGGCATTGGCGACCAGGGTATCGGCAATCTCGGTCAGCTCGATGGCGGCGGACAGGCCCGATGCAAGCTGCGCGTCGCGTCGGGCGATCAGCGTGATCCTCTGGCGCACCAGCCGGTCGATCGACAACAGCGCCTTTCGCGCCGACGCCTCGGCGGCCAGCGCCGCCGCCAGCGCCTCATCCGGGACCCCGGCCTGCCGCGTCAGGCGGTCGCGCAGCGCATCGGCCTGCGCGAACAGATAGGCCGCAAGTGTCGCCCGCTGCGCCTCGTCGGTGACGGCGGCAAGTTCCGGTGCCATCGCGACCACGCGGCTGGTTTCCTCGGCCACGCCGCGCACTTCGGAAATTGCCGGGATCGCCTGCGTCACCACGCGCGACTGGCTGCGCGCCACGTCCTGCAGTTCGAACCAGCCCAGCACACCCGTTGCGGCCGGAAACCCGGCAATGAGGATGACGGCCAGCATCAGCCGTCTGCCAAGACTCGACTTGTCCGCCAAGTTCCGCAAGGCTTGTCCCCGGGGCCTGATCCGAACCGCAGGCTAGCACCGTTGCCGAAGATTGCGA
>JAAFHX010000180.1:3563-6445 GCA_013297695.1 Rhodobacterales bacterium | reverse complement strand
CCTCGACCGATGAGGTGTCGAAGTGGTTGGTCGCCGGATCATAGTTGGTCGGCGTGGCCACGATGACGTAATCCGCCTCGCCATAGGCCTCGACAGGGTCGAGCGTGGCCATCAGGTCAAGCTCGCGCTCGGTCAGAAAACGCTCGATATCGGCATCGACGATGGGAGAGCGCCGCGCCTGAATCATCGCGACGCGGGGCGCAAAGATGTCAAGGGCCCGGACGCTGTGCTTCTGGGCCAGAAGAACGGCGTTCGACAAACCCACATAACCCAATCCTGCAACAGCAACCTTCATCTTGTCTCTTTCTCCGGCAAACGCGGGGCCGGTTCTGCAAGGGTCGGGGCCAGGCTGCCCTCGTCCCGAAAGGGTGTCAGGACCGCAGCGCCGGGGTCCTCCGGGGTCAGCCCGCAGCCTTGCCCGCAAGCCGCGCCAGATAGGCGCCGTAGTCGTTCTTGCGATAGGTTGCGGCCTGGGCAAGAAGCTGGTCGCGGTTGATCCAGCCTTGCTGATAGGCGATCTCTTCCGGGCAGCCCGATTGCAGACCTTGGCGCTCTTCCAGCGTGCGCACGAAGTTGCCGGCATCCAGCAGGCTGGCATGGGTGCCGGTATCAAGCCAGGCAAAGCCGCGCCCCATCCGCTGCACCGACAACCCCCCTTCGACCAGATACATTTCCAGCAGGGTCGTGATTTCCAGCTCACCCCGCGCCGAGGGCTGCACGGTACGGGCCCGCGCGGGGGCGGTGCTGTCCAGAAAATACAGCCCCGTGACGGCAAAGTTCGACGGCGGCACTTCGGGCTTCTCGATGATCGAGGCGGCGGTGCCGTCGGGCCCAAAGGCCACCACGCCATAGCGTTCGGGGTCGGCCACCTGATAGCCGAACACCGTGCCGCCAGACGCCTTGGCATCGGCCGCCTTCAGCAGTTCCGGCAGCCCGTGTCCGTAAAAGATGTTGTCGCCCAGCACCATGGCCGACGGGGCACCAGCCAGGAAATCCTCGGCCAGAAGATAGGCCTGCGCCAGACCGTCGGGCGATGGCTGCTCGATATAGGTGAAGGCCACGCCCCATTGCGACCCGTCGCCCAGCGCGCGGCGGAACTGGTCCGCGTCCTGCGGGGTGGTGATGATCGCGATCTCGCGGATGCCGGTCAGCATCAGCACCGACAGCGGATAGTAGATCATCGGCTTGTCGTAGATCGGCAGCAGCTGCTTGGAGACGGCCACCGTGATGGGATAAAGCCTCGTACCCGAGCCACCGGCCAGAATGATGCCCTTGCGCTGTGTCACGTCAGTCATCTCCCAGATCATGCAGGACGGTCGTCAGGCTGGCCTTCCAGTCGGGGCGGGCGATGCCGTAGACCGCCTGAAGCCGCGAGCAATCCATCCGCGAATTCAGCGGGCGCGCGGCGGGGGTGGGGTAGGCCGAAGTCGGGATGTCGTTGACCACCGTGGCCAGACCGGCCTGACGGTAGATCTCGCGGGCGAAATCGGCCCAGGACACATCGGGGGTGCCCGCATAGTGAAAGGTGCCGGTCGCGCCCTTGCCCGCATGCAGCTGGTCCGCGATCTCGACCAGGGCGGACGCGATGTCGCGGGCGGCGGTGGGGCCGCCGATCTGGTCGGCCACCACGTTCAGGCTGTCGCGCGTCTGGCCGAGGCGGCGGATCGTCTTGACGAAATTCGATCCGAAAGCCGAGAACACCCAGGATGTGCGCAGGATGACGGCGGTGCCGCCCGCCGCGCGGATGCCCTGTTCGCCCAGGAACTTCGACCGCCCGTAGGCACCCAGCGGCGCAGTCGGGTCATCCGGTTGCCAGGGCCGGGTGCTGCTGCCGTTGAACACGTAATCGGTCGAGATGTGCAGGAACGGAATGTCCAGTTCCGCAGCCGCCCGGGCCATCGCGGCGGGGGCCTCGCCATTCACCAGATCGGCGGCGTCCTCGTCGGTTTCGGCCCGATCAACGGCCGTATAGGCGGCCGCATTGATCACCGCGTCGGCTCCCGATGCCATGACCGCTGCGGCGCAGGAGGGCGGATCCGAGAGGTCGGCTTCGGCGCGCGACAGGAACGTCGCTTCCGGTACCAGCCGGTGCAGCTCGCAGGCCACCTGGCCCGTCGATCCGAAAACAAGAAGTTTCATCCTGACACTCCCAGCCGCTTTCCTACATCGCGACGCTCCTGGAGGGGGCGCCACCAGTCCTCGTTGTCGAGATACCATTGCACCGTACGTTCCAACCCTTGCTCGACCGTGACCGACGGCCGCCAGCCCAGTTCGGTACGGATGCGGGTCGGATCGATGGCATAACGCAGGTCATGGCCCGGACGATCCGTGACAAAGGTGATCTGTTCGGCATAGGGGCGGGTCACAGGGCGCTTTTCGTCCAGGATCGCGCAGATCGTGCGCACGAGGTCGATGTTGCGCCGTTCATTCTCGCCGCCGATGTTGTAGGTCCGCCCGACCGCACCCTTTTCCAGCACCGTCAGAAGGGCATCCGCGTGATCCTCGACATAAAGCCAGTCGCGGATGTTCTCGCCCGCCCCGTAAACCGGAATCGGTTCCCCCGCCAGCGCCTTGAGGATCACGACCGGGATCAGCTTTTCGGGGAAATGGTAGGGGCCGTAGTTGTTGGAGCAGTTCGTCACCAGCACTGGCAGGCCATAGGTCTCGTGCCAGGCGCGCACCAGATGGTCCGACGCGGCCTTGGATGCGGAATAGGGCGAATTCGGCGCATAGGGCGTGTCTTCGGTGAACTGCCCGGTTGCGCCCAGTGTGCCGTAGACCTCGTCAGTCGAGATGTGATGAAAGCGGAAGCCTTCGGGACGGCCACGGCGGGTCCAGTAGGCGCGGGCGGCCTCCAGCAGGTTGAAGGTGCCGGTGACCAC
>JAAFHX010000180.1:0-3522 GCA_013297695.1 Rhodobacterales bacterium | reverse complement strand
TGAAGGTGCCGGTGATGTTCGTCTCGATGAAATCGCCCGGCCCGTCGATCGACCGGTCCACATGGCTTTCTGCCGCCAGGTGCATCACCGCATCGGGCGCATGTTCGGCAAAGACGGCATCCAGGGCCGCGCGGTCCCGGATGTCGGCCCTGACAAAGCTGTAGTTCGGACTGTTCGCCACCGGGCGGACGTTGTCCAGATTTGCGGCGTAGGTCAGCGCGTCAAGGTTCACCACCTGATGCCCCGCCCGGACCGCATGTCGCACGACGGCCGAGCCGATGAAGCCCGCGCCGCCCGTCACAAGGATCTTCATGTCTCAGGCCTCGAAAGAAAAAGGGGTCGTGAAATCTGCCAGAAGCGGGGCTGCCGCATCCTTGTCGCTCAGGATCGCCTCGCCGGTGAGCCCCCAGTCGATCCCGATGTCGGGGTCGTCGAACCGGACTGCGCCATCCGCCGTGGGCGAATAATAGTCGGTGCACTTGTATATGATTTCCGTATCCGGCTCGCGTGTGGCGAAACCATGAAGGAAACCGGCCGGAATCATGAGCTGACGGCCGTTTTCAAAGCTGAGTTCGATGCCGAACCACCGACCGTAGGTCGGGCTGCCCCTGCGGACGTCCACTGCCACGTCGAACAGCCGTCCCCTGCCGCAGCGCACCAGCTTTGCCTGGGCAAACGGCGGTGCCTGGAAATGCAGCCCCCTGACCGTGTTCACCCGGGCCGAAACAGAATGATTGTCCTGCACGAAATCATGGTCCATGCCGTGTTCCGCCATCAGGCGGCGGTTCCAGCTTTCGCTGAAGAATCCGCGGGCATCTCCGAACCGGCGCGGCGTGAGGACGCGGACGCCTGCCAGAGGAGTGTCTTCAATCTGCACCGTTCAATCTCCAAGAGAGTTGCCGCCTGCCCCATAGCAACTTAACCCGGACGTGTCATCCCCGCAGGGGCGGGCCTGTCCGAATGCCCCTGCGCGGTACTTCTTTTGAGCAACAAAGGCGCAGACCGCCTTTGCGCAAGGCAAGATCAGAGCCAGCGACCGGTCGCCGTGACCCGAAGGCCCGTCGCAGCCTTGCTGATGGCTGACATCAGCCGCAGCGTGACACTGGATGTGCCGGGCGTTGCGGCGGTCAGCCAGGTGTCGAGATCCTCGGCCTGTCCGCTGACCGCGGGGGCAAGGGCAAAGGGGGCCGGAAAGGTCCAGCCGACATCTGCCGACCGGAACATCGCTCCGAGCGCCGTCGAGACGGCCGCTGCCGACAGCCCGATGCGGGTGCAGATCTGCGTGCCGTCGGCAAAGCGCACGAACTCGCCGTTCGCATTCGATCCCCGTTCGATCACGGCCCCCGTCGGCTGCCCCGCCACGGTCGAGACGGTGCCCAGAACGGTGGACTGGTTGAAGATCAGTGCCCAGGCCTGCCAGACACCGCCCAGACTGCGCCGCTGCCAGGTGCGGAGGTTGCCGTTGGCGGAATTTGCGGTCCAGCGCTGGTGCAGCGCATCGCCGCCCGATCCGGCCAGCACTTCCAGCAGACCCACCTGCGTTCCCGCCGGAACCGGCGGCAGGTTCAGCGTGGTGGCCGAAGTGGCGTAAAGCCCCGACACGACAGCCCCGTTCGCATCGGTCAGCGCGGTGCCCAGGGAACCGCCCTGCGCCACGCCCCACCCGAAAACCCCGCCCGACGCAAAGGTACGGGCCAGGCGCCCCGCCGTGATGTCGTGGCTGCCGGTCTGCACCGCGCTGCCGGTCACCGGCACGTCAACCTGCAGGGTGCCTGCACTCAGGCTGGCCCGCTGCACGCCGCCCGCGACGAACCCGATCTGATTGGTCCCCGCGCGGCGCACCCCGGTATCCGGGTCGGCCGAAAATCGGATTCCCGGCAGCGCTGCCGTGCCATCCGGCACCAGCGCACCCACCGACAGGCGCACCGCCCCCGTATCGGCGGCCACCTGCAGCGCCTCGACAAAGGTTGAGCCATCGGCACTGACCTTCACCGTCAGGTCATCGCCGCCCGCAAGTCCGATCTCGGCGCGGCCGGACCAGTTGGTCTGATACAGCAGGCTGGCCGTGTCGGCGGCCGAGAACTTGTTGATCTTGACCTGATGGCCCGCGCCCTCATGGGTCAGCAGCGTGGCCGCAGCCGACACTGCCAGCCGGTTGACGGCATCCGACGCGGCATTCACGCCCAGTTGCGGCACCCGCAGCGGGCGGTCGGTCGGCGCGATCCAGGCTGTTCCGTCGAACACCACATCGCGCCCCTCGGCCAGCACCTGCGCGCGCCAGCCTTCCTGCGGCGCAAAGAAGGCCCAGGCATTCTCTTCGCGCAGGGCGATCCGGCCCGCCTGCCCCGCCCAGTCCCCCGCCGGCGACGACCCGACGATATGCCGCGCCCCGATGGCGGGCGCATCCGGCGGCATCGACCGCGTCCGGTCGGCCACCGTCATCTGCACCATCAGGTCCAGAAGGCGGATCGCCTCGTTGTGGGTGACATGCTTTTGCGCCTGCGACGGCATGATGTAAGGCAGCGACAGGATGGGCGACAGGTCGGACATGGGGCAATCTCCGCGAGTTGGTTCCGCCCCGGACGCTAGGAAGCAATGGTGAAGGCCCGGTACCCCCGCCGTGCGCTGGTCGCCCCCGGCGCGCAACGGGGCCTGCCGCTACTTGCCCGCGCCCGCCGTATCGTCGCCGCCGCGCGTCAGGTAATAGGCCAGCAGGATCGGCACGAAGGTCGTCGCAAAGACCACGATGGCCACCACATTCGTCACCGGGCGCTGACGCGGGCGCACCAGTTCGTTGAGCATCCAGATCGGCAGGGTCGATTGCTGGCCTGCGGTGAAGGTGGTCACGATCACCTCGTCAAAGGACAATGCGAAGGCCAGCATCCCCCCCGCCAGCAGCGCCGTGGCAAGGTTCGGCAGGATGACATGGCGAAACGTCTGAAAGCCGTTCGCGCCAAGGTCCAGCGACGCCTCGACGATGCTGCCCGACAGCCTGCGGAACCGCGCCACGGCATTGTTGAAAACGATGACGATGCAGAACGTCGCGTGGCCCAGCACGATGGTCCAGGTGGAAAACGGAATGCCCATCACGTCAAAGGCCGACCGCAGCGACATGCCGGTGATGATCCCCGGAAGCGCGATGGGCAGAAGGATCAGCAGCGACAACTGCTCGCGCCCGAAGAACCTGGCGCGGCTCATGGCGGCCGCCACCAGCGTGCCCAGCACAAGCGCCAGCGCGGTCGAGATCGCGGCGACCTTCAGCGACAGGTAAAGCGGCGGCCAGATGTCCTCGCGGTTCCAGGCGACGCCGAACCATTGCAGCGTCAGGCCCGGCGGCGGGAACTGGTAGGTGCGTTCCTCGGTGGTGAAGGCATAGAGGAAGATCAGCAGGATCGGCAGGTGCAGGAAGAGCAGGCCCAGGATCGCGGCAATGGTCAGGCTGATCGGCGGGCGCCGGGCATCCGTGATGTCAAAGCGCATCAAACGCGCCCCTGCGCTTGGCGATGGTCAGATAGACCAGCA